>JBIOYQ010000061.1:0-22196 GCA_044870295.1 Actinomycetota bacterium
CTCACGAAGTGGGCCAGCTCGCCTCGATATCGCTCAACACCTTGTCTAAGCTGGCGGCGCCTCCCTGCATGTACGAGACCATGCCGGTCCAGAAGCTCCCCGAGCCGACCTCCGTGGGCATCTGGTCGGAGGCGTCGAAGCCGGCCGCACCCTCTCCGGCCAGCGCCTTGGTCAGGACCTGGGATGCCGCGGCAAGGATGGGATTCGGATAGCACTCGGGTCCGACGTTCACGTTCGGCGAGATCCGCGAGCTCCCCGGCTCCTTGCCCATGGCGCACTGGACTTCCGTGCCCATGAACCGGGTGAGGAAGTCGCGAACCTCGGGCGCGTCACGGAACACGACCGCCAGCTCGCCGGCGAACAGCGTGCCCTGCTGGTCGATGGACGGGAAGGGGAACCAGTCGTAGTCCGTGCCCGCCACGGCTTCCTTCGGGAAGAAGGCGGTGATGAAGCTGGCCTGCCGGTGCAGCCAGCACTTCGGCGGGCTGTCGAACATGGGTCCCGGGGCATCGCCGAAGGCGATCGACGGCGTGTTGCTCGCGCCACCAAGCACGTATCCGTCCGTGAACATCACCTGGCCGAACATCTCGGCCGCGTGCTTCACGGAGGGGTCCGTGAACGGGATCTCGTGCTTGAGCCACTTCGTGTAGGTGTCCTGGCCGGCCGTGGCCAGCATGATGTCTTCCATCCAGTCGGTGGCCGGCCACCCGGTGGCGCCGCCGCTCTCGAAGCCGACGCACCACGGCGTGCCCCCGTCCGCCTTGATCTGGTCGGAGAGCGCGATCATCTCGTCCCAGGTCTTGGGAACCTGGTACCCCTTGGCGTCGAAGTCGTCCTTCGGGTACCAGACCATGCTCTTCAAGTTGATGTTGGTGGGGACGCCGTAGTGCTTGCCGTTGTACTCGCCCAGTGAGAGGAAGTACTTGCCGAACGTGGCTTCCAGGTCATCGAGCTTGAAGCCCATGTCCTCCAGGGCGATGGCCCTGCCCGACGCGGCTTGGGCCTGCACCGACCCAGGCTGGGGCAGCAGGATGACATCGAGGGTCCCGCCCTGCGCGCGGATCTGGACCTGCTCCTCGAAGTCGGCGGACTGCTCGAACTCGGCCTTGTAGTCCGACTGCGCGGAGTTGATCAGCTTGTCCGCGATGGACTGCAGGACCGCATTCTCCTCGGGCTCCACAGCGCTGAAGACGTTCACGGTGCCCTTGTTCTGGCCGCCTCCGCCTCCCGCGCTGGGGGCCGCACCTCCCCCGCCGCCGCCACATGCCGAGACCATCAGCGCCAACGCGGCCGGGAGGAGGACCCATCTCATTCGTCGCACGGTGCCCCCCCTTCCTCTGGTTAGACCGCCCGTACCATACCCCGGCCCCCCCTGGACTGCATCCTTCCGGACAGTCAGCCGGTCGCGATCGCTCCATGGCCGGCGAGGCGCCCGAACCAGTGCGCGCTGTCCTTGGACGTCCGGGCCTGCGTGGCGAAGTCCACGTGCACCAGGCCGAACCGCTTCGTGTAACCCTCCGCCCATTCGAAGTTGTCCAGGAACGACCAGACGAAGTACCCGCGGAGCGGGACGCCCACATCCATGGCACGGCGGGCGGCGTCGACGTGTGCCTCGAGGTACGCGATCCGCTCGGGGTCCCGGACCGACCCGTCGGCGCCGATCTGATCGGGGAAGGCCGCGCCGTTCTCGGTGACCAGATACGCCGGCCAGGGGTAGCCTGCAGCCAGCCGGGTCAGCATCTCGAACAGCCCGTCCGGATGGATCTCCCACCCCATCTCCGTCACCGGCAGCTCCGGGACGTCGACCGTTCCGCTCACGCTGATCAGCTCCCGCCGGTAGTAGTTCACCCCCATGAAGTCCAGCGGCGCAGCGATCGCCTCGAGGTCCCCGCCTCGCACGAACGGCGAGACCACCTCCGCGTGGTTGTCCACATCGTCGGGATACCCCCGTCCCGCCAGAGGGTCGAGATACCAGCGGTTGTCGTCGCCGTCGGCCCGGTGCGTCGCCTCGACGTCTTCGGCACGCTCCGAGCCCGCCACGAACACGTTGAGGTCCAGGACGATCCCGACGGAGGATGCCGGACTGTTCGCCCGGATCACCGGGACCGCCGACCCGTGCGCCAGAAGGAGGTGGTGGGCGGCGGCCAGGCTGTCGGACAGGTCCTGGCGTCCCGGGGCGTGCTGGCCCGTGCGGTACCCGAGCTTCGCGGCCACCCGGGGCTCGTTCATCGTGGTCCACCACGACACCCGATCGCCCAGCCGGGCGGTGACCGCCTCCGCGTACGCCACGAACGCGTCGATCGTCGGGCGCGCCGGCCATCCGCCCTCGTCCTCGAGCGCTTGCGGCAGGTCCCAGTGGTACAGCGTGACCAGCGGCTGGATCCCCGCGGCGAGCAGCCCGTCCACCAGCGCGTCATAGAAGTCCAGCCCGGCCTGGTTCACCCGGCCGACTCCTTCGGGGATCACCCGGGGCCACGCGATGGAGCATCGGTAGGCGTTGGCTCCCAGCTCGGCCAGCAACCTGACGTCCTGGCGCCACCGGTGGTAGTGGTCGCAGGCCACGTCGCCGGTATCTCCATTCCGTGTCGTGCCCGGCGTGTGGCTGAACGTGTCCCAGATGGAGACGCCCCGCCCGTCCTCCCCGACCGCTCCTTCGATCTGGTACGCGGACGTCGCCAGACCCCACAGGAAGCCCGGGGGGAACGTACGCGCCCCGGAGGGCGGCTCCGCTTCAGTCGCCGTAGATCCCCAAACCGGTCTCGGGATCGAAGAAGTGCAGGCGGGTCGTGTCGACCACGAGCTCGAGCCGATCGCCCTCCCGCACGGACGTGGAAGGGTCGAGCTGGGCCACGAACCTGCTCTCGGCCCTCTGGGCCCGTTCCTCCAGGCTCTCCAGCGCCTCCGTCCCCACGTCCGAGGCCAGCTCCTTGGTGTCGTCGGTGAGGACCATGGGGGCGGGTACGTTGAAGTGGATCATCACCACCGATCCGAGCGCCTCGCGGATGTCCACGGTCGCCAAGATCCGTTGATCCTGGGGAACGTTCGGCTGCAGCTTCGCGTCCTCCATGTCCTCCGGTCGCACGCCCAGGACCACGCGCTTGCCGTCATACCGCGCCAACGCCGGCCGCGCCTGCGCCGTCTCGGCGCCGACCTTGAGCCGGAAGCCCCCGAACTCGGCGACCACGCCGCCGTCGGACCGACTCAGGGTGGCTTCGACCATGTTCATGGCCGGCGACCCGATGAACCCGGCGACGAAGATGTTCACCGGCCGCTCGTACAGCGTCTGCGGTGTGTCGACCTGCTGAAGGACACCTCGGCGCAAGACGGCCACCCGGTCGCCCATGGTCATGGCCTCCACCTGGTCGTGCGTGACGTAGATGGTGGTGACCCCGAGCGTCCGCTGGATCTTGGCGATCTCGGACCGCATCTGGACGCGCAGCTTGGCGTCGAGGTTGGAGAGCGGCTCGTCCATGAGGAAGGCCTGCGGATGGCGGACGATGGCGCGGCCCATGGCCACGCGCTGGCGCTGGCCTCCTGAGAGAGCCTTGGGCTTGCGCTTGAGGAACTCCTCCAGCCCCAGGATCCGCGCCGCGTCCTTGACGCGCTTGTCGATCTCCTGCTTCGTGAGCTTCCGCAGCTTCAGGCCGAAGGCCATGTTGTCGTACACCGACATGTGTGGATAGAGGGCGTAGTTCTGGAACACCATGGCGATGTCGCGGTCCTTCGACGGCAGGCCGTTCACCACCCGCTCGCCGATCTTGATGGTGCCTTCGCTGATGGCCTCCAGCCCGGCCACCATCCGCAGCGCGGTGGTCTTGCCGCAGCCGGACGGTCCGACCAGCACCATGAACTCACCGTCACCGATGTCCAGGTCCAGGTCCGTGACGGCCCGGGTGCCATCGGGGTAGACCTTGGCCACATCCTCCAGGGCGATCTGAGCCACCGCGTCGCCTCCCCCCTCTACCGGTCTGCTGCATGATTACCACATCGACCCTGACCTGCGCGAACGAGCATCCACCGCCTTGAATGCGGTCGTGCTGACCCGTGAGTACCCGCCGGACGTGTACGGCGGCGCCGGGGTGCACGTGGAGTACCTCGTCCGCGAGCTGGCGAAGCGGACCCCCGTCGAGGTCAGGTGCTTCGGGCGGCCCCGGCCCGCCACGCAGGGCGGTCCCATCGTCCGCGCGTACGAGATGCCCGGTGGCATGGCTTCGCCGGCGAGCAGCGTGGCGGGCGTCCTGCGTGTGGACCTGGACATGATCGACGGACTGGACGGCGCCTCGCTGGTCCACAGCCACACGTGGTACACGAACCTCGCCGGCCACCTCGCCAAACTGGCCTACGGCATCCCGCATGTGGCCACCATCCACAGCCTCGAGCCGCTCCGTCCGTGGAAGGCCGAGCAACTCGGACCGGGCGGCTACGCACTCTCGACGTATTGCGAACGGACGGGGCTGGAAGGGGCCGACGCGGTCATCGCGGTCTCCGGGGCCACGCGCGAGGACGTCCTGGCCAGCTATCCGGCGATCGAGCCGTCGCGGGTCGAGGTCATCCCGAACGGCATCGACGCGGACGAATATCGGCGGGACGAGGACACGGAGACCCTGATGCGCCACGGGGTGGACCCGACGCGGCCCTCCGTGCTGTACGTCGGACGCATCACCCGACAGAAGGGACTGACGCACCTCCTGGCGGCGGCGGAGCGGATCGATCCCGACGCCCAACTGGTCCTGTGCGCCGGCGCGCCCGACACGGACGAGCTGGCCCGGGACGTGGCGGCCAGGGTGGCGGAGCTGGCCGAGCGACGCGGCGGGGTGCGGTGGATCAGCGAGATGCTCCCCCGGTCCGCGGTCGTCCAGCTCCTGTCGCATGCGACGGTGTTCTGCTGCCCCTCGGTGTACGAACCGTTCGGCATCGTGATCCTGGAGGCCATGTCGTGCGAGGTCCCCGTGGTGGCCACGTCCACGGGCGGCATCCCCGACGTGATCGACGACGGCGTGACGGGCACCCTGGTCCCGTTCGAAGCGAACGCGGACGGCACCGGGCCGGTTGACCCGAACCGGTTCGCCGATGATCTGGCCGATCGGATCAATCAGCTGCTGGCGGATCCCGGGCTCGCCCAGGAGATGGGACGGGCGGGCCGGCGACGCGTGCTGGACCGGTTCACGTGGAGCGCCGTGGCCGACCGGACCCTGGACCTCTACCGGCGGCTCACCGGCGCCACCGGTTGATCACATCCCGTCGGGTTCCCCAGCAGCCAACACCGCCCGCTCGGGCGGTGTATGCGTGAGCACGTTCTCGACATAGGAGGCCACGGCGTCGGGCATCCCGACGTCGTGGCCGGCCGCCTCGGACAGGAACCATCGGTGTTCGAGGACCTGGTGGAACACCTCGGCCGGCTCGAGGCGCCCGCTCAGTTCCGCTGGCACCGCGCGGGTGGTCGGCTCGAACACGTCGGTGAACCAGCGGAACGAGGCCACCTGCTCCGGCAGCACTCGCTCCTCCTCGCACTCGAGCTGCGCCCGGTAGCCGGCAATGTCGTTCAGGAGTCTCCGGGCCTGGTTCTCCTGGACGTCCAGTCCCGTGAGCGACATCAACCGGCGGCGGTAATGCCCTGGCTCCACCACCCTGGGCTGGAGGCTCAATCGGTAGCGGTCGTCCGTGCGAACCAGCTCGACCTCGCCCACGTCGAACCCCAACTCGTTCAGCCGGCCCAAGCGGGCGTCGATCCGGAATCGTTCGTCCAGTCCGAACACCTCTTCCCGGGTCAGCTCCACCCACAGCTCGTCGTAACGGCGAGCCACCTCGTGGGCGGTGTCGATCGGATCGATGTCCTTGGGCAGCGCCCCGGACGCTTCCAGGTCCAGCAGGTCGCCGGCGATGTTCTCCTCGGCCAATGACAGGTCATGGGTCCGCTGGCCGTCGGTGAGCTTCGGATGGAGCTCACCCGTCTCCGCGTCCACGAGGTACGCGGCCAGCCCGCCAGCGTCGCGCCGGAACAACGTGTTCGACAACGAGCAGTCGCCCCAGAAGAACCCCTTGAGGTGCAGACGGACCAGGAGCTGGACCAGCGCGTCCAGCAGGCTGCTGCGGGCGTCGGGCAGCCCTGGGCTCGAGAACAGCACCCGATACGGAAGCGAGTACTCGAGGTGGCGCGTGATGAGGATCGCGTCTGGCGCGGCCCGACCGGTGACCAGGCCGACGACGTCGACGACCGGGAGGGACAGCTCGGCCAGCGCTCGAAGCAGCCGGTACTCGCGGACCGCCGGCTCGAGCGGAAGCTCCTTCAGCCCGTACAGCGCCTGGCCGTACACGGCGAACCTGACCACGTGCCGGCTGATGCCGCGAGGGACCTCGACCAGCCGCGACGAGGTCCACTCGTGAAGGGGCGCATCCCAGGGAAGGTCCAGGAAATCGGGGTGGCCCGGTCTGGTCACCATGTGGAGCTTCACGTGAGCAGGCCTCCCGTGCCGATATCGTCCATCGTGGCATACCGAAGCCGCGGGACGGCGGCGAACGTGACAACGTGGAAGCGCCCGGCCTATGGTCGGACGCATGGCTGGTGAGCCGAGGGTAGGCCCGATGAGCAGGCACGGAACGAGACGGGTGGTCATCGAGGCGGTCGAGCCCCAGGTCGACGGCGGCCGGTTCCCGGTCAAGCGGTCCGTGGGGGAAGAGGTGAGGGTCGAGGCCGACGTCTTCACCGACGGGCACGATCAGATGGCCGCGGCCCTGCTGTTCCGTCGCGAAGCGGATCCGGCGTGGACCGAAGTCCCCATGGCGCCCCTGTCCAACGATCGGTGGCAGGGATCGTTCACCGTCGCCACCCTCGGGCACTACCGGTTCACGGTCCGCGGGTGGATCGATCGCTTCGGCACATGGCGGCGTGACCTGGCCAAGCGCATCGAGGCGGACCAGGATGTCGCCGCCGACCTGCTGATCGGCGCGGGCCACATCGAGCAGGCGGTCCGGCGAGCGCACGGGGAGGCCAGGCGGAAGCTCCGGCGATGGGCCGACCGCCTCCGGTCGCTGCCGGGCGATCCGGTCGCCGCCGAGGAGGCCCTCGACGACGAGCTGGCCGCCCTCATGGCGGCGCACGCGGACCGGAGGAACGGCGCGCGGCTCGATCACGAGGTCACGGTCGTGGTCGATCGTGAACGGGCCCGGTTCGGATCCTGGTACGAGTTCTTCCCCCGCTCCGCCGCCACGGAGCCGGGTCGGCACGGCACCCTGCAGGACGCGACGAAGCGACTCGACTACGTGGCCAGCATGTCGTTCGACGTGGTGTACCTGCCCCCGATCCACCCGATCGGCCACACCTTCCGGAAGGGTCTGAACAACGACCCCCAGGGAGGACCGGACGCCGTCGGGAGTCCCTGGGCCATCGGCTCTGAGGAGGGCGGGCACACGGCGATCCATCCCGACCTTGGGACCATGGAGGACTTCGACCGGCTGGTGGAGCGGGCGCGGGAGCTCGGGATGGAGGTCGCCATGGACCTCGCGTACCAGTGTTCGCCAGACCATCCGTGGGTCCGCGACCACCCCGAGTGGTTCCGTCACCGGCCCGACGGCACCATCCAGTACGCGGAGAACCCTCCGAAGAAGTACCAGGACATCTATCCGCTCGACTTCGAGACCCCCGCGTGGCGGGAGCTGTGGACGGAGCTGAAGAGGGTCGTCGACTTCTGGATCGGCCACGGCCTTCGGATGTTCCGGGTGGACAACCCCCACACCAAGCCGTTCCCCTTCTGGGAGTGGCTGATCACCGACGTGAAGGCCGAGCACCCCGACGTGATCTTCCTGGCCGAGGCGTTCACCCGGCCCAAGGTCATGTACCGCCTGGCCAAGCTGGGCTTCACCCAGTCCTACACGTATTTCGCGTGGCGCAACGGGAAGTGGGACTTGGAGCAGTACTTCACGGAGCTCTCACAGACGCCCGTCCGGGAGTTCTTCCGCGGAAACCTCTGGCCCAACACGCCGGACATCCTGACCGAATACCTCCAGACGGGCGGGCGTCCCGCGTTCATGATCCGCCTGGTACTGGCCGCCACGCTCGGCGCCAACTACGGGATCTACGGGCCGGCGTTCGAGCTGTGCGAGAACCGAGCGGTGACGCCCGGTTCCGAGGAATACCTCGACTCGGAGAAGTACCAGGTCCGCTCCTGGGATCTGGACGCGCCGCACAGCCTGGCCGACTTCATCGGCCGGGTGAACCGCATCCGGCGAGACAATCCGGCGCTGCTGCAGGACCGGACGCTGCGGTTCCATCGCGTCGACAACGACCAGCTCATCGCATACAGCAAGACCGTAGGGGCGAACGCCATGCTCATGGTGGTCGACCTCGACCCGCACCGGCGCCACGGTGGATGGCTGGACCTGGACCTCTCCGCGCTGGGCGTGGAGCACGATCGCGAATACCAGGTCCACGATCTGCTCACGGACTCGTACTACCTGTGGTCCGGGGGGCGTCACTACGTCGAGCTGGATCCCTTCGTCGTGCCCGCGCACGTCTTCCGCGTCCGCCAGCGGCTGCGCACCGAGCACGACTTCGAGTACTTCGCCTGAGGCCGCCGTGGCCACCGGACGCCGACCGCCGATCGAGACGGGCCGCCCCGCGGCCGCCGACCCGCTCTGGTACCGGGACGCGGTCATCTACGAGCTGCACATCCGCGCGTTCAAGGACGCGGCGGACGACGGCATCGGCGACGTGCGGGGCTTGATCGAGAAGCTGGACTACCTGCGGGACCTCGGAGTGACCACGTTGTGGCTCCTGCCCTTCTACCCGTCGCCGCTCAGGGACGACGGGTACGACATCGCCGCCTACAAGGACATCCACCCGGCCTACGGGTCCCTCCGGGACTTCAAGCTGTTCATGCGGGAGGCCCGCCGGCAGGGCCTGCACGTGATCACCGAGCTCGTCCTGAACCACACCAGCGACCAGCACCCGTGGTTCCAGCGGGCCCGGCGTGCCAAGCCGGGATCGTCGGCCCGCGACTTCTATGTCTGGAGCGACACGCCCGACCGCTACTCCGAGGCCCGCATCATCTTCAAGGACTTCGAGACCTCGAACTGGGCGTGGGATCCGGTGGCCGGCGCGTACTACTGGCACCGGTTCTACTCACACCAGCCGGACCTCAATTTCGACAACCCTGACGTCCGCCAGTCCATGTTCGACGTCGTGGACTTCTGGCTCGAGCTCGGCGTGGACGGCCTGCGGCTGGATGCCGTTCCCTACCTGTTCGAGCGGGAGGGAACGAACTGCGAAAACCTTCCGGAGACCTTCGAGTTCCTGGAGGAGCTCCGCGCCCACGTCGACCAGCGGTTTCCCGGGCGCATGCTGCTGGCCGAAGCGAACCAGTGGCCCGAGGACGCCGTGGCCTACTTCGGAACCGGGAACCGCTGCCACATGGCGTTCCACTTCCCGTTGATGCCGCGAATGTTCATGGCCACCCGCATGGAGGACCGCTTCCCGGTGGTGGACATCCTCACGCAGACTCCGCAGATCCCGGAGAACTGCCAGTGGGCCATCTTCCTTCGCAACCACGACGAGCTCACCCTGGAGATGGTGACGGACGAAGAGCGCGACTACATGTACCGCGTGTACGCGCGCGACCCGCAGGCCCGGATCAACCTGGGCATCCGGCGGCGCCTGGCCCCGTTGCTCGGCAACGACCGCCGGCTGATCGAGGTGATGAACGTCCTGCTGTTCACGCTGCCGGGGACCCCCGTCATCTACTACGGCGACGAGATCGGCATGGGCGACAACATCTACCTGGGGGACCGCAACGGCGTGCGCACGCCCATGCAGTGGAGTCCCGACCGCAACGCCGGGTTCTCGAAGACGAACCCCCAGCGCCTGTACCTGCCCGTGATCATCGATCCCGAGTACCACTACGAGGCCCTCAACGTCGAGTCCCAGCAGAACAACCCGCACTCGCTGCTGTGGTGGATGAAGCGGCTGATCGCTCTGCGCAAGCGCTCCGCCGCGTTGGGTCGCGGAACCATCGAGTTCCTGTACCCCGAGAACCGAAAGGTCCTCGCGTACATCCGGGCGTATCAGGAGGAGCGCATCCTGGTGGTGGCAAACCTGTCCCAGTTCGCGCAGTACGTCGAGCTGGACCTCTCGGCGTATCGGGGCCTGGTGCCGGTGGAGCTGTTCGGTCGGACCGATTTCCCTCCGATCGGCGAGCTCACCTACCTGCTGACGCTCGGCCCCTACGGCTACACCACGCTGTCGCTGGAATCACCGCGCGTGGAGCCGACCCACGACCTCACTGAGCCCCCCCCGGTCCTCGAGGTCGGCGGGTCCTGGGACGACCTCTTCAGTGAGCAGGGCCGCGCGCAGCTCGAGGAGCTGCTGCCGAGCTACCTGCGGTCGCGCCGCTGGTATCGGGCGAAGAGCCGCCGGATCAAGACGGCGGAGATCGTCGACACCATCCCCGTGCCGGAAGCGCGGAACGCCGCCAACGTGCTGGGGCAGATCGCTCTGGTGCACGTGGAGTTCACCGAAGGCGATCCCCACACCTACGTGCTGCCCTTGGCCTTCGCTCCCACGGAGGCGCCGGGGTCCGATCGGGCCGAATCGCGCGAGCCGCCCAGACCCGCGTCCCTGGCCCGCGTGGTCACGCGGTCGGGTGAAGGGGTCCTGTTCGACGGGCTCCACGACCCCGCGTTCGCCCGGGCCCTGCTGGACCTCACCATGCTGCGGCGCCGCATCCGAGGGCGGGCCGGCCGGATGGAGGCCACGCCCACCAAGGCCTTCGGCGGCGTGCTGACCCAGGGCGGGTCGGGGCTGGACCCGGTGGTCCTCCAAGGAGAACAGAGCAACACGTCGCTCGTCTACGGCAACACGTTCCTCCTCAAGATGTTCCGCCGCCTGGAGGAGGGAACGAACCCGGACCTCGAGGTGGGTCGGTTCCTCACGGAGCGGGTGGGCTTTCCGAACACACCGTCGGTGGCCGGGTCGATCGAGTATCGCAGCGGTCCCTCCGACCCCATGACCATGGGCATCTTGCAGGGGTATATCCCGAACGAGGGCGACGCCTGGCGCTACACGATGGACGCCCTCGACGTGTATCTCGACGCCGTCCTGACCCGGCAGCCCGAGACTCACGAGCCCCCGTCGTCGACGGACGCGTCGCTGCTCGAGCTGGCCGAGTGGGAGCCGCCCGGGCTCGCCTTCGAGCTGTTCGGCCCATACCTGGAGTCGGCCAGGCTGCTGGGTCGGCGCACCGCCGAGCTGCATCGCGCCCTGGCCTCCGATCATGCCGACCCGGCGTTCGCCCCCGAGCCCATCACGGTCCACTACCAACGGTCGGTCTATCAGTCGAGCCGCGCCCTGACCCAGCAGGTGTTCCAGTTGCTCCGAGCGAAGGTGAGGGAAGCACCCCAGGTCGTGCAGCTCCTGGACCTCGAGGACCAGATCCTCGCGCGATTCCGCGAGCTGGTCGACGTCAGGGTCCGAGCGCCGCGGATCCGGTGCCACGGCGACTACCACCTGGGGCAGGTGCTCTACACCGGCAAGGACTTCGTCATCATCGACTTCGAGGGCGAGCCCCTGCGCCCGCTCGGCGAGCGGAGGATCAAGCGGTCGCCTCTGGTCGACGTGGCCGGGATGATCCGGTCGTTCCATTACGCCGCGTACACCGCGCTCCTCGAGCCCGACAGCCCGTCGAGGCCGGAGAACCCTTCGTTCCTGGAGCCATGGATCCTGTTCTGGTACCGGTGGGTCTCCGCGGCGTTCCTCCGCACGTACTCGGATGTCGCCGACGAGGCAGGACTCCTGCCCGCCGGCCGGCAGGAACGCGAAGTGATGCTGTCGACGCGGCTGCTGGACAAGGCGCTGTACGAGCTGCGGTACGAGCTGAACCTGCGGCCGGCATGGGTGCGCATCCCGATCGCGGGAGTCCTGCAGCTCTTGGAGTCCGGGACGTGACGGGCCGGGCCCGCCACGACTCCCTGCTCAGAGACCTGCACCAGCTGGCCAGATCCTGCGGCATCCAGGCCACGTCCACCGGCCAGGGAGGCCGACGCCTGCGGGCCGGCGTGGAGACGCTGCTGGCAGCGGTTCGCGCCTACGGGTTGCCCGTCGATCGACTCGAGGACGTCCCGCGCGCGCTCCGCGAGCGACTCCGGGAGCACGTACACCGCGCGCTCCCGTGGGTGATCGTGGCATGGGACGGGCAGCTTCCCGAGCTGGTCGTGAGGCGTGTTCGCGTCGAGCTCGAGGACGGGAGCGAGGTCGCCATGGAGTCGGGAACGCCGCGCCAGCGGCTGCCGTTCGGCTACCACCGGCTGCACGGGAGGGACGGCCGGGCCGCCGTGACCGCGTTCGTGATCTCGGCGCCTCGCAGCCTCCCGGTGAGCGGTGGGCGGCAGTGGGGCGTGTTCATCCCCCTGTACGCCCTTCGCTCCGCGCGGAGCTGGGGCGTGGGCGACCTCTCGGACCTGGGCGACCTGCTGGAGTGGGTGGGTCGACAGGGCGGCATGATGGTGGGGACGCTCCCCATCCTGGCCTCGTTCCTGGAGGAGCCCTTCGAACCGAGCCCGTACTCCCCCGCCAGCCGCCTGTTCTGGAACGAGCTGTACGTGGACGTCACGGCCGTGCCGGAGCTGGAACGCTCTCCCGAGGCGCGCGCCCTCCTCCGATCCGAGCACTTGCGGAAGGAGATCGAGAACCTCCGCCACGACGAACTGGTGGACTATCGAGCCGCCATGGCCGCGAAGCGGCAGGTGCTGGAGGTCCTGGCCGGCGCCCTGGTGGCCGATGGCGGTTCCCGGCGGGCCGCCTTCCAGGAGCACCTCGACCACCATCCGCGACTCAGCGACTACGCCGCCTTCCGAGCGGCCGTCGAGCGCCACCGGTCGCCCTGGCAGGCGTGGCCGGCGAGGGAGCGGGACGGCCGGCTGCCACCCCACGGCGGCAACCCCCCGGCCGACCTCTACCACCGCTACGTCCAGTGGCTGGCGGACGAGCAGCTGGGCGGGGTGGCCGGGCGGGCTCGGTCGAACGGATCGTCCCTGTACTTCGACTTCCCGCTGGGCGTGAACTCCGCGGGCTACGACGTCTGGAGCGAGCGCGACGTGTTCGTCATGGAGGCGACCGCCGGGGCGCCGCCGGACGCCTTCTTCACCGCGGGGCAGGACTGGGGGTTCCATCCACTGCACCCCGAGGCCATCCGCGAGCAGGAGTACCGGTATCCCATCGCGTGTCTGCGGCACGTGTTCCGGCACGCGGGGGTGCTCCGCGTCGACCACGTGATGGGACTCCACCGCCTGTACTGGGTGCCGCGCGGGATGGCCGCGTCGCAGGGCGTGTACGTCCGCTACCCCGCCGAGGAGCTGTACGCGATCCTGGTCCTGGAGGCGTGGCGGGCCGGCGCCGTCGTGGTGGGCGAGGATCTCGGCGTCGTGCCCTCCTACGTGCGGCCGGCCATGGAACGACACGGCATCCTCCGGTCCTGGGTGCTGCCCTGGGAGACCAGCGATCAGTCCGCCCCGGTGAACCCCATTCCTCAGCGTTCGATGACCGCCCTCGACACCCATGACATGCCGCCGTTCGCCGCCTACTGGCGAGGCGAGGACATCGACCTCCGGGTCGAGCGGGGCTGGCTCGATGAGGCCGGCGCGGCCTCGGAGCGAAGGACCCGGGCCTCCCAACGGGCTCGGCTCACCGAGTACCTCCGGCGACGTGGCTGGCTCGGGGGCACCAGAGGGCAAGCCGTTGACGACGCCGCCTTCCTGACCGCGTGCCTGAGCGAGCTGGCCGCCTCACCGGCCACCCAGATGCTGGTCACCTTGGAGGACCTCTGGCTCGAGACCAGGCCCCAGAACGTCCCCGGGACCGTGGACGTCTATCCGAACTGGCGTCGGAAGGCTCGGCATCCCCTGGAGCGCATTCGCCGGATGCCGGAGGTGGTCGATACGCTTGGGAGCATCGACGCCATTCGAAAGGGAACGACCTCCAGATGACCAGCCCCAGCCCCAGCCCCGGCCCCGGCGCGGCCACGGGCCCGGTTCCGCCGCAGCTCTCGCTGCTGTCGGAGGACGACCTCTATCTCTTCAACGAGGGCACCCACATCCGGCTGTGGGACCGGCTGGGCGCACACCCCATGGGCGCGGGCGGCGCCCATGGGACCTACTTCGCGGTCTGGGCGCCCAACGCACGCACGGTCTCGGTGATCGGCGACTTCAACGGGTGGGACCCGCGGGCGAACCCGCTGACCCCACGGGGCTCTTCGGGCATCTGGGAAGGCTTCGTCGACGGTGTCGGGAAGGGAGCCGTGTACAAGTTCCACATCGTCTCGAACGTGGGCGGATACCGGGTGGACAAGGCGGATCCCTTCGCCCTGTACTCGGAAGTGCCGCCCAAGACCGGCTCGGTGGTGTGGGACCTGGAGTACGAGTGGGGCGACGGCGGGTGGATGGCGGGGCGGCACGACCGCAACCGGTTGGTCGATCCCATGTCGACGTACGAGGTCCACCTTGGCTCGTGGATGCGCGTGCCGGACGAGGGCGGCTTCCTGACCTATGCGGACCTTGCGCCGCGGCTGGCCGAGTATTGCGTGCGCCTCGGGTTCACCCACGTCGAGCTCCTCCCCATCATGGAGCATCCCTTCTACGGCTCCTGGGGCTACCAGACCACGGGGTACTTCGCGCCGACGAGCCGGTATGGGACCCCGCAGGAGTTCATGGCGCTGGTCGACACCCTGCACCAGGCCGGCGTCGCGGTGATCTTGGACTGGGTCCCCTCGCACTTCCCCACCGACGAGCACGGGCCCGGTTTCTTCGACGGCACGCATCTGTTCGAGCACGCCGATCCGCGCAAGGGGATCCATCCGGACTGGAACAGCTTCATCTTCAACTACGGGCGCAACGAGGTGCGGGCCTTCCTCATCTCCAGCGCGAATCACTGGCTGTCCACCTATCACGCCGACGGATTGAGGGTCGACGCCGTCGCGTCGATGCTCTACCTCGACTACTCGCGCGAGGAGGGTCAGTGGATCCCCAACGAGTACGGAGGCAGGGAGAACATCGAGGCGATCGAGTTCCTGCGCCAGCTCAACTCGACCGTGTACCGCGAGCACCCCGACGTGCAGACCATCGCCGAGGAATCGACGGCCTGGCCCATGGTGTCCCGGCCGACATACCTGGGCGGGCTCGGGTTCGGGTTGAAGTGGGACATGGGATGGATGCACGACACCCTGGCGTACATGTCGAAGGACCCGATCCATCGTCGCTTCCATCACACGAACCTCACCTTCCGCATGATCTATGCGTGGCACGAGAACTTCGTGATGCCGCTGTCGCACGACGAGGTGGTCCACGGCAAGGGCTCGCTGCTGGCGAAGATGCCGGGCGATCCCTGGCAGCGGTTCGCCAACCTCCGCCTGCTGTTCGCCTACCAGTGGGCTCAGCCCGGGAAGAAGCTGCTGTTCATGGGCGATGAGATCGCGCAATGGCGCGAATGGAACCACGAGGACAGCCTGGACTGGCATCTCCTGGAGGACCCCGCCCACGCCGGCGTCCAGCGGTGGGTGACCGACCTGAACCGCCTCTACGCCGCCGAGCCCGCGCTGCACGAGGGCGACGCCGACCCCGCGGGGTTCGAGTGGATCGACGCCAACGACAGCGAAGGGAGCACGCTGGCGTTCCTCCGGAAGGGCCGCACCACGGATGACCTGTTCCTGGTGGCGTGCAATTTCACCCCGGTGCCACGCCCCAACTACCTGGTCGGCGTTCCCCGCGGCGGCGCCTGGCGTGAGGTGCTCAACAGCGATGCCGCGCTCTACGGCGGCGGCGGATGGGGGAACCTGGGTGAGGTCCGCGCCCTGCCCATCTCGTCGCACGCCCGCCCCCGCGCCCTCAACCTGACCCTTCCGCCGCTGGGGTGCGTGGTCCTGAAGTCCGAGGGCGAACGGTGAGGATCTGGCCCGGCTCTCCCTATCCCCAGGGCGCCACCTGGGACGGCGAGGGCGTCAACTTCTCCATCTTCTCCGAGCACGGCGAGGCGGTGGAGCTGTGCCTGTTCGACCCCGACGACGAGAAGGAGAGTGCCCGGTTCGAACTGCCCGAGCGCACCGACCTCATCTGGCACACCTATCTGCCGGACGCTCGCCCCGGCCAGCTGTACGGGTACCGCGTCCACGGGCCGTACGAACCCGAACGTGGGCATCGGTTCAACCCCCACAAGATGCTGATCGACCCGTACGGGAAGGCCATCAGCGGCACCATCAAGTGGTCCGACGCGCTGTACGGCTATGCGATCGGCGACCCGCGCGAGGACCTCGCCATGGACGAGCGGGACAGCGCGGCGGGCATGCCGAAGTGCGTGGTGATCGACCCCGCGTTCACGTGGGGCGACGACCGGCCGCCGGGCACGCCGTGGAACCGGACCGTCATCTACGAGGCGCACGTGCGCGGTCTGACCATCCTGCATCCCGGCGTGCCGGACGACATCCGAGGCACCTTCCTGGCCCTGGCGCACGATCCGATCATCGACCACCTGGTGTCGCTCGGCGTCACCGCCATCGAGCTCATGCCGGTGCACCAGTTCGTGGCCGACCGGCGACTGGTCGACCGAGGGCTCACGAACTACTGGGGCTACAACTCGCTGAACTTCTTCTCACCGCACGTCGGCTACGCCACCGGCGGGCTGGGCGATCAGGTCCGCGAGTTCAAGTCGATGGTGAAGGCGCTGCATCGCGCCGGAATCGAGGTGATCCTGGACGTCGTCTAACCACACGGGCGAGGGGAACCACCTCGGCCCGACCCTCTCGCTGCGCGGCGTGGACAACGCGTCGTACTACCGCCTGGACCCCGACGACCCCCGCTCCTACATGGACTTCACCGGCACCGGCAACAGCCTGAACATGGTGCACCCGCGAACGGTGCAGCTGATCATGGACAGTCTCCGGTACTGGGTGCTGGACATGCACGTGGACGGGTTCCGGTTCGACCTGGCGTCCACACTGGCCCGGGAGCTGTACGACGTCGACCGGCTGGGCACGTTCTTCGACATCATCCAGCAGGACCCCGTGCTGTCGCAGGTGAAGCTCATCGCCGAACCGTGGGACGTCGGGCCGGGCGGATACCAGGTGGGGAACTTCCCGGTCGGCTGGGCCGAGTGGAACGACCAGTACCGGGACACCGTGCGACGGTTCTGGCGCGGCGACGACGGCCAGGTCTCCGACCTGGCCTCGAGGCTGTCGGGCTCCAGCGACCTGTATGAGCGGAGCGGCCGGCGCACCTACGCCAGCATCAACTTCGTCACCTGTCACGACGGGTTCACGCTGGAGGACCTGGTCGGCTACGAGCGCAAGCACAACGAGGCCAACGGCGAGGACAATCGGGACGGCGCAGACGAGAACTACAGCAGGAACTGGGGGTTGGTGGAGGGACCGACGGACAACCCGCGCATCCTCCAGACTCGCGACCGCATCAAGCGCGACTTCGTGGCAACGCTGCTGTGCTCGCAGGGGGTCCCCATGCTCCTGCACGGCGACGAGCTCGGGCGGACGCAGCACGGCAACAACAACGCCTACTGCCAGGACAACGAGATCAGCTGGGTCGACTGGAGCCTGTCCGACCGTGAGCAGCGGTTCCTGGAGTTCACCCGCCAGGTCATGGCGATCCGCCGATCGAACCCGGTGCTGCGGCGACGGAGCTTCTTCACGGGAAGGATCGTCTCGGGCGAGGATGTGAAGGACCTGACCTGGATCCATCCGGACGGTCGCGAGATGACCGACTCGGACTGGTCGGATGGTTCGAACCACGTCCTGGGCATGCTCATCCACGGCGAGGCGACGGACGAGGTCGACGAGCGGGGGCGTCCCATCCTGGGCGACACGCTCTTGCTCCTGCTCAACGGCGGCACCCGCTCGCGGACGTTCGATCTGCCGAAGCTCGACGGCTCAGGGGTCTGGCAGGAGCTGGTGAACACGGCACGGCCCGAGGCTCGCCGGGCCGCCCGCACGGTGAATCTGAACCTGGTGGCGCACTCGTTGATCCTGCTTCGGTTCGAACGGGAGGTCAGCCAGACGACACCGTGAGGGTGGCGTTCATGCTGCCCGAGCGGTAGCCATCGGGCGCGACGACCACCTCGGCCCAACCGAGGTCCCGGATGCCGGCCAGCACGTCATCCAGGGCCGGGTGCGTTCGAAGCTGCATCACGTCTTGAGGAGAGACCTCGATCGACGCGCGGCCTCCGAAGTGGCGGACGCGAACCTCGTCGAACCCGAGCCGGCGGACCAGCTGCTCCGCCCGGTCGATCCGGGCGAGGAGATCAGGGGTGATGCGAACCCCGAACGCCACCCGGGAGGACAGGCACGCCATGGCGGGCTTGTCGGCCACCGGTAGCTCGAGCTCACGGGCGAGCCGGCGGACGGCCTCCTTGCCGACCCCTCCTTCGAGCAGCGGATTCCTCACGCCGCGCTGTCGGCCGGCCAGCAGCCCCGGCCTGAGGTCGGCCACGTCGTCGGCGTTGGCTCCTCCCAGCACCACGGTCCCGGGACCCGCGTGTTCGGCGGCCATGCGCTCGAGGACCGTATACAGCTCCACCTTGCAGTGGTAGCAGCGGAGTCCATCGTTTCGGGCGTACGCTTCCCGCTCGACCTCGCCGGTGGAGACGGCGCGGTGCTCGACCTCCAGGATGCGAGCCACCTCCCTGGCCGATTCGAATTCGCCCTCCGGATAGCTCGGAGAGAGCGCCGTCACAGCGGTCACTTTCGAAGGGCCGAGGGCCCGGGACGCCACACCGGTCACCACGCTGGAGTCGACCCCGCCGGACAGAGCCACGACCGCCCGAGCCGCGCCGTAGCCGCGGACCGCGGCTTCCAGACGGCCCAGGAGCTCGCTCATCCTTCGGCGTGCGTCGTGCTGAGCCAGGCGGTTCGGGCCGCCGCGACCGCCTCCTCGTACACGTGCCGGACCGGCCGGCCCGCTCGCTGCGCCACCGCCGCCACGTCGTCGTGCTCGGGCGTGGCGCTGACCACGCGCCCGCCCAAGAGCCCCACCTTCACCCGGACGCTGCCGTCGGGGAGGTCGACGCCGACCGTCCGCCGTTCCAGCTCAGACCGGGCGACGCGATGTGACCTGACGCCGAAAGTGGACGTGGCCTCGAAGAAGACGCCCCGGAGGCGGGGCTCGGAGTCCGGCTCCACCAGGGCCGACAGCACCACGCCGGAGCGCCCCTTCTTCATCGTGACGGGCGTGGTCCAGACGTCCAGCGCGCCGGCGGCCAGCAACGCCTGCGCGGCGTCGGCCACCAGCTCAGGCGTGAGATCGTCGAGGTTCGCCTCGAGGACCACCAGGTCCCTGACCGGGGGGGCGTCGTCGGCATCGGCCTTCGGATCCGAGCCGATCACGACGCGAACCACGTTCGGTCGCTCCGGGGGATCGTTCGTCCCGGCGCCGTACCCGACCGCCTCGACCGTCATCTCGGGGAACCCGTCCGCCGGCGTGGCCAGCGCCGCGAGGATCGCAGCCGCCGTGGGCGTGACCACCTCGCCGGGTCCGCCGGGACGCGTTCGGAATCCCCGGAGCAGCTCCAGCGTGGCCGGTGCGGGCAGCGGGATGCCCGGATGATCGGCGGTGGGCGGCAGCCACCCCTCGCTTTCCAGCGGGATGGGCGAGACGAGCACGCGATCCACACTGGCCGCGTGCATGGCAGCGGCGAAGCCGACCACGTCCAACAACGTGTCGTCGTCGCCGGCGGCATGCTCGATCGCCCCGTCCTCGGAGTTCGACCAACCGTGGACCCGGGCCTCCGCTCCTCCGAGTCGTTCGATCACGTCGCGGGCGGTCGCGGCCACGGACAACGGAAGCGGCGCCCGGTCGATGGCCGAGAGCAGCTCGTTCAGCGTTCGTCGTTCCAACGGAACCTTCGGCGGCGACTCGACGGCCAGGTGCGAGGCTCGGATGCCCGCGCGATGGACCGTGTGGAGCCGGCATGCGAATCGACCGGGAAGCACGGCCTCGACGGCGTCCCACACCGGCTGTTCCGGGACACCCGCGTCGAGCAGCGCGGCCAGCAACATGTCGCCGGCGGCACCTCCAACTACGTCGACGTAGAGCGTTCTGTTCACGGCCCCTTCACGGTTCGCGCGATCAACGCCGCCGCGTAGCCGGCCCCGACGCCGTCGTCGATGTTCACGCACACCACACCGGGGGCGCACGACGACAGCATCGACAGGAGCGCGGCCAGCCCCCCGAAGCTGGCGCCGTAGCCGGCGCTGGTGGGACAGGCGATGACCGGGCACGGCGCAAGGCCGCCGACCACGCTGGCCAGCGCCCCTTCCATCCCTGCCAGGACCACGACGGCGTCCGCGTCCTCGAGTCGAGTCCGATGGGCTGCCAGTCGATGCAGCCCCGCCACGCCGACGTCGGGGATGAGATCCACCTCGGCTCCCATGACCGAAGCGCACAGGGCGGCTTCCTCCGCCACCGCCAGGTCGGCCGTCCCCCCGGTCACGACGACGACGCGGCCTCGCCGCGTCCGGACGCCGCGGAGGATGGCGATGGCGCCGCTGCGCGGCGCTTCCTCGACCGGGAGCCCGGTCCGTGACGCCGCCGCTCGAACCGCGGCCAGCTGGTCCTGATCAGCCCTGGTCACCAGGACCGGGCCGTCGTTCCCGGCGAGCAGCCGCTCCACGATCGCCGCCACCTCGTGCACGGTCTTGCCGCGCCCGTACACGATCTCCGTGGTCCCCTGTCGAAGCTCACGATGATGATCGACCTTGGCGAAGCCGAGATCCGAGAACGGAAGGTCTCGCAGCGCGGCGGCCGCGGAGTCCGGCGTGACCTCACCACGCGCCACCGCGGCGAGCAGGTCGCGGAGCCGCGCCTCATAGGTCGACGGTTCGTACGACGGGGTGCCGCCTTCGTCCTCCAGCCCGATCACCGGGCCACGATAGCCGAAGCCGCTCGGGTCAGCCCGTGACGGTCAGGGTCCCTCGCATCCCGGATCCCACATGGAACCGGCAGATGAACGAGTACGTGCCCGGGTTCAGGTCGATGGTGACCGTCTGGCTCTGGCCTCCGGAGTTCACGACGTCCACGTCTTGTCCCTCGATGGTGAAGGTGTGTGGGATCGAGGCGACGTCGTTCACCTCGATGACGTCCCCCTTCTTGACGGTGAGATTGGCCGGGGAGAACGCGAGCTGTCCGCCCGAGCCCTGCTTCACCATGGCCGAGGCGGCGGAGCCGGAGACGGAGCCGTTCCCGCCCTTTCCCACGTCGCCGTACCCTCCGCCGCCGTAGCCGCCTCCACCGCCCGCCGCCCCGCCCGTCGCGGGCGAGGACACGCTCGGTGAGGGTGTGCCGCCCGCCCCGGCGGACGACGTCGAGGCGCACGCCGCACCGAGGCATGCCAGGACGGCGATGGCCGCCAGAGACGCATTGAACCGAGTCCGCTTCGCCCGCATGGTGGTCTCCTCTCGGCTGCTGGCAGGTAGTACGAGGGAGACCGTCCGAGGGTGCGCCAGGTGTGTTGCGGGTCTGTGGTGAGTTCAGGAAGGCCGGTACGGCTCGAACCGGACGATCTCGTACGCGAAGGTCCCTCCGGGGGCGTCGTAGGAGACCTGGTCCCCTACCCGCCGGCCCAGCAGAGCCGAGCCGAAGGGCGAGTTGGAGGTGACGGTGCGAACGCCCGGAGCCCGCTCCTCCGCCGAGAGGGCCACCAGGTACGTCTCCTCCTCGTCTTCGTCCTCGTCGTCGACCGGCCGGACCGTGACCAGCGTTCCCGGCCCGACCTCGTCGCTGTCGGCCGCCTCGATGATCTCGGGATCGCGCAGGAGCTGTTCGAGCTGGCGGATGCGCGCCTCCATCAGGCCCTGCTCGTTCTTGGCCGCGTCGTACTCGGCGTTCTCCATGATGTCGCCGAACTCGCGGGCGTGGAGCAGCCGCTCGGCCATGCGGGTGCGGCCCTCGGTCCGAAGCTCTTCCAGCTCGCGTCGCATGCGGACGTAGGCCTCCAGCGTCAGACTGGCGGATGGCTCCTGTCCTGGCTTGCGGGGCGGGCGGTCCGGAGGCAGGAAGGCAGGGTCGTAATCGGTTCGGTGCATCCAAGCAAAATACCAACCGACACCGACAACTGACTCCCAGCTATGCGAGCTCGATCTCGTATCCGAGCCATGCGGAGATGCTCGCTCCGGTTCGCCCATACAGACGTTGGGCCGTGTGATTGTCGAAGGCGGTCA
>JBIOYQ010000062.1:0-5389 GCA_044870295.1 Actinomycetota bacterium
GACCCGGGATTTCAGCAGGTGGAATGGAACAGGCCCCCGACCGGCAGGCCCTGTTCCGCGAGCTCGTTGTAGCGCCGGACGGCCGCCTTGGTCTCCTCGACGTGAACCTCGACCCCCTGTTCCCGCAGCAGGTCCAGCGTCTCAGGCGCGGTGAGGAGCTGCTGGTCTTGGCCGCGGCTCAGGACGACCACGCCGGCGCCGTGCACGAGCAGCTCGTCGACGTCGGCCGGCTGGATGCCGGGCTCGTGTCGTGTGCCGGTCTCGCCCCAGTCCCACGTGCGGCCCCCACCCGGCCAGACCTTGGCGTCCTTCATCGTGCCGACGCCCTCGATCTCCAACCGGCCCCACGCGAGACGGAGGATCGCGGGAGACCTCTCCACGGATTGGCGTTCACCGCTCATGGCTGGCCCGACGAGACGGGCAGCCGGCCGCTGACGGTGGTGCCCTGTCCCGGCTGCGAACGCACCTCGAGCGACCCACCGAGCGCGGCCAGGCGATCGGCCATGTTCTGCAACCCCGACCCGAACGGGGTGTGTTCCCGGTCGAACCCCTGTCCATCGTCGATCACGTGGAAGGCCAGCTCGTCATCCTGCGTCGAGAGTCGAACGTGGGCCACGGACGCGTTGGCGTACTTGGCCACGTTCTGCAGCGCCTCCAAGCAGCAGAAGTACACGGCCGCCTCCGTCTCCTGGGGGTACCGCCCCACGCCGTCGGCATCGAGCTGGACCGCCACCGTTCCCTTCCGTGCCTGCGCAGTCAGCGCCGAGGCCAGGCCCTGATCCGCGAGCAGCGGAGGGTAGATGCCTCTCGCCAGGTCGCGCAGGGTCTCCAACGCGTCGACCGTCTCCTCCTGCAGGGTGGCCAGCATCGCGGCCGCCTTCTGTGGGTCCTTCGTCACCAGGTCCGCCGCCAGGCGCTGCTTCACCGCCAGCGCCACCAGTTGCTGCTGCGCGCCGTCGTGCAGGTTCCGTTCGAGCTTGCGCCGCTCGGCGTCCTGCGCTGCCACCAGGCGCTGTCGCGAGGCACGCAGCTCCTCGATGAGCAGCACGTTCGACAGCACCAGTCCGGCCTGAGAAGCGACGTGCTCCACGAGCCGTTCGCCGGCGGGGGACAACGGCTCGCTGGGCGGCATCCGGATGGAGATCGCGCCGAGCAGCTCGCCCTGGTGCATGACGGGCACCGCCGTGTCCCCGGCGAGCGTCACCGGCAGCTCGTCGCCGGAGACGGGCAGCATGCGGGTGTCGGGGAGGCCGTTCGACGACGCCTCGGCGTGCAGCTCGTTGCCCACGCGAAGCCACACGACGGTCCGGTCCGCCCCGGTGCTCGCCGCGATCATGTTCGCCATCCTCGGCAGGACGTCCTCCGACGAGTACGTGCCGGCGATGCGCTCCGCGAACTCGGAAAGGACCTCGTACGGGGTGGCTCGCTTGCCGTAGACGAGGCGATTCGCCAGTCGTTGTGCCCAGGACCGCATGGGTTGGAACGCCAGCGCCACCACCGCGGCGGCGACGGCGGCCAGCACCGGGCTCCTGCGATTGCCGGCTGCGGTGCCCACGCCGACCACCAACGCCAGGTACACCAGGGTGATGAACACGATCAACGAGCCGAAGACCACCGTCTTGCTGATGACCAGGTCGATGTCGTACAGGCGGTACTTCATCAGCGCGACCACGATGGCGATCCACAGAAAGATCAGCGAGAGAGAGGTGGCCACCTGGGTGACCGGCGAGTCCGCCACCATGCCGGCGGTGAAGCTCACCGCCACCAGGGCCGCTGCCGTGACGAACCACTTGAGCTGGAGGCGCTCGTCCCCCCGCGAGCGTCGGTATCTGAGGACCAGCGAGACGAACGCAGCGATCAACCCGCTGGGGATGAACACCACCGCGACGAAGAAGGCGATCATGAGAACGGCGGGGACATCGGCCTGATCCGAATTGAACGGTTGCGTCCAGCTGGCCGCGGTGAGGACCATCATGGTGATCGTCAGGAGGGCCATGAACCCCGCCACCGCCCACGCCACCGGGCGCCACCGCCTCGAGAGCAGCGTCCCGGTGGGGAACAGCAGCAGCAGGAAGATCAACATGGTGATGGGGATGCCCCACACCCAGTTCGAGATCCAGGCCAACGCGAAGCCGCCGGGCCAGGAACCGGGGTCCGTCTCGACCGCGTGCAGGCCGTAGGCCCCCGCGAAGTTCCCCACGGCCAGGAACAGCCCGGCGGTCAGGAACAGCCAACCGAGCACGTTCTTGGGCCGTCGGGTGGCCAGGATCACGCCCAACACGGAAGTCGCCGCGCTGGAGGCCACGTCCAGGACCGTCCCGAACCCCCACCGCATGGCGTCGTTTGGGAGGATCGCGTGCCGGTCGGCGTAGAGGATGGCCAGCCCCCCGATCTGGAGCGCGATCGAGCCGGCCGCCACCGACCACGCCACCCGCCGGGTGGTCGAGGGCTTCAGCGAAGCCACCATGCCTCGATTGTGCTCCAGTGGACCGGGGGAGGGAAGGGATGCCACCACCCGTCCCTCGGGTGGTGTCAGGACGAGCGCAGGAACGCCAGGACCGCCAGCACCCGTCGATGGTCGTCGTCCTGCGGCAGCAGGCCGAGCTTGGTGAAGATGCTGGAGATATGGCCCTCCACCGTCTTCTGCGACAGGAAGAGATGCTCGCAGATCGCCTGGTTCGACCGACCCTCCGCCATGAGTTGGAGCACCTGGCGCTCCCGATCGGTGAGCTCGTCCATCCCGCCTCCATCGCGGCGACGCCGGAGCAGCTGCCCGACCACCTCTGGGTCGATGACGGAATGACCGGCTGCCACGCGCCGGACGGAGTCGGCGAAGTCGGCGACGTGGGCCACCCGGTCCTTCAAGATGTAGCCGATCCCTGCCGGGCTCTCCGCGAGTAGGTTCATCGCATGGTGCGTCTCGACGTACTGCGACAACACCAGGACCCCGACCGACGGGAACTCCTGGCGGAGCTTTGCCGCCGCGACCAGCCCCTCGTCCGTGTTGGTCGGCGGCATGCGGATGTCGGTGACCACGACGTCCGGTGGATCTGTCCGAACCCGCTCGAGCAGCTGTTCGGCGTCCCCGACCTGGCCGACCACGTCGAACCCCGCCTCGACCAGAACGCGAACGACGCCCTCGCGGAAGAGCAGCGAGTCGTCGGCCACCACCACGCGCAGCCTTCCGGCCGCCGCGGCCTCCTGGTCGGCCCCACCCAGGGAGGAGAAGCGGTCGGCAGGATCGTCCTCGACCGGAGCGATGCGGACGACCCGAACGGGATCAGAGAGGTTCTTCAGCCGGATCGATCCACGATCCTGGTACTCGATCCCTTCGATGCGACCCGCAAGGTGGCACACCTCGCGGCTGGCCAGCACCTCTCCCGGCCCTGCCAGTCCGCACAGTCTTGCGGCGACGTTGATGGCGTTGCCCCGGTAGTTGTCCTCGACGGCCACGGCCTCGCCGGCGTCGATCCCGATGCCCACCGGCAACGGCCCTGCTCCCTCGAACGCTGCGCCGTCGGCGAACCGAGCCTGCATCTCCATCGCGGTGCGGATGCCGTCACGCACGGAGTCGAACACGACCAGAGCCTCGTCGCCTCGCATCTCGACCATGGCGCCGTGGTGCGCCGAGGCGATCTCGCGCGTCAGGGAGGCGAACGTGGAGACCAGCCGCCCGGCCGCTTCGTCGCCTCGCTGCTCGGTGAACGAGGTGTAGCCGCGCACGTCCGCGATGAGGAACGTGCGGACGGCCGCGCCGGCCTGCTTCGTCACGGCACAGGGATCTCGACGACCAGGCGCGTACCCGCCCCGAGCGGGCTGTGCAGGCGGAGTGTCCCGCCGAGGGCGGCCACTCGATCCGTCAGGCCGGTCAGTCCGGACCCAAGTGTCGGGTCGGCGCCGCCGATCCCGTCGTCGGCCACCTCGACGACCAGGTGGCCGTCTAGGAGTCGGGCATCCACGCTCACGGCCGACGCACCAGCGTGCCTGGCGGCGTTGGTGAGCGCCTCAGAGACGACGAAGTACGCGGTCGCTTCCACCAGCGCCGGCAACCTCCCCTCTGGTGCGGCCGCGAGTCTAGCCGGGACCACGGCGCGCTGGACCATGGACTCCAGCGCCGGCCCCAACCCCGCTTCGGTGAGGATCGCCGGATAGGTGCCTCGGGCCAGCTCGCGCAGCTCGTTGAGCGTCGTCCGCAACTCCTCACCGACCCGATCCAACTCCTCGACCAGCGCGGGGTCGCCCACCCGGTCGCGAGTCAGGCCGACCGCGACCGCCAGCGTGAGCAGGCGCTGCTGCGCGCCGTCATGGATGTTGCGCTCCAGCCGCCGACGCTCCTCATCCTGCGCCGTGACCAGGCGCTGCCGGGAGGCCTTCAGCTCCTCGAACAGCCGGACGTTCCGGAGGACCAGCCCGGCCTGGGCGGCGAGCGCCAGGATCAGGCGCTCCTTCGCCGGAACCATCGGGTCGCTGGCGCGCTCGGCCAGGGTGATCGCTCCGAGGATCTCGTCCTGTTGCCGGACGGGGTAGGTGCGATCCCATCCATCGAACGGCGGCAGGCCGTCGCTGCTCCAGGCGACCGGGACACCGGAGTCAGACCCATCCGGCCAGCGGCCCACGGGCCGGAACTCGCCGTCGAACCGGAGCCACACCCCGATCCTGGTGGCGCCGGTGGCGGACGCCATGGCTTCGACCATCTTGGGGAGCACGTCCTCGACCGAATAGGCATCCGACATGCGGTGCGCCAGGTCGGAGAGCACGTCGTAGGGCGTGGCCCGCCTCCCATAGACCACGCGGTCCGCCAGCCGGCCGGCGCGGGAGCGGACCGGCTGGAACCCCACCGCAACCACGGCCGCGGCCGAGTAGACCAGCACGTTGTTCTTCGTGCCGCCGTGCAGCGTCGAACCCAGCCACACGACGATCCCCACATAGACGATCGAGATGAAGGCCGCGAGCGTGCCGAACATGACCGTCTTCTTGACCACGTAGTCGAGGTCGTACAGACGGTACTTGAACACCGCGACGGCGACCGCCACGGGGATGCCGACGCCGATGGCGAACAGGAAGCCGATCATGGCCACCTTCCCCGCCATCCCTTCCCTGCCGGGGGCCGCGACGACGAACAGGATCAGGCCGAAGAAACCCATCACCGCGCCCGCATACGCCAGCCACTTCAACTGCTGGCGTTGTTCGCCTGTGGCCCGCGAATAGCGGGCCAGCAGGGCGGCCACGCAGCCGAGCGCCGCCAGGAACATGACCGCCAGGACGGCCATGAGGAATGGCCACGCCCCGTCTCCCGTATGCACGAACCCAACCGGGCTCTGCAGCGGCTGGGTGAAGTGCGTGTAATAGCCCTGAAGGTCTTCGGCCCCAAAGATCTCCCCGATGACGA
>JBIOYQ010000063.1:0-3665 GCA_044870295.1 Actinomycetota bacterium
GGCCCCTCGTCCCAGTCGATCCCGAGCCATCGCAGGGCTTGGATCAGGTAGTCGAGGGCTTCGTCCGTGGACCGCTTCTGATCGGTGTCTTCGATCCGAAGCACGAACGTTCCCTTGTTGTGACGGGCGAACAGCCAGTTGAACAAGGCGGCCCGGGCATTGCCCACGTGCAGATAGCCGGTGGGTGCCGGAGCGAACCGCGCTCGCACCTCAGTCACCGGGGGCCACCTCGTTCTCCAAGATGCCGATCCCTTCGAGTTCGACCTCGACCTTGTCCCCGACCTCCATCGGACCCACCCCGGCCGGGGTGCCGGTCATGATCACGTCGCCGGGCAGCAGGGTCATGACGCGCGTGATGAACTCGATGAGGACGTTCGGCCCGAAGGTCAGGAGCGAGGTGCGAGACGCCTGACGAACCTCGCCGTTCACCCGGCACTCCACGGCCAGGTCCGTGGGATCCAGCTCGGTCTCCACCCACGGACCCAGTGGGCAGAACCCATCGAACCCCTTAGCGCGGCTCCACTGGCCGTCCTTGCGCTGGAGGTCGCGTGCGGTCACGTCGTTCCCACAGGTGAACCCCAGGATGTACCGCCCGGCGTCCTCTGCTCGGACCCGTCGGGCCAGGCGGCCGATCACCACGGCCAGCTCGGCCTCGTGCTCGACCTGCTGTGATATCGCAGGGTAGGGAATCAGATCGTTCGGCCCGATCACGGCGGTGGAGGGCTTGAGGAAGATGATCGGTTCCTCGGGAACCTCGCCGCCCATCTCCGCCGCGTGGTCGGCGTAGTTCTTGCCGACGGCCACCACCTTCGACGGCAGGACCGGGGCGAGGAGCTTCACCGCCGGCAACGGCACGTCCTCGCCGGTCGGGACGGGATTCTCGAAGAACGTTCCCGCCAGCACGCGTACCTCATTGCCGGCCACCACGCCCGTGGCGATACGATCGCCGTGTCGGAACCGCACCAGTCTCACGGACGAGGAGGCTACCCGCTTGTCGAACCGGGCGTCACGGGTACCAGTGTTCGGTGCATGACCCGTCGGATCATGGTGACTGAGGCTTCCGTGTTCGTGATGCTGCTCCGTGGGCTGGTCAAGCGATGCCCTCGCTGCGGCCAGGGACGGCTCTTCCGACGGTGGTTCACCATGGTTCCCCGATGCCCCCGGTGCGGCCTGGACCTCGAGCGCGGCGAGGGCTTCTGGCTGGGGACTATGGCCATCAACCTGGGTGTCACGGAGCTGGCCTTCGGGCTCTGGCTGGTCGGTGGGATGATCCTGACGTGGCCCGACGTACCGTGGGTGGCACTGACGGTCGGAGGGATCCTGCTCAACGCTGCGCTGCCTCTGCTCCTGTACCCCTTCGCCCGAACGACGTTCCTGGCGGTGGACCTGCTGCTGCACCGCATGGACACCATCGACCGGGAACGAACAGCCGATTCCTCGCCCTGAGGTAGCCTGGCGCCCTTCGACAAGAGGAGCGCTGACCTTGCCCATTCACGCTTATGGTGACCGCGTACCCACGATCGATCCGACCGCCTTCGTAGCCCCCGGCGCTCGTGTCGTCGGTGATGTCGAGCTGGGGCCGGGCGCCAGCGTGTGGTTCAACGCGGTGCTCCGGGGCGACAGCGCGTCGATCCGGATCGGGGCCCGGAGCAACGTCCAAGACGGGGCCGCGCTGCACACCGACCAGGGCAGGCCGGTGGTCGTCGGCGAGGACTGCACCATCGGCCACAACGCCGTCGTCCACGGCTGCACGATCGAGCGCTCGTGCCTGATCGGGATGGGGGCCATCGTGCAGTCCGGGGTCGCGATCGGCGAGCAGTCCCTGGTGGCCGCCGGTGCGCTGGTCCCCGAGGGCCGAAGCTACCCCCCTCGCTCACTGCTCGTGGGAAACCCGGCACGCAGGCTGCGGGACTTGACCCTGGAAGACGTTCAGCGCCTCATCGAGCCGGGCGCCCGCAACTATCTGAGGTTCTCCGAGGTCTATCGATCGCTCACGGAGAACGGCGGATCACGGAGTCCCTGAAGGTCGATTACTCGGCCACGAAGGCGAGCCAGCGCTCGTACTGAGGCACGTCGCCGTAGGCGGCGCCGAAGAAGATCTGCTGGAGCTCCTTCGTGACCGGTCCCCGTCCGTTCGCTCCGACCGGGCGGTCGTCGATCTCCCGAATCGGAGCGACCTCGGCCGCGGTGCCCGTGTAGAAGGCCTCGTCCGCGGTGTAGAGGTCGAACCGCGAGAGGTTTCGCTCGACCACGGTGTAGCCCTGGTCCCTGGCGATGGTGACGATCGAGTCCCGCGTGATGCCGTCCAGGCATCCGGCCGAGAACGGCGGCGTATAGAGCACGCCGTCCTTCACGATGAAGATGTTCTCGCCGGGCCCGTCGGTGACGTGGCCCGCCATGTTCAGCATGATGCCCTCGTCATAGCCGGCCTTCAGCGCTTCCACCTTGGCCAGGCCCGAGTTGATGTACTGGCCCGTGGCCTTCGCCCCCGGCGGCAGGATGTTGTGGTCGGAGCGCTTCCAGGACGAGATCTTGGCCCGCACGCCTGTGTCCAGGGATTCCTCCCCCAGATACGTTCCCCACGGCCACACCGCCACGGTCACGTTGACCGGAGCGTGCAGCGGGTTCAGCCCCATCTCGCCGTAGCCCCGGTACACCAGCGGGCGGATGTAGCAGGCGTCCATCCCGTTCTCGCGGACCGTGTCCTTGACCGCCTGGCACAGCTCGTCCTGCGTGAACGGGATCTCCATCTGGTAGACGTGCGCAGACCGGAACAACCTCCGGATGTGATCCTCCAGCCGGAACACCGCCGCCCCGCGCTTGGTGTGATAGGCCCTGACGCCCTCGAACACACCGCTCCCGTAGTGCAGCGCGTGGGTCAGGACGTGAACGGTGGCATCCTCCCAGTCCACGAGCTTCCCATCCATCCAGATCTTGTCGACGGGCTGAATCGGCACCTGGTCCTCCTTCGACAGGCAGACGGGCGAACCGCTCGGGGGAAGCTCGGGAGGCTCGCTGGGACACAGGATAGTCGGCGGCCGCCAGCGGCGACATCAGGCCAAAGGCGCACGAAAAGAGCTCGGAGTGGCGGCGCGTTTGCACGCTGTGCGGGGATCGGCAATGGTAGGGAGGACCATGCGGCGTAGCGCTCACTTGGTCGCCCGCGTGTGGGTCCTGTTGGCCCTGGCTGTTGTGTGGCCGCCAGAGGCCTTGTCGGCGGGGCTCGATCCCACTCAGCCGGGTCGTCGGCTCTGGAAGACCAGCGTCGACGATGGCGCCACTCCCTTCGCCATCGCCGTCGCCCCGGACGGTTCGCGGGTCTACGTGACCGGCTCGGGCCAGTTGGCCGACTTCCTGACCGTCGCGTTGGACGCAACCAGCGGAAACATCCTGTGGAGCTCCGCCTACGACGTCCCAGGATCCGGGAACGGCGATCCGTTCGCCATCGCCGTCAGCCCCGACGGATCGCGGGTCTTCGTGACGGGCCTGGACAACGAGCTCGGGTACGCCACGGTGGCCTACGAGGCCGGCACCGGAACCCAAGCGTGGGATGCCCTGTTCCCGGGATTCGAGGGCAAGGGAGGTGTGCCGTACGCGATCGGCGTGAGTCCGGACAGCTCGAGAGTCTTCGTCACGGGGACCAGCGCCAGCGATTTCGGGACTAT
>JBIOYQ010000064.1:0-10757 GCA_044870295.1 Actinomycetota bacterium
GCAGGTTGCCGACCGCGTGGATGGCATGGTGGGGACTCAGCCGGGCGCCGATCCCATCGTGCTTGCGAGCATGCTCGGCAGCCTCGTCGAGGTGTCCGAGCGCGAGCTCCGCGGTGGAGGAGGCCCAATGGATCAGAGCAAGGTGGTCGGGATCGGAGATCCGGTCCGTCAGAGCGAGCCGTTTCCGCGCCCAGTCGTACGCTGACGCGTAGTCGGGGGCGACAAGGGCGATCGCGAAGCGCGTGTCCAGGGCGAAGGAGAGGAGCTCGGCGTCGTCGAGCCCCTCGGCGATCGAGATCGCTCGCTCGGTCGCCGGCACGTCGTCCTCGAGCATCCCCTTCGCGATCGACGCGTGCCCGAACGCACGGCTCTCTGGAGCGGCCAGTTCGAGCGCTTTGCCCATCCACCCCAAGATGAGTTCGTCGCCCGGGGACTGCTTCCACATCGCCCCCCGCATCGCCGACTCGAACGCGAGCTCTCCGTAGAGCTCCGCGACCGCTTCTGGTTGTGAGGTGAAGTCGAGCGCTTTCAGCATGGCCTCCCAGTAGGCCTCGCCGTCGAACTTGAGGGCGTTCACCCTTCCGATCTCATGCCAGATCCCGCCGTCCTCCGGTGCGAGTTCCGCAGCGCGGTGGAGGAGGGCGAGCGCATCTCCAAGGTCGAACCGCGCGACCGCCAGGTCGGCAGCATGTCGGAGCCAGTCGAGCGCCTTGGCTCGTAGGCGCTCGGCCTCGTCTTCCCGGTCCCGCCAGGCCAACGCGGCGACCTCAGGGTTGACCGCCTCAGCGTAGTGATAGGCGAGCGTGCCTGCGCGGGCATCTCCCGACTCTTGAGCCTCCAGCCAGAGGGCATACGACGCGTGGAGCCGGGCACGCTCGGCCTTCGGCAGGCTGCCATACGCGACCTCACGGGTCAGGGCATGCTTGAAGACGAGCTCGGACTCGGTCGGCCGGATGAAGGCTCGCTCGACCAGCGTCCGGACCTCGGCCGCGGACCCCACAAGCGAGGCCAACGCCGGCGGGCTGAACGAACGGCCGATGACTGCGGCCGCCCGGAGGGCGGTCTTCGCCGGGGCCGGGAGGAGGTCGATCCTCGCCGCCAGCACCCCTTGGACCGAATCGGGGATCTCGAGGCCTCTCTCCCCATCCCGGAGAGTCCACTCACCGTTCCGTCGCTCCAGCATCCGGCGGTCGATCAGCTCCGCGAGCACCTCCTCCAGGAAGAACGGGTTGCCCTCCGCATGCGCGATGACGAGCTCGCGACCGGGAGCCAGGAGCGGGGCGCCCAGCACCAGGTCGAGCATCTCCTCGAGCTCCCGCTCCGACAGCGGCTCGAGGTCCAGCGATTCTCCTGCGACGCGCAACGATGGTCCTCCTGGCCTGGCAGTCGCCAGGAGCAGCAAGGGCCCGACCACCTCGGCGAGGACACGCTCGAGCAGCTCGAGTAGCGGCGCGGCCGCCCAGTGCAGGTCTTCGACCGCCAGCACCACGGGCCCTTGGGTGAGGAGTCCGTCGAGCAGGCTCACCCACTCCTCCTGCAGCCGCTGTCCGGCGGCACGCGGATCGAGCTCGCCGGCCACGTCGAGCCCGAGGGTCAGGGCCAGGATCTCGCGACCGCCCAACCGGGAGAGCACCGTCTCTGGCGGATCCTCCTCCCGAAGCCCGAGCTCCGACCGCAGCACGTCGGCGAGTGGTTTGAAGGCCACGCCGCGCCCGTAGGACAGACACCGACCGAGCCGGAACCGCACATCCGCGGGCAGCCGCGACCGGAACTCGCGCAGGACGCTCGTCTTGCCGACCCCGGCCTCCCCGATCAGGCTGACCACGCGCGGCCGTCCCGCCTCCATGCTCCGGTGGAGGTCCTCCCACAACGCTGTCAGCTGACGCTCGCGGCCGACGAAGGCCATGCTCAGGCCCCGGCCGCCTCGAGGACGCCGTGGGGCTAGCATGCGGATGAGCCGGCGGCACAGGACGCCTTCCGGCTTCCCCTTGGCCTCGATGGCCATAGGCTCGTCGAACTCGAAGGCCCTGCCGACCAGGACGGCCGTACGCTCCCCCACGAGCACCTGGCCCGGAGGGGCGCCCTGCTCCAACCGGGCAGCCACGTTCACGGCGTCACCTGTCACGAAGGAGCTGCCCTCCCGCGGCCGGCCCACCACGATCTCGCCCGTGTTCACGCCGATCCGAAGTGCCAACTGCCCGCCGAACAGCTCGGCCAGCCGGGCGTGCATCCACAGAGCCACCTGCAATGCGCGCTCGGCGTGGTCCTCGTGTGCCGTCGGCGCCCCGAACACGGCGACGACGGCGTCGCCGATGAACTTCTCGACGGTCCCACCGCCGAGCGCGATCTCCGCCGCCATCGCGTCGTAGAAGCGGTCCAACACGTCTCGGGCATGTTCCGGATCCAGGGAGCCCCCGAGCGCCGTTGATCCGACCAGGTCCGCAAACAGCACGGTCGCTAGTTTCCGCTCCCGAGCGGCCGGGTCCGGCTCCACCGGCGCGGCGCAGATCGGGCAGAAGCGGGCACCTTCTGGGAGCGGGGCGGAGCACTGACGGCACCTCGGCATGGCAGCGATCATCGTGCCACTGCTCGTCTCAAGACGCCCGCGGCGTTTCAGACGTAGATCAGCCGCCAAGCAATCGAGCCCGCTCGAAGGGAAGGACCGGGGCGCCCCAGTGCCGAGTCTCCCTGAGCCGTCGAGTGGAGGCCCCGCCCTCTGAGAGGGGAAGGCGCCTCCACTCGGAAGCCGCGTCTAGCTTTCCGTGAAGGTACTGGAGAACGTCTCGCTCGTGAACGTGTTCGGCGTGGGTGTGACGCCGGTCTCGAAGAAGCACAGTCCCCCGAAGGACAGGCCGATGGCCTGCACGTTCTGCGTCGCCTTGATGAAGGAAGCCGTGACGACGGGATTGGCCCCATTCTGGCCGTTCCAGTCCGACCACTCGGCGGGGTTCGACATGTTGGCGCTGATCGTTCCGGTCTGGTTCCCGGTGAGCATCTGCAGGTTCACGGGATTGGACCACCAGTACTGGGTGTAGAAGCCCGCCGGCGGGTTGCCCGTGCTGGGCCCCGATGCGGAAGGGGAACGGAAGTAGAACCTCACGGCAGCTGGAACGTTGTTCACGCAGTCGCCGCCGCCGTGCTGGGTCATGAAGCTCGCGGCGTCGCCGCTGAGGTTGATGGTATCTGTGAGCACCTTCCCGGAGAGATTGCCGGTCAAGCTGGCGTCGGTCGTGGTGAGCAAGGCGGTGTAGATGTCCGGCTTGAACTGGAAGGTCGTGGTGCTACCCGTGGTGGTGGCCGGCAGCGAGTTCGGCGAGTTCCTCGGGGCGAGCGCCTGACCCGATGGGTTGTAGTCGTACACCGTCCATTTGACGGTCTCGGTCGACGGATCCAACGTTGCCAGCGTGCAGCTCATTCCGGTGTTGCTGGCGTTGATCGATTGAACGTCCGCCGCCAGACTCGTGAGGGTGGCGGCGTCGACTGAAGCGATCACACTGTGGTTGTCGCTACACGAGAGGGCAACAACCGTCAGGCTGATGCCGAAAGCGACTCCCGTGGACACGGCGACGGTCCAGCTAAGACATGCGATGAATGCAACCGCAACCCGTCTCATTTCCTCTCCTCGTGGCAAGGCAATCGTGGGGGACTACATCGACCCAGCTCCTCTCACCTCCCTTCGGCTGGATCGTCCATCCCTACGGGCGCTCCCTGGAGACTAGCTCGAATGGGCTAGAGCGTTCTAGCTCTTTCGGATCAGCCTGTCAAGAGGGACAGCCCGGTCGGCTCCCGAGCAACGACCACCTTATGGTTCCGTTGCTTGCGCAGGTGTGCCATGCTGCCCGGCTCAGGGGGAGAGGGGAGGATCCAATGGGAGAGAAGGGCGAGGGAGGGCTGATGTCATTTCTCGGGAAGGCCGAGAAATGGCTCGAGGACCAAGGGGTGACGAAAGGGGACCTGGAGAAGGCGAAGGCCGACTCCGAGGCGAGGGAGGCGGAGCAGGCCGAGACGCGAGAGGCTGAGCAACGGGCCGACCGATCGGTGCATGTCGGCAACTCTCGGGTGACGCTCCGCGGGATGGTGAAGGGCACGATCGACTCCGGCCTTTCCGTGCAGACCGAGAAGGATGGCGATGCGCTGTTCGTGACCGTCGAGTCCGTCGATCCCGTGCCCCTTGACGGTGGCGCGTTCACTGGGTTCTCGTTCGCCATCCCCGGCTACCACGGCGCCGGGACCTATGAGCTGGGCGATACGCTCGGCCTGACCTATGAGTTGTCGCTTCAGGAGAGCCAAGAGGGCTTCTTCTGGGCCGCTGATTATGGTCCCGGCGTGGTGACCGTCGAGGACGGTGGCAAGACGATGCAGGCCTCCTTCGTCTTTCGGGACCCTGGGAGCAACCAGATCGATCTCGAGGCAACGGTCCAGCTGAGCTGACAGCGGAAGCTTGACGACCGTCGCGGGGCTCTGGTTGAGTCGCTCGCACAATTTGGGGGGGAGGTAACGATGCCCGGACGACGATCGGGGTGGCTTGCATCCTGGGCGGAACGCCTGGATCGTCGGCGCGGCTGGGACAAGGTGTCGAGGCCGGTCGGCCTGCTGATGCTCAAGGGCATCCAGGACAAGCTCCGGCACGAGAACCTGTACGACACGGACTCCATCAAGCCCGTGGCCGACCGGCTCCCCGCGTCGCCCCCGGAAGGAGCCCTCACCGGGCGGACCCCAGACGGGACATTCAACGACCTGGAGATGCCGGCGATGGGAAGCATCGGCACCCGGTTCGGGCGCAACGTCCCGCTGTCGGACACCAACCCCCTCCCCGAGGAGCGGCTGCTCTCGCCCGACCCCCGGGTGGTCAGCCGCGAGCTGCTCACCCGTGACCGATTCGTCCCGGCAACCACGCTGAACATCCTGGCCGCGGCGTGGATCCAGTTCGAGGTCCACGACTGGTTCAGCCACGGCAAGGGCGACTGGGACACGGCGTACCGTCTTCCCCTCCAGCCAGGCGATCCGTGGCCGGAGGACCCCATGCGCATCCCTCGGGCCAGGCGGGACCCGACATGGTCGGACGACGGGACCCCACCGACCTACGTGAGCGCGGACAGCCACTGGTGGGACGGATCCCAGATCTACGGCAGTGACCCGCGGTACGCCCAGGCCATCCGGATGGGCGAGGGGGGCAAGGTCAAAGCGGGGCCGGACGGCCTTCCTCCCCCCGAGCTGGAGGCTCAGATCGACCTGGCCGGGGTGGCGGGGAACTTCTGGGTGGGCCTGGCCCTGCTGCACGGCCTGTTCGCGCTGGAGCACAACGCCATCTGCGACATGCTGCGGGCCAGCCACCCGGACTGGTCAGACGACCAGCTCTTCGCGAAGGCCCGGCTGATCAACGCCGCCCTGATGGCGAAGATCCATACCGTCGAGTGGACGCCGGCCATCATCGCCCATCCCACCAGCCAGAAAGCCATGCGGGTGGACTGGTACGGCCTGGTCGGGGAGCGGATGATCCGGCGGTTCGGACGGTTCACCCGTTGGGACGTCCTCACCGGGGTGCCCGGCTCCAAGAAGCATCACCACGGGGTCCCCTACACGCTGACCGAGGAGTTCACCTCGGTCTATCGCCTCCACCCGCTGATCCCCGACGACTACACGTTCCGGTCCCCGGCCGACGATCGCGTCATGGCCGAGCTGCCGTTCCCCGACCTGACCGTGATGCACGTGCGCCAGCGGATGCAAGAGATCGGGCTGGCAGCCGCCTTCTACTCGTTCGGCGTGGCGAACCCGGGCGCGATCCAGCTCCACAACTTCCCGAAGTTCCTGCAGAGGTTCGACCGCGCAGACGGGACCACCATCGACCTTGCCGCTATGGACGTCCTGCGGATCCGCGAACGCGGGGTCCCCCGCTACAACCGGTTCCGCGAGCTGCTGCACCGCGACCCGGTGCGCACCTTCGAGGAGCTGACCCCCAACCGGCAGTGGCAGGAGGAGCTTCGCCGCGTCTACGGGACGGTGGACGAGGTCGACCTCATGATCGGCATGTATGCAGAGCAGCCGCCGAAGGGCTTCGGGTTCAGCGACACCGCCTTCCGAATCTTCGCCTTGATGGCGCCCCGCCGGCTGAAGAGCGATCGGTTCTTCACCACCGACTACACGCCACGGATGTACACGCCTGAGGGGATCCGCTGGATCGACGACAACAGCCTGGTGACCGTCCTGCGCCGGCACCTGCCCGAGCTGCGGCCCGTCCTCCGGGGGGTGTCGAACGCGTTCGTCCCCTGGCCGCGGGCCTCGGCGTGAGCGCGGCAACCGGGCACCGGGCGGACCTCGACGCGGGACGACATCCAGACGACCCCATCCGCATCCTGTCGCTCGACGGGGGCGGCATGCGAGGCGTGATGACCGCCCGCATTCTGGTCGAGCTGGAGCGGCTCTCCGGACGCCCCGTCGCCGGGCTGTTCGACGTGATCGCCGGGACCTCCACCGGCGGCATGATCGCCCTGGGCATCACGAAACCTGGAGTCAATGGGAAACCGGCCCTCACGGCTCAGGACGTGCTGGATACGTACGTGACACAGGGGCGGTCGATCTTCCCTCGGGCCCAGTGGCGCCCCATCAAGTGGCAGTCCCTGCTGGCGTCGCGCCCCATCCTGGCCCAGCGGGTCGGCGCGCTCCTCCGGCCGGCGGTCTACGGCAACGCCAGGTATTCGCGGGCCGGGCTGGCCGCCCTGCTGCACCGGATGCTCGGAGACACCCGGCTGTCGGAGGCGATGGCCGACGTGATCGTCCCCGCCTACGACTGGAAGTCGGGGCGGGCGCTCGTGTTCCGGAGCCGCGGGGCCCGCAACGGCGACAAGATCGACCCCACGATGGTGCAGGTGGCCCTCGCCACCACGGCGGCACCGACCTTCTTCCCCGCGTTCCGGCTGCGCAGCCCGCAGCAGGAGATGGTGGCGATCGACGGCGGGGTGGCGGCGAACAACCCCACCTCCGTCGCCTACTACGAGGCGCTCTACCATTCGTTCTTCGCGGGCCGTTCCGAGCCCGACTTCCTGGTGCTCTCGCTGGGGACCGGCCGGCCGCCCGAAGAGATCCCCACCTACCAGGAGCTGTGGAGCCGCAGCTGGCTGCGCATGGGCATGGGCATGCTCGGCGTGATGTTCGACGGGTCCAGCGAGATCGTCGACGAGCTGATGACCGAGATCGTTCGGCCGAGGCATCCGGGGACCCGGTACTGGAGGCTCAACACGGAGCTGCGGGGCGTCCGGCTGAACATGGACGACGCGAGCGCGGGTCAGCTCGAGAAGCTGATCGGGCTGGCCGAGCAGATGATCGCCGACCGGAAGGACGACCTGGAGGAGATGGTCCGGCTCCTCACGACGAGCCGGACCGAAGCCGCACGCTCGCCGGGTACACGAGCCGCCGCGCGCGGTTCAGGCCGCCGATCGGGTGCAGCCCGCCGTCCGCGTCCCACGGGCTGAACGCCATCGCGTCGATCTCCCGTTCCCGCTCGGCGCCGCCCGCCGCAGCCAGGTCCTGCTTGGGGAGGACCAGCGTCGCGACCGTCGCCGGGGGCGCGTCCTCCTCCCTCCACTCCACGACCCCGTCCTCGATCGGCGTGCGCCGCTCGTCCACGAACCGCTGGACCTGGAGCAGGTAGCGCACGTCCTCGCGGCGGAGGCGATCGACGAATTCGGCCCTGAGGCCATCGTGGTCCGATCGCGAAGGGCCCGCGCCCATCCCCCCCGCGGGCCGGAGGATCAACTTGACCGCGAGCGGACCGACGGCGAACGGCCCTCGGCTCCAGAAGGCCTCGGTGGCGAGGCTCTGGATCGGCCGGGACGCGGCCTTGCGGAGGGCGAGGAGGATCCGGATGGCCTCGAACGGCCCCAGCTTCCACACCATGAGCGGCAGGGCGCCCAGCCGGCGGCCGCCGGCCATGGCCAGCGCCGTGACCACGAACTGGCGGGCGTCGCGGGCATGCGAGGCTGGGGCGTTCGTCATGAGGAGGTCCTGATGGCGACCCTCGCCCAGGTCGACGCGCACGGCGATCCCGCGCAAGTCGCGCTCGTCGTCGGGCCGGATCATCCCGGAGGCGCTGGACAGCCGGACGATGGCCGGATAGACGCCCCCCGGCACGAGCATCCCGGTCTGCAGATCCGCCGGGATCCCGGGCTGGATCTCGACCCGGGCGTCGCCGACCCCGACGAGGAGCTTGGCGTGGAAGGCTCGCCGGATCGGCTCCCCGGCGTCCTTCCGGTTCCGTCGCTGGACCTCGTTGATCTGTTGGGCGAACCGGCGAACCATCTCCTCTTCCCGTTCCGGCGAACCGCCGGCGTATGACTCAGTCCACGGGGGGTCCATGGCTGAACTCTACGTGGGTGTGAGTACCGGATGCGACGGCCCGGGGGACTACCCGGCGGACTACCCGGCGGTGAGCGACCGCTCGGCGCTTCGAACGGCGAAGCCCGAGAAGATCTGCAGCAGTCCGAACAGGATCAGCCAGAGTCCCAGGATCACGGTCAGCACCACCAGTGAGGGCGAGGGGTAGACGAAGACGATGATCCCGGCGACGATCCCCAGGACGCCGCTCGTGAGCGACAGCCAGCGGCTTCGCGAACCAGTGTCCGCGATCCCGGCGAAGAGCTCGATGAGCCCGTGGACGATCCAGAAGATGCCGAGGATCAGCGCCATCGATGCCAGCGTCACGAAGACGTGCCGGATCAGGAAGAGGCCGATCAGGAGCGACAGGAGACCGAGGAGCGCGATGAGCACCCTGGCCCCACCCGTGTCCTCGTCGCGGGAGAAGGCCGACACGAATCGAAAGATCCCCCCGATGACCAACTGGATCCCGAAGAGAACCGCCACGACCACCAGCGTCGCTTCCGGCCACGCCATCACCAGGATCCCCGTGATGACGGAGACGACGCCGAAGAAGACGAGGATGCCCCACCCTCGGCCGACCTCTGCCAGCGTCTCCCGCGGATCGACCTGAACGTCGACCTCCATCTGTCGCTCCCTTCTCCTCAGCCGGGGCGTCCGATCGGTGGTTGGATGGCTCCTCTGCGCATCACTCGAGGCCCGTCCTCGGGATGGTGATGCCCCAGTCGTAGACGACGTCCGTCCCCGCGACCAGGTCGTGGAGCGACCGGTTCCATCGGCTCACCAGCACCCATAGGAACCCGATGGGGAAGACCACGCAGACGAACGCTCGCCACAGCGCGCGGGCGGCCGAGAGCGCCTGCCCGCCGGTGGTCACGACGCGGAGTCCGGCCACCCGCTTTCCGATCGATCGGCCCGTGGTCGACCAGCCGAACGTCAGGTAGGCGATGGCGAGTGCGGTGATCGAAACGCCCGTCACCCATCCCTGCAGCGCCGGGAGGGAAAACCCGCCGGCGGGCCGGGCGAGGAATCGAACGAGTCCGACCAGGACCAGGCCAGCAGCCCACAGGCCGCAGAGCAGGATCCCATCGAGGAAGTTGGCCGCAAGGCGGCTGACGAAGCCGGCCACACTTCCCTGGACCGGGGCGGCGCGTTCCTCGGTGGCCGCGAGGCTTGTCACCGGCTGCCATCGCCATTCGGGGATGCCGGCGCGTGGTTCCGCCCGGTCTTGCGCAACAGGAGCCGGTCCATCACCCGGGAGACCACGCGGTCGGCCGACATCCCGCCCAACCGAAGGGCATCGACGGCCTCCACGGTGACCGTCCCGGTGGATTCGCGGATGATCTCGCTCAGCTCCAGTTCGTTGATGACGCCACGGGCGATGCCGGCCAGGTCCAGACTGTCGATGACCTGTTGCGCCAGCTTCGTCAGGTCCACCTTGGCGACGATGGCCTCCACGTCCACCTGCGCGGCGATCATGTTGACGTCCAGCTTGCCGGCGATCTCGTTGAGGTCGACACGGTCGACGATCTCGTCCAGGTCAAGTCGGTCCAGCAGCTCACGCGCCACCAAGGGAACGAGGACGTCGGCCAGATGGCGCACCGCCTCTTCCCACCGGCGGATCTCGTCCGCGCCGAGGCGTTCGAGCTGAGAGAGGCGCGCGCGAACGCTCTCGAATGGACCGCGCACCAGCGAGTGGGGAAGGATCGCCTTCGCCACCGGTGCGACGGTTCGCGCCGTGAACGAGACCGCTCGGACGCTGGAACGGCTCGCGATCACGAGCAGCCCTACGATGGCGCGGGTCGCGTCGGCCGAGGGAGGGGCATCGCTCACGATCCGTTCACTCCTGGACATTGGGGTCGTTCGCGATCGTACGGAGGCAGGGCGGAGTGCTTCTTCCCCCGCGCCCCGTATTCACCCGGGTGATCCGGGAAGACGGGCGATGACCACACGAGCGAAGCCCGGCACAGTGGGGGGGTGTTGACCCACGTGATCGGACCATGACGCGCTGTCCTGCCTGCATGGGCCTCAAGGTGTACCTGGTGATCTCAGCTCGGACCGTCGCGACCTGCTTGCGGTGCGGGACGGTGTGGGGGCTCGAGGGCTCCCGCTACCGGCGGATCAGGCTGGTGCCGGCGGAGCCGGATCAGTCGGTTACGAGGCGGTTCCCAGCCGGCCCGCCCCTTTCAAGTCTTCGACGAGGCCGACCACCACTTGCAGGACCGGGCGTCGCCGGCCCTGCCGCCACACGAGACTGAGATCGACGTACTTCGAAGGGTCCAGAGCGACCAGAACCGTCCCCGGGTAGGGGTGACCCGGCCTCGGCAGCAGCCCGAACCCCAGGCCCGCGGCCACACCTCCCAGCAGGCCGGTGGTCTCCGCCGGCA
>JBIOYQ010000065.1:0-24682 GCA_044870295.1 Actinomycetota bacterium
GCCCTGAGTGCAAACGGTTGTACGAGCTCGGCCCCGAGGGCCGCCGCCGTGAGTGGGAGGAACGAGCCCGGCAGGCCGGCGAGTAGCTGTCGTCTTAGGCCGGCGGCGGGAACGCCCCCAGCTGCATCAGGAGCATCAGCGCGTCGTTGATCCCCGAGTGCTGGACGACCCTGCCGTCGCGCAGCCGGTACAGACCCCACGACGTGATGTCGATCGCGTTCCCGTTGGCGGGGATCTGGAACGCCGGGAACCCGCCCTGGTTGGTCCCCGTCACGCGGGTGCGGACCACGACCGTGTCCCCGTCGGCAACGATGTCCAGGATCTCGACCTTGCGGTCGGGAAAGGTCTGCATGACGCCCTGGTGGACCATCTTGGCCCCGGCCAGGCCGGCCGGCGCGCCGGGCTGGGCGGACTGCGAGTTGTCGAAGTCTTCCGCGAAGTACTGGTCCAGCTCGTCGAGCTTCCCGTTGTCCCAGGCCTCTTCGATGGCCCGGACCACCCCAGCGTTCTCGTTCGACATCCTGATCTCCTCTCCTCGTCCTCTTGATCCTCTCCACTCACATCGACGATCGAGAACCTCCGGGATCGACACCCCGTTCCGTGTTCACCACCTTTCGCGGTGGATCACGTCGTCGAGGGGCTTTCGGCCACCGCGGCCGGGCGGGGTCGTCAGCAATGACTCGTCGGCGGGATATCCGAAGGAGACGATCAGGTCGCAGCGGTGCCCCTCGGGGTACCCCAGGAGCTGGCGGGCCAGCGGCTCGTCATAGACGGAGGCGTGGACGCCACCCACCCCGACGTCCCACGCGGCCAGGAGCATGTTCTGCACGGCCTGACCCAGGTCGAGCATGATCCAGGCCCGGCGATCGGGGTCGTCCGACTCCGGCGTCACCAGGGCCACGGCGGCCCCGGCCGTACCGACGTGGCCGGCGAACGGTCCGACCTGAGACAGCCGGCGCAGCTGCTCGCGATCCCGGCACGCGATGAAGTCCCATCGCTGCGTGTTCTTCGAGCTGGGGGCGCGCCGTCCGGCACGCAGGATGCGATCGAGATGGTCGTCGGACAACGGACGATCGGCGAACGAACGAATGGCGCGATACGTCCGGATCGCGTCCCTCGTCTCCACGCCTCCGAAGTCTAGTCGGGAGCCCGCGACCTCCGATTTCGAGCTTCCTCCACCCGGCCGTCGCGGATGGACACCACGCGGTCGGCGATGGCCAGCGCCTCCTCGTTGTGCGTGGCGATGAGACAGGTGGTCCCGAGCCCGGCGACGTGGCGAAGCGTCTTGAAGACCACCCTCGCCCAACCCTCGTCCTGGTGGCCGGTGGGCTCGTCGGCCAGGACCAGCCGCGGCCGCACGACCAGGGCTCGGCTCAACGCCGCGCGCTGCTGCTCGCCGATCGACACCTCGGTGGGCAATCGGTCGGCCAGGTCGTCCAGGCCGAACAGCTTCAGGAAGCCGTCGATCCGGCGGTTGGCGTCCGCCCGATCGGCGACCAACCCCGGGCGCAGCCGCAGCGGCAGCTCGACGTTCTCTCGGATCGACAGCTCCTCGAGCAACCCCAGGGTCTGCGGAAGGATGGCGATGTCGCTCCAAGGCCGGTCGGCGATCGGGGCGTGCTGACCGTCGGCCCGCCACGCCGCCACGCCTTCGTCGGGTCGCTCCCACCCGGCCAGCACGTTCAGCAGGGTGCTCTTTCCCGACCCCGAGGGACCGAGCAGGGCCACCACTTCGCCCGACCGCAGCCACAGGTTCACGCCGCGAAGGGCATGGACCTCCTCCGGCCCTCGATGGAAGGTCTTCGACACGCCGTCGAGCTCGACGACGGAGGTGGCGGTGACGGTAGCTTCGGGGGTCATGGTCATGGCGGGGTGATCTTCACCTCCCCGTCGTCCACGGAGATCACCGCCCGCCGGTCCGGGAACATGGTCAGCGCGCCGGGCGGCAGCTGGATGCGGCCGAAGGCGTCGATGACCGACAGCGACCGGTCGGCGTGCGTCTCCGCTTCGAGGGCTCCGTGCCGCAACGATAGGATGCGGTCGGCCTTGCGCATGACGACGGGGTCATGGGTGGCCACGACGAAGCCGACGCCGCCCACAGCCAGCTCGGAGAGCAGCTCCATCAGCGTCGCGCCGGAGGCGCTGTCGAGCTCCGCGGTCGGCTCGTCGGCGACGACCAGGGCCGGACTCCCGGCCACCGCCGCGGCCACGGCGACGCGTTGCTGCTCCCCACCCGACAGCTGGTGGGGCAGATGCTTCTCACGCCCGGACAACCCGACGGTGCTCAGGAGGTCGGCGGCCTCCTTGCGGTCCGGGTGCCCCCGGAGCCGCGCGGCCAGCTGGACCTGCTGGACGGCGTTGAGGTACGGGACCAGGTTGTCGGAGGGCCGTTGGAACAGATAGCCGACCTGGCTGCGGCGGACCGCACGCCGACGCCGAAGGCTCAATCCCGACACGTCGGCCGGTCCGATGCGGACCTGGCCGGCGGTGGGACGATCGACGCACGCCAGGATCCGCAGCATCGATGACTTCCCCGAGCCGGACGGGCCCACGACGGCCGTGATCTTCCCGGCCGGGAAGGAGGCGTCGATGCCCTTCAGGGCGTGGACCTCACCGGACGCGCTCCAGTAGATCTTGACCAGCCCGGTGCAGGAGGCGGCCAGGGCGGTCTCATCCCGCAAGCCGCATCACCTCCGCGACCCGAGCGTGTTCGGTGGTTCGTTGCACCCGCCATGCCCCGATCCACGCCGCCGCCAGCAGCGCGACGGCGGTCATCCCCAGGAGACCGAGGGGTGTGCGGAAGAGTGGTGGGGGAGGGATGGTGGGCATCGCGTCGATCTGGCCGTACACGAGCCTGGCTCCGACCCAGGCCAGCAGCGCGCCGAGGGCCGCCCCGATCCCCAACATGGCGCCCAGCTCGATGACCACCGACCGGCGGTGCGCTCCCGCGGTGAGTCCCATCCGTTTGGCCAGGGCGTAGGAGACCTCACGCGACCGCTGGCGAGCCTCCAGGTACAGGAGCACGCCTCCCAGGACGATCAGGCCGGTCATGAACCCGAGGGCCTGGAGGAACCCGAGGGCCCACGAGAGCGACCGGAACGCCGGGTCCTCCTGGACCCGGCCGGCGGTGACGAACGCCAGGATGTGGAGCCCGTTCGGGAGCGATCGCCGAACCAGCTCGGGGTCCGCCTTCGACCAGATGGAGGAGAAGCCCGGCGCGTCCCACGCCGCCAGGGCGTCCTGGTCGGCCACCACGAACGGCCGCCCGGGGGTCATGCCGGGGAACGCCCGCACGACGTCGACCACCTTCACGGGGATGCGGGCCGGGCCGCCTCGGAAGACCAGCGTGCCGGTGGTGGGGAGGTCGCCCCCGGCCACGAGCACCGGGACCGGGGACGGTGGATCGCCGGACGGCTTCAGGTCCGCCAGCAACTGATCGAGCGGCTTGCCGGCGAAGCTGGTGTCCCAGAACGCCGCGGAGGCGAACGTCGATGGATCGACCCCGAGCACGCCCAGGCTGTCCTGATCGGGAAGGAGGTAGCCGGTGTCGATGACGGAGACCTTCGTCGACGTCGCGCGGAGGGCCGCGGGTACGGGGATGTCCTCGGCCACCGTCACCGCCACATCGCTGCCGATGAACACGCGCGCTTTGGCGTCGGAGGTCGCCCGCACGGAGCGGGCCAGGGCGCCCGAATACACCAGGATGCCGATGGCCAGGGCGGTGGCGGTCACCAGGGCCAGGGCCATGCGCGACGACGCGGCGATGCGCCGGGACGCCAGGAAGGCGGCGTGCGATCGTCTCCGTCCGGCGGCACGAAGGGCGGGCAACAGCTTCGCGACCAATCGGACCGCCAGGCCGGAGGCCCCGGCCAGGAACAGGATGGGGAACAGCAGCACAAGCACGTCGAGCTTGGGCGTCCCGCCCGCGGTGGAGGAGACGGGATTGGTCCCCCGGCTGAGGATCTCGTACAGAGAGGCCCCCGCCAGCAGCAACACGGCCACTTCCCACGGCGCCCGGGCCAGGGTCTCGCGGCCCCGAGTCGATCCACCCTCCACCTCGCGTCGAGCCGACACCGCCGCCACCACGGCCAGGAAGAACACCCCGATCGCCACGGTCGACACCACCTGTCGGAGGGCCTGGGAAGGCGCGGTCGGATCAAGCAGGTCGGTGGGACCGAGGAGCTTCGAGAGCCAGATGCCCAGCAGCCATCCACCCGCCGCGCCGACGGCGGCGATGGGGAGGATCTCCAGGAAGACCTTGGCGCCGATCCCCACCATGCCCACGCCGCGGGACGAGAACAACGCGACTTCGGAGCGGCGACGGCTGACCCAGTAGATGCCCGACGCCGCGATCACCGCCAGCGCCACCAGGCGGCCGGCCAGCGAGACCGTGTCGACCGAACGCCGGAGTGAGATCACCGTCTTGTCGGCCCGGTCGATCAGCGAGGGCAGCGTGGTGGTCCGTCGCGCGCCTCCGATGACGACGCCGGGGCCGCCGAACGGGTTGGCCGCCCCCAGGCTCGCCAGCAAGGCCTGGAGCCCGGCCCCGAGCGGCTTCGCCTCCTCCAGAGTCAGGCCCTCGGGCCGGACGGGCAGGACATAGGTGAAGGTGGCGTCGCGTTCGCCCAGCTTCTTCGCCAGTGCCAGGAACGTCGGGCGGTCCATCATGACCAGGGACGGCGGGTTGCTGTTCGCGAAGGCCGACAGCGGATAGATCAGGTGGTACTGGGCGCACCAGTAGGGCGTCGGCGACTGCTCCAGGAGATCCCGGTAGACGCCGGCGACGCGGCCCTTCGCCCTGCGGTTCGCGTTGGCCAGCGACCCCGTGAACGTGATCGAGTCGCCGGGCTGGAGGTCGAGCCCGCCGGCGACGGCGTCCGAGATCCACACACCGCCCCCGCCGGCCGACGCGAGTTTGGTCACGTGGTCGAGTCCGCCATCGCGCGTGTACAGGCGCACGTTGACGCTCGGGCCTCCGGCCGCGCCCGTCGCGCTGGCATGGCTGATCGAGCTGGAAACGTCACCTTCCACCGGACCCACGTGCTGCAGGCCCTGGCCCATCCGCGATCGGATGTAGGCGTCGGTCTCCTGGTCGCGACTGATGGCGCTCTGGGTGGGACCGCCACTCTGGCCGAAGCCGAACGACGAGAACGCCCTGCCGGCGACCGGCGCGTTCTTGATTGCCTTGGCTCCGACCTCCCAGGGGCACGTGTCGGCGATCCCCTGCTGCAGCGTCGCGTTGCCGGCCGACGACAGGAACAGCGGACTGGCGGAGCCGGCGACGGCCAAGATCAGGACGGCCGTGCCCACCGAGACGAGCAGGCCCGGGAACCGGAACAGGAGCAGGGGAGCGCGCACCCACGGCGCCCCGAAGGCGCTGGCGAGGCGTCGCCGAGCCCCGGCGATGCCGGCGCTCGTGCCGCGGTCACCCGGTGTGGCCGTGCCCATCAGCTCCTCTCGACGTCCGTGACTCCCCAAAAGACGGCCAGGGGCGCCGGGTGGTTTCGCCCCTATTTACGCGCCGAGAGGTCGAACCAGTTTCAAGGGAGCCTGACGTTCAGGCGGTGGTGCGCTCCTCGGAGCCCTTGATGTCCGGATGCTCCCGCAGCTCCTTGGCCTCGGTCTCGCTGTAGGGCTCGTCCGCGTCCCGCCCCTCGGCCGGGAGGGACTCCGGGTCGACACGATGGTCGGCGTTCGAATAGGGCTTGCCCTCTCGCTCGGCCATCATCCGCCCGAGCTCGTCGGCCTCGTCGCGGGTCAGGCCCGTGACGGAGCGCTTGCGGGACAGCTCTTCGAACCGGTTCTGGTCCATGGGTCCTCCTGAGCCGATGGTCTGGATGTATCCATTCCCTTCCCAGGGCCGTTCCAGTGCTCGCCCTGCTCACCGCGTCGGTCACTCATTGGTCGGAGCCACGAGGACCGGCGTGATCAGGATGCGAACGGGCTGCCGGGATCGAAGGATCGCCACCAGGTCCGGATGGAGGCGGCCGGGCGCGATCACCGACAGCACGGTTCGGGCGTCATCGGATCCCGTACCGGGCGCAGGCGCATCCAGCCACGCGTCCGTGGCCCCCGCGTCGGCGAGCTGCCGGGTCATCGTCTCGATCTCCGCGGGCGACAAACCCGGGAACGTCGCCTGGATCACCACGTCGCCCTGCAACAGGAGGTCGGGGAACGACGCCCGTGATCCGGTTACCGCGCCCGCGTGCTGCTCCTCGCCGATCACCACACGGAGGACGTTCGGGAAGTCCAGGCGCAGGACCCCGGCCCCGTAGCCGATCGAGTCGGTCCGCATCAGGGGCATGTCGCCGTAGCCCTCGGACACGGCGGCCAGGATGGCCGCGCCCGTCGGCGTGACCAGTTCCGCCGAGATCCCCCGTGAATACGTCGGCACGCCGCGCAGCAGTTCGGTCACGACCGGCGAGGGGATCGGTGTCATGCCGTGCTCGGTGCGGGCCATGCCGAACCCGGTCGGGATCGGTGAGCTGAAGACGCGCTCCACGCCGAGCTGGTCCAGGGCAAGGGCGCACCCGACCACGTCGACCAGGCAATCCATCGCTCCGAACTCGTGGAAGGTCACCAGGTCGGGATCCTTGCCGTGGACCAGGGCGGTCGACTCGGCGAGTCGGCGGTACGCCCGTTGGGCGATGCGCCGCGCCGTCGCTGGCAGGTCGGCCTCCTCCAGCAGCGGGCGGATGCTCGAGTAGGTCCGGATCACTCCCTGCGGCCCCGACACCACGCCGACGCGGAGGCACACAAGATCGCGGACGTCGACCTCTTCGACCTCCAGGTCGAAGTCGTCGACCGGGAACCCGTGGAGGGTCCGTTGGATCGCATCCAGGTCCGCACCGGCGTGGATCAACGCCGCCAGCGCCATGTCTCCGGACAGCCCGGAGAAACAGTCGAAGTACGCCAGGCGCATCAGCAGATGGATCGAAACAGGGTGAGGACCGGGCGGGGAAGGATGGGCATCTCTCTTTCGCCTCCTTCCCTGGAAGTGCGGAAACCCCATCGTATACTTCGGCTCACAACCGAACCAGGTCCCTTCCCCAGACGCCATGACACTTGCCGTTTCCACAATCTCCGTGATCACCCTGGTCGTCCTCGTGCTGCTCGTTGTGGTGTTGCTCGCAGCGGTCGTTCGAGGCCAGCGAAGGCCGCGACGCCGGGGTCCAACCCGTTCGACCCGCAGGGTCGAAGCGGAGGTGGAGCAGCAGGGGAAGGCGATCCAGCGGTTGGAGGCAGCCGTCCGCCAACTGGCCCTCGGGCAGAAGCAGCTGGGGGAGCTGGCCGAGGGATCGGTGCGTCACATCGGCGTCGTGCGGTTCGACGCGTTCGAGGACATGGGGGGGCGCCTGTCCTTCTCGGCGGCGCTGCTGGACGGGAACGGCGACGGGGTGGTGATCACGTCGATCAACGGCCGGCAGGACACCCGGTGCTACGCCAAGCGAGTGTCCAATGGATCGAGCATCCACAACTTGACCGACGAGGAACGACAGGCGATCAGGGAGGCCCTTGCCTCCGACCATCGCCCGCAGGTGGCCCAGGCAGGCAGTTGACGGACCAGGAGGAGGTGGGAACCATGTTCAGGCGGGGAGAGGACGACCGTCAGGAGCACCCCATTCATCCCGGCGAGGTCGGGATCGGGGGAAACGGATCGGGCTCCGAGGTGACGGTGGTAGGGCAGGGAGCGCGGCTGGAGGGAACTGTGGTGTCCGCCGGCTCGCTTCGGATCGACGGCCAGGTGAAGGGCAAGATCTCGGCGGAGGGCGACGTGCTGATCTCTCCCAACAGTCATGTCGAGGCGGAGATCCAAGCTCAGAACGTCACCGTGGCCGGGCGGTTCAAGGGCAACGTGGTCGTGACCGGCCGGGCCGAGCTGGCTCGCGGTGGCCGGGTCGACGGCAACATCACGTCCAAGACCCTGGTGGTCGCGGAGGGCGCCGTCTTCACCGGTCAGTCCATCATGGACCAGCAGGGTGCCCAATCGGGTTCGAGCCGTGGCGCGGTGCAGGTCGACACGCCGGCGAAGAAGGACCCCGAGCCCGCGCGTGAGCCGATCGTGGTGGACTCTTCCATCGACGCGACGAAGGCCAGGAACCGGTAGGAGTTGCTCGACCTCAAGGCCATCCGGGAGAACCCCGAGCCGTATCGGAAGGCCCTGGCCCGGCGGGGCGTAGCCGACGAGCTGGACCGCGTGCTGTCGCTGGACGAGCGACGGCGTGAGCTCGTGGCGAGGGTGGAGCAGCTTCGAGCGGAACAGAACCGGGCATCGAAGGCCATCGGGTCCGCCGGCGATGCCCGGGAGCGTCAGGAGATGATCGACCGGGTTCGGCAGGTGTCGAGCGAGCTGGAGGGGCTCGAGCCGGACCTGGCCAGGATCGAGGAAGAGCTCTTCCTCGCCTCGGCGCTGCTCCCCAACATCCCCGATGACGCCGTGCCCGACGGCGCTTCGGAAGAGGACAACGTCGAGGTTCGGCGATGGGGGGGGCCTCCGTCGTTCGGGTTCGAGCCGAAGGATCATCTCGCCCTCGGCGAGGCGCTCGGCCTGATCGATGTGGAGCGGGCGGCGCGGACCGCCGGAGCGCGGTTCGCCTACCTGACGGGTGCGGCGGCTCGCATCCAGTTCGGCCTCGTGCAGATGGGGCTCGACTTCGCCGAAGCGCGGGGGTTCACGCCGGTGATCCCTCCCGTGCTGGTCCGCGAGGAAGCCATGTTCGGGACGGGGTTCTTCCCCACCGACGCCGTGAACATCTACGCGACGCGCGACGACGACCTCTATCTGGTGGGGACGTCGGAGGTGCCGCTCGCCTCCCTCCACGCGCAGGAGATCCTGGAACCGGCTCCCCTGCCCCGGCGCTACGTCGGCTACTCGACGTGCTTCCGGCGAGAGGCCGGGACGTACGGAAAGGACACCCGCGGCATCTTCCGGCTGCACCAGTTCGACAAGCTCGAGATGTTCAGCTTCGTCCTCCCCGAGGACTCCGTGGCCGAGCACGAGCGGTTCCTGTCATGGGAGGAGGAGTTCTTCCGCTCCCTGGAGGTCCCCTACCGGGTCGTCGACACCTGCATCGGTGACCTGGGCGCCCCAGCGGCGCGCAAGTTCGACATCGAGGCCTGGCTGCCGGCGCAGGGCCGTTATCGAGAGGTCACCTCGACATCGAACACCACGGACTTCCAGGCGAGGCGCCTGGAGGTCAGGGTCCGGCTCCCCGAGGGCAACCGAACGGTCCACACGGTGAACGGCACCCTGTGCGCGATCGGCCGGACGCTGATCGCCGTCCTCGAGAATCACCAGCAGGAGGACGGTTCGGTCCGGTTGCCGCAGGCCCTGGCGACGTACGTCCCGGAGCGGTACCGGCACCTCAGGCCGCCGGCCTGAGCCAGCCGGCGTTCACCTCAGACGGCCGCAGATCGGTCCGGCTGCGCTCCCCCGCCGTCTTCCCCGTCGAACTGGATGAAGGAGAACTTGCCGTCGGGCTCCAGTACGGCGAGCTTCACCTTCGACAGGTCGTCGATGCCCTGCTCTCGGGCGGCTTCCAGGACCTCCTCGAGGCCGATCCGCTCCAGCTTCATGGCCTCGCCGACCATCTCGCCCTGCCGAACCACCACCACCGGGATCCCTCGGATGGCCCGACGCGTTCCCGGCCACCGATACTCGATGAACGACAACCCCACGATCAGCAGCCCGATCGTCCCGACGGCGATCATGGCTCCGGTCAGCGATTGGTCCTCCTGGGTCACGCCTTGCTGGACCAGGTCGCCGATGGTGATCAGCAGGATCAGCTCGAACGCGGTGAGCTGCGACAGCTCCTTCTTCCCCATCGCCCGGGTGAGGAGCAGCACGAAGGCGAAGATGATCACGGTCCGGGCCACGATCTCCATCAGGGCATCACCCTCGTCTGATAGTGGACCGAGACGGCGGCCAGACCATGGACCATGACCGACGTGGTGGCCTGGCTGCCGTGCTGGCGGGCCGGCTCCAGCCGGGCGTCCAGGGTCACGCGCATGGAGTCTCCCGGCGGCGGGTCGAACTCCCAGATCGAGAGCACATCGGTCGTGGTGAACGAGGAGGGCGTCGGGTCGAGGTTGTTGAAGTCGAACAGATTGAAGTAGGTGCTGGTGGTGGCGAGCTGGATCGGACCGTCGAACCCGCCTGGTCTCTCGATGAGGGCGATCCAGCGGATGGCCAGACCTGGTCGCGTGATGGCGGGGTAGAAGACGGTGATCCGGTAGCCTCCGGCGGAGGCGGTGACGGAGGCGGTTCGGGTGCCGAAGACACCGGCCGCTCCCAGGAGCACGAGCACGGCCAACAGCGCCAAGCCGACGCGACGGGCGTTGCGCGCTCGACGCACGTGGGTGATGTCGGTCTCGCGCGGAGCGGTGGGGATGTCCTCGAATCGCTTCACGTCGCCGACCGGGCTCATCCTGCCCATCATCGCGGTGGTCGACGCGGAGTCAACGATCCGCCGGAGCTGCCCCTACGGCTTGCAGGGAGGCTTCTTGCACTGGTGGCCCGGCGGCGTCGGTATCGGCGATGGCGACGGTGAGGGAGCGGGCAGGAAGGGCAGTGGGATCGCGCGAGCCGGCTGCTTGTCGTAGCCGGTGAAGCTCGGGGCGTTGAACCCCTGCACTTTCGTCCCCTTCAGGGCCGAGGCCATGAAGTCGTGCCAGATCATGGCGGGGATGGATCCGCCGAAGACCTCGGGGAAGCCCTCGACGTTCCGCATGGAACGGTCCTCGGTCTTCGGGTAGCCCACCCACACGCACGCCGACAGCTGGGGGACGAAGCCGCAGAACCATGCGTCCTGGAAGTTCTGCGCGGTTCCGGTCTTGCCCGCGGCGGGTCGCCCGATGTTCGCTGCCGTCCCCGTCCCCTTCTGGATCACACCCTGCATGGCCAGCGTGACCAGGTCGGCGTCGTTGCCGTCCATGACCCGCTTCCCGGTCGCGGTGTCTTTCACCAGGACCTTGCCGTCGGGTGTGGCGGCGTCCCGGACGGCGTCCGGCCAGTGCCGGACCCCCCGGCTGGCCAGGGTGGCGTAGGCGGTGGCCATGTCGAGGGGAGTCACGGACTGGGATCCCAGCGTGATGGAGCACACGTCCTGGAGGCGGGACCGGATGCCCATCTTGTGGGCCAGATCGGCCACGTTGTCCGGTCCCACGTCGACCACCAGCTGCGCGAAGATCGTGTTCACCGAGTGGGCCAGCGAGTCCTGCAGGCTCATGGTGCCCGCGGCCTCGTCCGCGTAGTTACTGACCTCCCACGGCTTGTTCCCCGTGGGGTCGAAGCACCGCTGATCCGGGATGGTCAGATTCGGAGGACCGGACATGAAGGCATGCGGATCCATGTGCTGTCGCATGGCCTCGGCGTACGTGAACACCTTGAACGCGCTCCCGGTCTGGCGATGCGCCTGCGTGGCCAGGTTGAACTTCGCCTGCGTGAAGTCTCGTCCGCCCACCATTGCCAGGATGTCTCCGTTCCTGGGATCCAACGCCACCAGCGCCGCCGATGGGTCGGTCTTCCTGGGGAGATGCCGCTCGACGGCCCGCTCCGCGGCCTGCTGCATGTCCCAGTCCAACGTGGTGGTCACCTGGAGGCCGCCGGTGAACGTCTCCTTCTGGCCCACCTCGTGTTGCAGGAAGCGGCTCACATAGGAGACGAAGTACGCCGCCGGCACGGGTGCCTTGCCGTCGTCCTTGCGGATCTTCACGCGCTTCTGGGCGAGACGGGTTGCCACGTCCTGGGTGATGTACCCCTGCTCCGCCATCTTGCTCAGCACGAGATCCCGCCGTCCCTTGGCCCTGGCCGAATGACGGGCGGGGTCGTAGTCGGATGGGGCCTGGATCAACCCGGCCAGCAGGGCCGACTGGACCACGGACAGCTTCGCGGCGGGAATCCCGAAGTAGGTCTCCGCGGCCGCCTCGGCGCCGTAGGCCCCGTGTCCGAAGTACACCAGGTTGAGGTACTTCTCCAGGATCTGGGGCTTGGTGTACATGTGGTCGAGCTTCTGGGCGAGGATGGCTTCCTTCAGTTTGCGTGAGAGCGTGCGCTCGGACCCGGTGAACACGAGCTTCACGTACTGCTGGGTGATGGTCGAGCCACCCTGAACGAACTCGCCGCTCTGCACGTCGGCGATCGCCGCGCGAAGCAGCGCCCTCGGGTCGATGCCGCCGTGCCGGTAGAAGTCGCGGTCCTCGACGGCGATGACGGCATCCTGGAGGTGCTGCGAGATGTCCTTCAGCGGGACCTCGGTCCGGTTCACCTCGGCGTGCAGCGTCGTGATCAGGCGGCCGTGGCGGTCGTAGAGGTACGTGGTCTGGGGAAGCCGGGGTTCCTTGGGGACCTTGAGGTCGGTATAGGAGTGGACCAACTTCGCGGTGGGTGTCCCGAAGGTCTTGCCGACCGTGAGGCCGAAGGCCACCAGTGCCATCGCCAGGAGCGGCGGCAGCACGATGAACTGCAGCATCATGCGCAGCACATGGGGGCGTTGATGGCTCGGGACGAGCCACATACCGATCGGCTTGGGAGCGCCTGCATCGCCGCGGCGAGGTTGGATCTGAGCCGCCATTGTGGGCGATTTGTACCCGACCCCCTTCGTCACCAAGCATGGAGCTTCGATGACGCTGACCAATGCGCAGTTGTGTGAGCTGCTGGCCCAAGCGGCCGAACACGAGGCCGCGGGTACCAACCGGCAGAAGGCCCTGACGAGAGCGTCCCGATCCGCCATGTTCTGGCCCGAGGAGGCATCGACGCTGATCGAAGGAGATCGACAGCTCACCGAGCTCCGGTCCGTTGGTCCGTGGTTGGCCCGGGTCCTTGGGGAGTGGCTGACCTCCGACGACCCCCCCGAGCCGCCGGACCCTCCCGAGGTTCGACGCGGCTTCCTCACCCTCAGCGAGGTCCGGGCCACGCTGGCCGACCATCCCGAGTGGCGCGAGACGATCCGTTCGGACCTCCAGATGCACACCACGCACAGCGACGGCCGGGCGACCGTTTGGGAGATGGCCATCGCGTGTTCCGAGGGTTATAGCTACGAACACGTCCTCATCACCGATCACTCCAAGGGCCTCCCCATCGCCCACGGCATGGACGAGACCCGTCTGGCCGCGGAGTTGGAGGAGATCGAGCTCACCAATCGGGAGCTCGAGGCCTCAGGCGTCCCCCTCCGGGTGCTGCGTGGCCTGGAGATGAACCTGTCTCCAGAGGGCGAGGGGGACATGGATCCCGTTGCCCTTCACGCCCTGGACATCGTGCTGGGAGCCTTTCACTCGAAGCTACGACTGCAGGAGGATCAGACCGATCGGTACCTGGCGGCCTTGCGCAATCCGGACGTCCACGTCCTGGCCCATCCCCGGGGACGTCGGTGGGGAGTCCGCGTGGGGCTTCGGGCTGACTGGCCGCGCGTGTTCCAGGAGGCCGTAGAGCAGGAGAAGGCAGTGGAGATCGACGCCCACCCGGACCGTCAGGACCTCGACGTCGAGCTGCTGGGTCTGGCCGGGGAGGCCGGGGCGTGGATCTCCATCGGCACGGACGCCCACCACCCCCGCGAGCTGGCCTCCATCGAGTTCGGGCTGGCCTCCGCCATCAGGGCAAGCATCCCGCGGGACCGGATCTTGAATTTCCTCGACCTTGACGGATTGCTGGCCTGGGCTGGGCGATGATGTCTCCCTGACTTCGGGTATGGCGGACCCCCGCTGTCGAGCGTCTTACTAAAGGTTCCGCCGCCCCGGTGCCGATGCTGCTGGGGGGACGGGCACAAGGGGGATGATCATGGGGAAACGCGATCCGGGGCGGCTCGGGCATCCGGGCTCGGCTCGGACCAAGAAGCGAGCGATCGTGGCGATCTTCGTGATGGCCACCTTCGTGCTGACTGCCTTGCTGTCCGTACCTTCCCACTTCTTCCGGCTCCCGCTGCAGGTCCCGCCACCGATCCGGCAAGCGATCGTTCCCTTCGAGCCCCTGTTCCCCACCGATCCCGGTGGCGTTCCCGGCCAGCCGAGGATTCGGCTCAGCCACGGCGTGGTGGCCCTGGCCCTGCGAGCCGTGGCGCCCCAACCGCCGTTCGGAGGCCTGATCTCGCCCACCCCCAATCCCCCGACTGAGCAGCAGCAGCCGCCGCCGCCCAAGACCCCTTCCATCGACCGCCGCCGCGCCGGCGGGAAGAAGTACTACCTCCCCAGCGGGCATGACCCCCGCGATCCGGGTTGCGCCTCCTCCCCTCACTGCATACGGCACGGCCCGCCCCGACATCATGAGGACGGGCACGATCGGGACCGTCGCGACGGGAAGAAGGACGGCGGCGACCACCACGGGCGAGGCGACCAGGACCACGGGCGCAAGGATCGGGGTGACTGGAAGGTCAGGAAAGAAGGGACGCCAGGCCGTCCTGGCGGGCCAGGCGGGCCAGGTCATCGGGCGGCACCGGCTCGCTGAACAGGAAACCCTGACCCATCGGGCACCCCAGCTCCACCAGGTACTGCCGTTGCTCCTCCGTCTCGATCCCCTCCGCCAGGGGTTGCATCGAGAGGCTCTGCGAAAGACCCACGATTGCCTTCACCATGCTGGCCGCGTCGGCGTCGTCGGGGATGTCGCGGACGAACCGGCGATCGATCTTGAGGACGTCGACCGGGAGGTCCCGCAGGCGGGAGAGAGAGGAGTACCCGGTGCCGAAGTCGTCGATGGCCAACCGCAGCCCTGCCCGGTGCAGGTCGTCCAGGACGCGCTGGGTCCGCTCGGGGTCGCGCATCGCCGTCGACTCGGTGATCTCGACCACCAGAGATGACGCCGCCGCGTCCGCCGCCTCCACCTGAGCCAGAAGCCTCCCGACGGCCTCCGGCTGCCACAACTGGCGGGGGGAGACGTTGAAGGACAGCGAGACGAGCAGCCCCTCGTCCTGCCACACCTTCGATTGCCGGCACACCTCTTCGATCACCCAATCGCCGATCGCCGCGATGAGGCCCGTCTCCTCCGCCAGAGGGATGAACTCGGATGGCCCGAGCAGGCGGCCGCTCGGCTGGCGCCAGCGCACCAGCGCCTCGGCCCCCGCTAGTCGACCGTCTACCAGGTCGACGATGGGCTGGTAGTGCAGGATCCACTCTCGCTGCTCGGTTGCCCGCCGGAGCCTCGTGGCCATCGACAGCTTGTTGAAGGAGTCCGGCGTAGCGGTGGAGAACACGACCGTCCCGCCGGGCCCGCGCTGCTTGCTGCGGTACATGGCGGCGTCGGCCTGCTTGAGGAGCGTGCGGGCGTCGCGGGCGCTCTCCGGGAACAGGCTCACCCCGACGCTCGCGGTGATGAAGAACTCGGCCCCGTACAGCGCGATGGGCTTCTTCAGGGCCTCGTGCACACGGCCGGCCACGGACAGCGCCATGTCGACGGCGGGGGGCTGGTCGGACGTACCCACCTTCTCCAGGTCGGCCAGCAGGACCAGGAACTCATCACCGCCCTGCCGGGCCACGACGTCGGTCGCGCGGACCGCGCCTCCCAACCGGGACGACATCTCTCGCAGCAGCTCGTCTCCCGCCGCGTGGCCGAGGGAGTCGTTCACCAACTTGAAGTTGTCGAGGTCCATGAACAGGACGGCGACGGCCAGGCCGTTGCGGCGGGCGCGCGCCAGGGCCAGGTCCAGCACGCGTTCGAACATCACGCGGTTGGGCAGGCCCGTCAGCTTGTCGTGATAGGCGAGGAAGGCCACCTGCTCCTCGGCCCGCTTGCGTTCGGTGATGTCGACCATCACGCCCTGCCAGAACCGGCGCTCGCCCCACTCGTCGGTGACCACGGTGGCCTCGTCGCGAACCCACACGACGCGCCCGTCCTTGGCCATCAGGCGGTACTCGGCCTTGAAGGGTTCGCCGGTCTCGTTGGTGCGGAGGTTCTCCGTCAGGACGCGCTCGCGGTCGTCGGGGTGCAGCAGCTTCTCCCAGAGCCGGGGATCTGAGGTCCACTCCTCCGGCGAATACCCCAGGATGTCCTCGACCTGGGGGCTGATGTACAGGGTGGAGCTGGAGCGGTCGACGGCGTCGACGTAGGTCACCACGGGGATCTGTTCCACCAGCAGGCGGTACTTCGCCTCCGCCTCCTGGAGCCGATGCACCTCCTCTTCACGCTCGGCCAGCCGGCGCGACCGCTCCCCGGACAGCTCGCCGGACAGGAACCCTCCGCCCAGCGTCAGCAGGAGGCCGACCGCGATGCGCAGGGTCACCTCGACGAAGTCGGCCGACGTGCCCGAGGACGAGGCGGCCAGCGACTCGAGGATGGCGTAGCCCGAGCTGGTGACCACCCATGCCAGGAACCCGCCGAACACGCCCAGGACGACACCGCCCTCGGCCTGGACCACGATGACCAGGGCCAGGAGGTACCGGCGAGGGTCGAACGCGAAGAGCGCCAACGTGGCCATCACGGCCCCGGCGTCGGCCACGAACCCGCCCATGGCGAGTCGCTTGTTCGACCGCCACCGTGGCATGAGCTGCAGGATGGCCAGCACGGCCAGGCCGCCGGCCAGCATCAGCGCCAGGGGCTGGACGTGGGGAGGAGCCGGGTGGGCCTTGAGCGGCCGGTACAGCACGGCGTAGAACCCCATGGACAGGGCCAGCCCCAAGCGGAGCAAGCCCAGCCAGCCCCACCCGGAGGCGACTTCCCGGACCCGCTGCCCTCGCTCGAGGGGCACGATCACGCCTACGCCCTTCCCCCTTCGCCGGATGCCGCCCTACCTTGCAATGGATCGAGGGCGCCTTCAAGAACAGTTCTCGGCATCTCCGGGCCACGGACTGTAGGGCCACCTGGGACCGACCTAGGCCATCCGGCCAATCCTTCAATCCCCTCCTCGGCGGGGTCGATATGTGCAGGTAGACATGTCGACAACGGGTCTCGAGGGAGACCCCGCCGGGGACGTCCGGCTGGGGTCCTCGAACGCCGAGCCGGGAACCGGCTCCGAGGCGATCTTGTCCGCCGTTGGGTTCGCCGCGTCGGCGTTCGTCCAGGCCCGGTCCTGGGAGGAGCGCGTTTCCGAGGTGCTGGCGCGCCTGGGGCGGGCCGCGGGCGTCAGCCGCGTCTACGTCTTCGAGAACCACACGGACGACGATGGCCGCAGGGTCCACAGCCAACGCTACGAGTGGATCGCCGAGGGCGTCGAGCCCCAGATCGACAACCCGGAGCTCCAGAACAACCCGTGGAGCGGGACGTACCGGCGGTGGGGGGAGATCCTGTCGGCCGGGAGGGCCATCCACGGCCACGTGCGGGACTTCCCGGACGAGGAGCGCATCGCGCTGGAGAGGGAGCAGATCACGTCCATCGCGGTCGTGCCGGTGATGGTCGGCGAGGAGTGGTGGGGCTGCCTAGGGTTCGACGAGTGCTTCGCCGAACGGGAGTGGTCTGGCCCGGACATCGACGCGCTCCGGGCTGCCGCCGGCACGCTGGGCGCCTGCATCGGGCGCCAGCGGTCCGAGCTGGCGCTCGGAGAGGCGGAGCTGAAGTACCGCACGCTGGTGGAGCAGATCCCGGCCATCGTGTACATCGCCGGCGTCGGCGAGACCGGCGACTGGCTCTACATCAGCCCGCAGGTGGAGACCATCCTCGGGTACTCGCCGGAGGAGTGGATCGCCCACCCGGCTCCGTTCTCCGCGTTCCTCCATCCCGTTGATCGGGAGCGGGTCCTGGCCGAGGAGGCTTACAGCAGCGTGACCGGTGAGCCGCTCCGCTCCGAGTTCCGCCTGATCGCCCGGGACGAGCGGACGGTCTGGGTCCGCGACGAGGCCATGCTGATCCGCGGCGACGACGGCCGGCCCATGTTCTGGCAGGGCGTCATGTACGACGTCACGGAGCAGAAGCGGGCCGAGGAGCAGGTTGCCTTCCTGGCCTATCACGACAAGCTCACCGCCCTGCCCAACCGCGTCATGTTCGAGGAGCTGTTGGACCTGGCCCTGAACCGAGCGCGGCGAGGCGACACCGCCGCCGGCGTTCTCTACATCGATCTCGACAACTTCAAGCTGGTGAACGACTCCCTCGGCCACGCCGCGGGCGACCAGCTGCTGCAGATGATGGGCATGCGGCTGCGCGAGGCCGTGCGCGAGACCGACGTGGTCGCCCGGCAGGGCGGGGACGAGTTCCTGGTCCTCCTGGCCGACCTGGAGCGGGGGACGTGGGGTCCGCGGCCCGAGGCCGAGAACTCGGTGGTCGTGGCGCAGGCCGTGGCCGAGCGGGTCCACGAGGCCCTGCGCGAACCGTTCGTCATCGGTGACACGGAGTTCTACATCACGGCCTCGATCGGGATCAGCCTGTTCCCGTTCGACGGCGACCACGCCAAGGCGCTGTTGCGGAATTCGGACGCGGCCATGTATCGGAGCAAGCGGGCCGGTCCCGGCGGGTACGCGATGTTCTCCAGCGAGACCGTGGATCCGCTGACGAAGCTCTCCCTTACCACACGCCTGCGCCGAGCCGTGGAGCGCAAGGAGTGGCTGCTCCACTTCCAGCCCGTCGTGGACCTCAGGGACGCCCACCTGGTCGGGGTGGAAGCGTTGCTGCGGTGGCCCGACCCGAAGGGCGGCATGATTCCGCCGGGCGACTTCATTCCGCTCGCCGAGGAGATGGGCCTCATCGAGGCGATCGGCGACTGGGTCGTCGGGGACGTGTGCCGGCAGTCGAAGGACTGGCGTACCACCGGGCTGATGCTCGAGATCAGCTTCAATCTTTCGCCGCGCCAGCTCTGGCAGGCGAACCTGGTGCGGAGCATCCTCGGGCACCTCCAGTACGCCCAGGTGAGTCCCCGCAACATCGTGGTGGAGATCACGGAGTCCTCCGCCATGACCGACCCGGACCGCACCATCAGGGTGCTGGAGGAGATCCACTCCGCGGGGCTTCGGCTGGCCATCGACGACTTCGGGACCGGGTACTCGTCGCTGGCGAGGCTGAAGCAGATGCCCGTCGACATCCTGAAGGTGGACCGATCCTTCGTCCGGGACATCCCGGGTGACCGCCAGGCCGCCAGCATGGTGACGGCGATGATCCAGATGGCCCACGGCCTTGGCATGACGCCGCTGGCCGAAGGGATCGAGACCGAGGAGCAGTGGCGGTTCCTGACCGACGTGGGATGCACGCTGGGCCAGGGCTACTACTTCAGCAAGCCCGTGCCCGCGGACGACATCACCCAGCGCTACGTGTGGGGGAACGTGGGCCAGCCCAGCTGAGGGCACCAAGCCAAGCCGCCATTTGGGGGGTTCCTGTCCGATGTGGTCCGCGCTAGCATCCACGCCTCTCTTCGAGGGACGGGTGACCGAGGGTGCACGAAGGGCAAGCAGGCACGAGGGATCTCCCCGAGGTCCGGCGGCTGGTGGTGAAGGTCGGGTCCTCCAGCCTGGTCGACGCGACGGGGGCGGTGGCTCGAGCCCGCCTGGGGAAGATCGTGCGGGAGATGTCGGCCGCGGTGGAGGGCGGCCGGTCCTGCGTGCTCGTGTCATCGGGCGCGATCGCCTCCGGCCTCGATCAGCTCGGCCTGGCGCGGCGGCCCAAGGACCTGGCCTTGCAGCAGGCGGCCGCGGCCGTGGGGCAGGGCCGGCTGATGGCCGCGTACGCGGGTTTGTTCGCCAAGCATCAGCTCGTGGCGGCGCAGGTCCTTCTGACGCAGGACGACTTCGCCGCCCGGCGGCGCTTCGTCAACGCCCAGCGCACGTTCGACCGGCTGCTGGCTTCAGGTGTGGTTCCGGTGGTGAACGAGAACGACACGGTGGCCACCGAGGAGATCACCTTCGGCGACAACGACCGTCTGGCTGCCCTGGTGTCGATCATGGTGCGCGCGGATCTGCTGGTCCTGCTGTCCGACGTGGACGGCATCTTCACCAAGGACCCCCGGCGGGCCGGGGCGCGGCTGGTGACGGAGATCGACGACCCCCGCACGATCGAGCCGGGACCGGCGTCGGCCCTGGGATCTGGGGGCATGGCCAGCAAGCTGGAAGCGGCGGGGCTGGCGTCCGCCGCCGGGATCCCAACGATCGTGGCGAACGCATCGCACCGGGACGTGTTGGCCCGGATCCTCTCGGGTGACGCCGTGGGCACATGGGTGCCCGCGCGAGATGGGAGGAAGCGCGCCCGCAAGGCGTGGATGGCCTTCGCCGCCGCGCCGCGGGGCCGGATCCTGGTCGACGCCGGTGCGGAGCGCGCCGTCCGCGAAGCAGGGCGCAGCCTCCTCGCCGCGGGCGTGGTGGCGGTGGAGGGCAGGTTCGTGGCCGGCGACGCCGTGGAGATCGCTGGCCCGGGAGGCCCGTTCGCCCGGGGTATCACCAGCTACTCGGCAGCCGACCTGGCCAAGCTTGCGGGGAGGGCGCGGCTGCCTTCCTCCTGGCGGACCACCCGTCCGCTGCCCACTCGGGCAACGGGGAACGGCAACGGTGAGGTGGTCCATCGCGACGTGCTGGTCCTGACGGCGGAGGAGCGATGGCGGACGTCGTGATCCAGGCGACGGCCGACGTGGCGGCCATGGCCGGGATCGCGCGGCGGGCGGCTCGGGAGCTGGCGCTCGTTCCGGGGCCCGCGAAGGACGCGGCGCTCCGGGCGTGGGCGGATGCTCTGGAGGCGCGCGACGGGGAGATCCTGCTCGCGAACGAAGAGGACGTGCGGTCGGCCCGGGAGAGGGAGACCACCGCGGCGGTGATCGACCGACTCTCGCTGGATCGTGACCGGATCCGGCTGATGGCGGAGGGGCTGCGGCACGTGGCGACGCTGGACGATCCCACGGCTGGGGTCATCGACGGGTGGACCCTGCCCAACGGACTCCGCGTGGAGAAGGTTCGCGTGCCGCTCGGCGTCATCGGGGTGATCTACGAAGGACGGCCGAACGTGACCGTGGACGCGGCGGGACTCGCCGTGAAGGCCGGCAGCGCCGTCCTCCTCCGCGGGTCCAGCATCGCCGAACGGTCCAACGCAACACTCGTGCGGATCCTCCAGGACGCGGGGACCGCGTCGGGCCTGCCCGCCGGTGTGGTCCAGGCGGTGGCGCCCACCCGCCAGACCGCCGCGGCCATGATGCGAGCGCGCGGCATGATCGACCTCCTCATCCCTCGGGGAGGCAACGACCTCATCCAGACGGTGGTGCGAGAGTCGCAGGTGCCGGTGATCGAGACCGGCGTGGGCAACTGCCACGTGTACGTGGATGCGGACGCCGACCTCGACAAGGCCCTGGCGATCCTGGTCAACGCCAAGGTGCAACGCCCCGGCGTGTGCAACGCGGCGGAGAGCTTCCTGGTGCATCGCGACGTGGCCGACAGGTTCGTGCCCGCGGCAGCCCGGGCCCTGGCCGACCGAGGTGTGGAGATCGTCGGGGACGACGCCGTCCGCCGGCTGGGCGCAACCGCCGGTGTGCAGGTGGGACCGGCCACCGACGCCGACTTCGCCGCCGAGTTCCTGGACCTGAAGATCTCCGGCCGGGTGGTGGACTCCCTCGATGAGGCCATCGACCACATCACCACGTTCGGCACCCAGCACACGGAGGCCATCGTGACGGAGGACGATGATGCGGCCCGGCGGTTCGTCCAGGAGGTCGACGCCGCTGCCGTCATGGTCAACGCCTCGACCCGGTTCACGGACGGGTCGGAGTTCGGCATGGGCGCGGAGATCGGGATCTCGACGCAGAAGCTCCATGCGCGCGGCCCCATGGCTCTGCGTGAGCTGACCACATACAAGTTCGTGGTGCGGGGGACGGGCCAGACACGGGCGTGATGGTTGGCTGAGGAGGCGGGGAGCCGGGGGGACTCTCCGCCTCCTCGAGGTCTTCGTCACACCAGCGTTGCCCAGGACTCGCGCCGTCGCAATACGCCGTTCGAGCCACCCGCCCCCTCCCCCGGCGAACGACCGGCCCCGGCCGACCGATTCGAGACCTTTGCCCGAGGTGCGCCTCCGACAGGGGAGGGATCATGTGGGCCACATGGAGGACATGGGGCGGTGGCCCGACGGTTGCGGAGCTGGGCAGTGGTGCCCTCGCTGTCGCGAGGAGATCCGCGAGGAAGCTCTCCGCTGGCTTCGCGAGCTGAACGTGGGCCCGGAGCCGGCCGTCCAGCCCGACGGCCAGGTCATCCTGACCCGGTGGCACCGCCAGTGGATCCTGACGACCAGGCCGGCCCGCTGAGCTGACCGACCGGCGGGCTCAGTACTGAGCTTCCAGCCCCCGCACGTCTCCCAGTCCCAGGCTCTTCTCCGACGACTGGCAGGCCAGGATCACCGGGCTCATCGTCAGGGACCCGTGCAGCGTTTCGCTCACGTGCCCGAGGCCGAAGGCGTGTCCGAACTCATGGGTGGCGACGGCCTCGACGCTGAACTTGGTCAAGCACGTGTCGCCGATGCTCACGACCCAGAGGTACTCCACCTTGTTGAGCTGGATGTCGGCCTCGATGGTCGTGTTCCCGGTCGTCCACCAGCAGGTGAAGGCGAGGTCCGCGGAGGGGAGGTCGCCGAACGCCACCACGTTCGTCCCGTCGGATCCGTTGCACGAAGCGTCGGCGCCCATGTTGGGGGACTTCGTCGTGGTGCCGTCGTAGCCCACCTTGGCGCTCACGTTGTCGCCGAGGCCGCAGTCGTTGTCCGCGTGGGTGATGTTGTCGGCCGCGTTGCGAAGGGCCGTGATCGCCTTGTCCTGGGTGATCTCGTTCGGCGTGGTGGACGCGTTGAACCGCCAGTTCAACCTGCTGTCCCAGGTGGATGAGTACAGCGTGTAGGTGCCGTCCGAGCAGGGGTCCGAGCGCGTTCCTGCGGGCCCTGAGGAGCCTGCCTGCCCGGTCGCGTGGACCCTGCCGGCGTCGTGGACGATCGACACGGCGCCGTCCGGGGCGGTCCGGACGCCGACCGACCGCCACCGGCCCGACACGTCCTCCGCCGCCGCCCAGACGGTGTGGCCGGGCTCGGGGACGACGAACGACACGCCGTCCGCGCGCAGGACGTTGCCAGGTACCAGTCGCGTGGCGTGCGCGAGCCTGTCGGGGGTGCGGGAGGCGCCGCCAACCGCGACGGCTGTCGCGCCGACCGCGAACGTGGAGAGGAGAACCGCAGACACGATGAGTGGGCAAATGGGATGCCCGGGGCGCTGCCTCATCGACGACTCCTTGATCGGGGCGGGCTGCTTCTATGGGTGTCGACAGTTGGGATGGGCGCTTGAGACATGGCAAAGCCAGGGCGTCGGTCTCTTGTGGAGTCATGGCATCCTAACGCCGGGATGAGGCGGGGACGCCATCATCCGCGGGGGCTTTTCCGCCGGAGCTGGGTGAGGAACTGACAACCGAGCGGCTTGGGACGGCTCGTGACCCGGGCGGCTTTGGGGTAGAGCCACTCCTCATCCCGGACGTAGCAACCACAGTTTGATGTCGATCGAAGCATGGGGTGTACGTCCCAGAGCAGACCACCCGCCGCCGCTACACTCGGCGCGGGGGGGATGGCCGAGCGGACGAAGGCGGCGGTCTTGAAAACCGCTAACGGGGCAACCCGTTCCAGGGTTCGAATCCCTGTCCCCCCGCTGGATAAGAGGCTCCATCGAGACATGCCCGCCAGCATGGCGCAACCTCTGTGGGTTTGCCGAAACCCTCGAAGCCGCGGGTCATGGCAATCAGCCGGCGTCATGTCCGCAACCTATTTCGGCGATCTGTTAACCGAAACAGGCACGAAATGGCCTAGACGACCGGAGGGCTGTGGTCCGGCTCCGCCATAGCCGGGCACCGCCACTGTGAACATGAGCGAGGCTTCGGGAACATTCCAGGGGCGCCGCCGCCGCCACACAACGCCACAGATCGGGACACATTTACGCATCGCCTCCCCCTTCATCGCCGTAGTGGGTGTCCACCCACGCGGCGTCAACGATGATCGAGGCGCCCTCACGCAGTGCGCCCTCCGGGAACCGGGTATTCAGCCTCGGCGCGAAGGCCGCGTTCCAGTCCGGCCGCGAGGAGACGTTCGACGCATTACTCGGCCTCGTCTGCTCGCGGTCTCGTCCATCAGTTCCGAATCATGCCGACTTGTTCTGCTCCTGGCCACCCGAATCCGAAGGGCTTCACATATGCCCTATGCGCGGCGCCTATTCGGAGCCTTCTGGTACCTCGAGACGGGAGGGGACACGGGCTCGGCGAAGCAAGTCGCCCAAGTGGCTGGTCATGCCTACGCTTCCGACGAGAACGATCCCATCTCCGGTGAGGCGGACTTCCTCGATGAGCTGACGGAGGGAATCAATACCCGCGGAAACGGGGAACCGTCGAAAGGTGGAGGGCTCGCCGGGGAATAAGACAGATCCACCGCTCGGGGCGGCACTGCTGTGGAGTTGGACGACCCACGCTTGGCGTCCATCGTGGACCCATTCCATCCGAACCGGGCCGAGGTCACTGCTGGCTCGCCTCTGCAAGTCCCGAACATCATGAAGGACGCGCTTGGGCAGCGGCGTAGGGGGAGCGAGGCCGAGCATGAAGTCCTCGCCGGAGCCCGCAAGGCCCTCAATCACGACTCCACCTTCCGGATTCGTGAGGAGGGCGCCCGAGTGAACTGGTTCGACTCCGTCTTGCGCCAATATGGACGCAATAGCAGTGCCATCGACGTCCTCCCTTTGAAGCAAGGCAAACGGATCGGTCCATCCTCGATGAGTTGTGTAGAGGCCGGGAACTTGCTCCTTGGGAGAGGTCCGGATCCAGTGCTCGCCTGTGCTGGTAGGAACACCGAAAG
>JBIOYQ010000066.1:0-4689 GCA_044870295.1 Actinomycetota bacterium
AGCAGCAACCCCACCACGCTCCCCGGGAGCTTCTGCAACTACGAGACCGACTTCGGGTGGGACGGCACCATCGCCGACTATCCGAAGCTGGGAACCACGTCCGACTTCCTGCTGATCGGAGTGAACATCTATCCGACCCCTGCAACGTTCCTCGAGTCCGACGTGGGGTGGATCATCAAGCCGGTGAAGTCACGCAAAGCCATCTCCACCTGCCCGGCGGCCAACACCATCGTCAGCGGCAAGCAGACCGCGCTGCTGAACGCGGACGGGGCCACGCTCTCGTCGACCCCCGAGCCCGCCCAGCAGGCCGACTTCTCCGACGACGGATGGATCGTGTCCGTCCCGGACCCGACGAACTCGGGCGCCACCGGCACCGAGCTCGAGCTGTATCACGTCACCAAGAACCTGGATGGCACGCCCAACATCCCGAAGGTGGCAACGGCCGTCCCGACGGCCGCCTATTCGCCGCCGGCGCCTGCGCCGCAGATGAACGGGGTCCATCCGATCGACACCCTCGACGGCCGGCTCACGCACGCGGTCTCGGCGATCGACCCGAACCACGGCAACTCGGTGGCGGTGTGGACGGGCCACACGATCTTCGGCGGCGCCGGAGCCGAGTTCCGCTGGTACGAGATCGACGTGGCCAACAGCGCGCTGTTCCAGTCGGGCGACATCACCGACACGAACCTGTACGTGTTCAACGGGGCCATCGCACCCGACCGGGCGGTGAAGGGGGTGCCGCTGTCGAAGCGATACTTCGGCGGCAACATGGTGACAGGGTTCACCACCTCGTCTACCACCGCGTTCCCGGCAGTGCAGATGGTGTCGAAGATCGGGACGAACCCGACGTCGGCCTTCGTGTTGCTCAAGCAGTCGCCCGGACCGGACGAGGGGTTCGACTGCTGGGAGCTGGGCAAGTGCCGGTGGGGCGACTACGGCGGGGCGTTCCCCGACGCGTTCGCCCCCTCGAACGGTTCGGTGGGGAAAGTTTGGCTCTCGAACATGTGGGCGACCGGCGTCAGCGATCCGCTGGCCGCCACGTGGCGAACCTGGAACTGGGGGGCCACACCGTAGCTCTGGTGTCGCCACCCACATAGGACGTGGGCAGACCCCCGCCCGCACCCGGAGCGCCGGCTCCTTGAGGAGCCGGCGCTCTGTCATCCCCATCACGATCTCCCTCTCGCTTGCCCTCCCTTGGACCGGGGACCCGGTACCCTGGGACACGGATGCGCCTTCCGGTTCGTCGCACGTTCGCCGCTCTGGCTATCGCGCTCGCCGCGACCGCGTCCGCCTGCACCGGCGGGGGCAATCCCCGGCCGAGCGCCTCGCCCGACTCGTTGCAGGCGCTGTGCGACGGGGCCTCCAACGTCAACCTCATCTCGACCCAGTCGCCGATCAATCCAGGCCCCAACGAGTTCAGCTTCGGCCTGATCACCGACCAGGGCGGCGTGGTGACGGGCGGTAGTCCATCGGTCTACCTGGCCAAGAGCCAGACCGACTCGGCGACCGGACCGGTCAAAGCCACCTGGTATCCGTTCGCCCCGGCCAGCGCCACCGACGACACCTCCCCCCGTACGGCGCTCCCGGGGACGTATGCGACCCAGTTCGACGTGGCGGGCGTCGGTCGATGGATCGTCGGAGTCGTGGTGACGCAGGGATCCGATCACATGTGCGGGAACGCGTCACTCGAGGCCACGGACCAGGCGATCCCCGCTCCCGTGGGTTCGAAGGCCATATCGGTGAAGACTCCGGTGGCGACGACCCCGCGTGAGTTGAGGATGATCGACACCAGGGTCCCGCCCAGCCCGCTCCATTACATCTCGCTCGACCGCGCCCTCAAGAACGGCAAGCCCACGGTGGTCTCCTTCGCCACGCCCCTGCTGTGCGAGAGCATGCTGTGCGGTCCGGTGGTGGACGAGGTCCTGCTGGCGTACCAGGACATCGGAAAGGACCAGGCGAACTTCATCCACGTCGAGGAGTTCCTCCCCGGCGATGACTTCACCCCGCCCCCCGCGACGCTGGAGAACCAGTCGCCGGGCTTCAAGGCGTATGGCTTCACCACCGAGCCGTGGACCCTGGTCATCGATCGCAAGGGGATCATTCGGGCCCGGTTCGAGGGACCCGTGACCAAGGCGATGATCGAGGCGGCGCTGCAGCCGCTGCTATAGATCCACGCCTCTCGCTTGACACCCCTCCTGATTTGAGCATATGCTTTGGGCAGTTGCTCAAACCCCCCTGAGAGGCAGGGGCCGAGAGGAGGAGCGATGGGCAGCAACGCCTACAGCATCGGGGTGTACGTGGCCTACGCGGCGGTGGCGGTCGGGCTGACCGCCTGGCTGGCCAGGACCCTGTTCCGCAACGGAGCGGCGTTCCTGTACGACGTGTTCGAGGACCGTCCCGCCCTGGCTGAAGCGGTCAACCGCCTGCTGGTGGTGGGCTTCTACATGCTGAACCTCGGCTACGCCCTGTACATCCTGCGTGCCGGCCGAGGGCTGGGCAGCTTCGAGGCGGTGCAGTACCTGGTGAACCGCCTGGCCATCCTGCTGGGCACGCTCGGCCTGATCCATTTCGTCAACGTGCTGGTCTTCTGGAGGATCAGGGCCCGGCGCGAGCAGCGCCAGCTTCCGCCTCCGGTGGCCCCGCACCTCGTCCTCCCGGCGCCGCCTGCAGCGGCCGAGTGACGGGACGGCCATGAACGCGGAGAGCACGATGGAAACCGGCAAGCTCACGGTCCTGTACGACGAAACGTGCGCGCTGTGCCGGCGGGCCCGCGACTGGCTCCTGACCCAGCCGTGCTTCGTCCAGGTGGAGCTGCTTCCGTCCGGATCGGCAGTGGCGAAGGAGCGCTACGGCGCCGTGCCCTGGCTGGGCCAGGAGCTCGTGGCGGTCGACGACCAGGGAAGGGTGTGGGTGGGCCCGGCGGCGTTCCTCACGTGCCTGTGGGCGACGGTACGCTTCCGGCCATGGTCGTACCGTCTTGCCACCCCGCACCTCGCGCCCCTCGCCGAAAGGTTCTTCATGTTCGTGACCAAGCGACGCGATCGTTGGAGCGCATGGCTCGGCCGTGACGACCCAACGTGCAGCTGGTGCGATCAGGTGCAGTTCTGGAACAACCCGCCTCCCCCACCCCGGACGGACCTGCCGTCCGAGGAGCAGCCGTGAGTGAGGTGGCGAAGCAACCGCGGAGGGCCGCCGCCACGCGGGAGCGGATCATGGAGGCCGCCCTGGACACCCTTCGCGAGGAGGGGTTCGCCGGGACGACGGCCCGCTCCATCGCGGCCCGAGGCAGCTTCAACCAGGCGCTGATCTTCTATCACTTCGGGTCGGTGTCGAACCTGCTGCTGGAAGCGTTCCGCCGAACGTCGGAAGCGCAAGTGGCACGGTATCGGGAGGCCGCTGCTACCGTCACGTCGCTGTCCGACCTGGTGGAGATCGCCCGCCGCCTGCACGCTGAGGACCTCGAGAGTGGAGCGGTGACGGCGGTCACACAGCTGATGGCGGCGGCCGCATCCGACCCCGACCTCGGCCGGGCCATCCTGGACCGGTTCGAGGAATGGATGCGCCTGGTGCAGGACGCGCTGTCGCGATCAGTCGAGGCCCATCCTCTGGGCGGGATCGTTCCGCCCAGGGAGGCGGCCTACGCCATCTCCGCCATGTTCCTTGGCATCGAGCTGATGACCCGTCTGGCGCCCGAACGGTCGGAGGCGCCGGCCCTGTTCGACATGATGGCCGTGTTCGCCAGGCTCATCGAACAGCTGCCCGCGGGGACGGGGTCGAACCCGACGTAGAACCCTACGGGACCGGCCGCCACGCCACCGCCACCGGCTCGGTCGAGAGGTCCGCGACCTGGAAGGCCTCGCCGCCCGCGGATGGCACCGCCCAGAGCCCGTAGGCCTCGCCTCGGGCTGCGTGGCTGAAGGCGATCACCGTTCCGTCCGGCGACCACGTGGGGGAGGAGTCCCAGCCGTGTGTCAGTCGGGCGAGTCCCGATCCATCGGCATCGACGACGAAGATGCCCTCGAGACGAATGGCGAACGCGATCCTCCCGCCATCGGGCGACACGCTGATGCCCTGCGGCTCGCCCTTCGTCGCCAGCACCTTCCTGACCTCGGAGCCCAAGGGAGTGAACGTGTAGATCCCTGAGTTCTCCGCCCCGGGACAGATCCGCTGCGTGACGATGAGGCCGCTCGATGAGGACCAGTTCACTCGGCGGTCGGCACAGCGGTCCTGTGTGTGGTCCGTGATCTGGGCGAGGTGGCTGCCGTTCGCCGCCACCGTGAACACCTCGCCTTCGCCGCTGGCGAAGACGAGCCGGAGGCCATCCGGGGACCAGGCGACGTCCTGTGGACAGCACGGCTCGGGAGGACCCGCGCTGTTCAGCGAGGCGACGATCGTGCTCGTGCCATCGAGGTGCGACACGACGACATCACCCATGCCTTCGCCCCTGCCGGTGGTGAAGGCGACGGCGGTCCCGTCCGGCGACCACGCTAGGGAGCAACAGCCGAGGTCCCCCATTACCTTCTGGGTCTCTCCCGTTGCTGGGTCGAGCAGGTAGAGGTTTTGTTTCCAGCTTTCGAACGCGATGGTGGCGGTGAGGGGGGAGAACGGGCCGCTCGAGGCCGAGGGGCGCAGTGGCGACGGGGTCGGAGCCGTGCCGGTCGCGATCGGACGCGCCGGGCCGGCCGACCG
>JBIOYQ010000067.1:0-12691 GCA_044870295.1 Actinomycetota bacterium
GATCCGTTCTCCGGTCGACAGCTCGACCTCGCGATCCGCCGGGTCGAGATGGACGGCAGATGACCCCAACCGGAGCTCGACGGCGTGCTCCTCGTACCAGGCCTCGGGATGGAGGAGGGTGTGCTCCTTGGTCTCCTCGCCGCGCAGGTAGCCCTTGGAGAGCGGGGGACGCTCGTAGGGAAGGTGAGGCTCCTCACCGACCATGACGATGGGGCCGTCGAACCCCTCCGAGCGCAGAGTGGTGGCGGCCGCTCCGCCCGTGAGGTTGCCTCCGATGATCACCACCGCGGGCGCCGGGCGTGATCGGTCCACGGTGCCGAGGATATCCGCTCTCCGTCAGGCCACCCGGCCGAACACCGCCAGCAGCTGGGTCTGCCGGTCGGCCCCCTCCGGCGGCTGCACGAACGGCCCGAACCCCCCGGTCGCCTTCAGCTGCTGCTCCATCGGCTTGAAGTGGTCGAACAGCAGGTCGACGGTGTCCTGATCCATCGTCTCGTCCGCACCGATGGCCCGAGCCAGGTCCCAGCCATGGATGGCGAGATCGGTCATGACCTCGAAGACGTAGGACTCCGCGGTGATGTCCCCATAGCTAACGTGGACGGTGGCGGCGAGATCGGCCTGCTGGACCGCGGCGCCCGCCTCCTTGGCCGAGGCGTCCCAGGCGAAGCCGGCGTCCTCGCCCAGGAGGTCGCCCTCGAGCCGGCTTCCGACATCGGCGATGGTCTGGCCTTCCAGCAGCGGCGGCATCCAGAGGTTCTCCGAGACGAGATGGTGGACCAGGACGCGGACGTCCCACTCCGTGCACGGCGTGGGACCGCGCCATTGGTCGTCCCGGACTGCGTGGACGTGGCTGCCGAACCTTTCCAGGTTGCGGCGGTGCAGCTCCTTCAGGTTGGTCATGCTCGACGCCCTCCTCGACGTGGCGGGCCGATCTTACGAGAGCGCACGGTGCGAGGCCCAAAGCGGTCACACTACCGGTCGTGCCGGAGCTGCCCGACGTCGAGTCCTACCGACGAGTCTTTCGTCGACTCGCCGCGGGGAAACGGATCGCGTCGGTCTGGGCCGACCCGACCATCCTCCGGAACGCCGAACCGGCCATGCTCTCGGCGGCGCTGGTCGGCCATCGCTTCGCCGATCCGGACCGCCACGGCAAGTGGCTCGTCTGCCCCATGGACGGCCCCGTCCTGCTGCTCCACTTCGGCATGACGGGAGATCTCATCTGGTCGGGCGACGAGCCGGCGCGACACCGCCACGATCGGTTGGCGATCTCGTTCGCCGAGGGCGGCGAGCTCCGGTACCGCAACATGCGCAAGCTGGGCGGCGTCTGGCTGGCCCACGACCAGGCCGAGGTGGACGGACTGTTGGGATCCCTCGGGCCGGACGCCCTCGACGTCGGCGCCGCCGAGTTCGGCGACCGGCTGGCTCGCCGGCGGGGTGGGGTCAAGGCGGCCCTCATGGACCAGTCGTTCGTGGCCGGCGTGGGCAACCTGATGGCTGACGAGATCCTGTGGCAGGCGAAGCTGCATCCCCGAATGCCCATCGAGACCATGAGCGAGCGCGAACGCCGAACCCTTCATCGTGTGCTGCGGCGCGTCCTGGAGCGGGCATCGGCGGACGACGACTACATGGAGCGCCGGCGCACGTGGCTCTCCCATGTACGTGGCCGTCCGGGCGCCGTCTGTCCTCGTTGCCACACGCCGCTGGCGCGGACCACCGCCGCCGGGCGGACCACGTACTTCTGCCCCCGCTGCCAGCCCTCACCGCAACCCGTACGATGAGGCCATGACCGGCCGGAGAAAGGTCGTCGCCACCGCCGTGCTGTTCGCGTTGGCCTTGGGAGTGCTGTCGATCGCCGCGGCCACCCACTCCGCGATCCCGCTGTTCTTCATGTGGCTGCCGCTGCTCGCGGTGCCGTGGGTGTTGGCCAGGCCCGGCTAGGTCTTCTTCTTCCTCGTCGTGGCCTTCTTGGCCGTCGACTTCGCGGCCTTCCCCGCGGACTTCGCGGTCGACTTCGCCGTTGACGTGGCTTTCGACTTCGCCTTGGAGGCTGCCGCGGGCGCCTTCTTGGCCTGACGGCGCGTTCGCGCGGCCAGTCGCTCCCCAGCGGCCGCCACCTTCTCCCCCGCGCGCTTCGCGACGGCCGGGGCTCGCTCGGCCACCTTCCGAGCCACGGCGGGCGCTCGGGTGGCGACGGCCTCGGCGACCTTCTTCACCGTCTTCGGTGCTCGATCCCCAACCCGCTTGGCGACGGCGGGGGCTCGGTCGGCGACCTTCTTGGCCACCGCGGGGGCCCGCTCCGCCACCTTCTTGGCCACGCCCGGCGCCTTGGACGCTGCCTTCGATGCTGCCGTGGCGGCTTTCTGCAGGACCGTGCCGCCGATGTCTCTCGCTCGTTTGCCCATGCCGTCTCCTCTCTGCGAGCCGGAGTCTTGCCCATCGAGGCGTCCGGGGCAACACCGCCGAGGGTAGGCTTCGTCCCATGGCGGAAGAGGACGAACAGTCACCGAAGCTGCGGGACCTGCCCGCGCCCCGCCGCCCCGAGAGCGCCATCGGCCCGCTGTTCCAGAAGGTCTTCACCTGGCCTTATCGCCTCGCCCTGGCCGGTCTGTATCGAGCCGGAATCCGGCCGTGGCAGCTGACGGTGCTGTCCCTGGCGACCAACGTCGTCATCGGATGGCTGTTCGTCATGGGGGAGCGGTTCGTGCCCGGCCTGTTGCTGATCGTGGCAGGGCTGTTCGACATCTTCGACGGGGGGCTCGCCCGCGTCCGTGGCGAGGCCAGCCGGACCGGGGCCTTCCTCGACTCCGTCCTGGACCGGGTCTCGGACATGATCCTGTTCGGCGCTCTGTTCTGGTCCCTGGCCGGGAAGGGGGAACGCCTGTCCGCGGCCCTGGCGCTGTCGACCCTGATCGTCACCATGCTCGTCAGCCACCTGCGAGCGGAGGCGGAAGCCATGGGCCTGTCGCTGACCGAGGGGTTCATGCAGCGACTCGAGCGCTACGTCCTGTTGATGATCGGGCTCACGCTCCCCGGCGCGCTGACCCCGGTCCTGGCCATCCTCACCGTCCTTGGCGCGCTGACCATCGCCCAACGAGGCGTGCTGGCGTGGGGCCAGCTCCGACGGTCCTGAGACCCAGTTCGTCCCGGTTCGCGGACGGCCGGGAAAGACTGACAAAATCGCCCGCCCGATTTGACCCTCGCCGAGCCCACGTCGTATAAACGCGATGGAACTGCTGGGGTCTTCGGACTCCGGCAGTTCCGTTTGTGGGGTCTTTTTCGCGTGGCCGACCGATTTGCCCCGCCGCCACGGCCGCGCAGATAATCTACCGCGTGGTAGAGAACCACGGCCCTCTGGTCCCCGAGTCTCCACTCCTCGACATCCGATCCTCGCTCGCGGGCAAGCACGTCCTGGTGACCGGCGTGACCGGGTTCTTGGGAACGGCCCTGCTCGAGCGGCTGCTGTCGGAGTTTCCGGCCACCCTGGTCACCGTCCTGGTGCGCGGGCGCTACGGCAGCCCGCCGGAGGCCCGGATCCAGGAGGTCCTGGCCGGCAACTGCTTCCGCCTGCTTCGCGAGCGTCTCGGTCCCGAAGAGGTGCGCCGGCTGCTGGCCGAGCGCATCACGGTCGTGGAAGGCGACGTCACGGAGGCCCTTCCGGCCCTACCCAGCGACATCGACACCGTGTTCCACTGCGCGGCCACCGTCTCATTCAATCCGCCCATCGACCACGCCTTTCGCATCAACGTGCTGGGCGTGACCGGCCTGTACCAGGCGGTCATGGCCTCCGGCGCCCGTCCCCACCTGGTGCACGTCTCCACGGCGTACGTGGCCGGGATGACGAAGGGAGTGGTTCCCGAGTCGACGCTGGACCACCGGGTGGACTGGCGGGCAGAGGCGGAGGCGGCCATGGCCGCCCGGGGCCACGTCGAGGACGCCTCTCGCAAGCCGGAGATGCTGGATCGGTTCATGGACAAGGCTCGGGCCGAGCACCGACGGGCCGGGCCCATCGCCGTGGCCACCGCCGCCGAGGAGCACCGCCGCGAGTGGGTGGAGAAGCGCCTGGTGCAGTATGGCCGGGCGCGGGCCCAGGCCATGGGATGGCCGGACGTCTACACGTTCACGAAAGCCCTGGGCGAACGGGCCGCCGAGGAGCTGGCCGCCGAGCACGGCGCCCCGCTATCCATCGTTCGACCCTCCATTGTGGAGAGCGCGCTGGCCCATCCGTACCCGGGATGGATCGAGGGGTTCAAGATGGCCGAGCCCATCATCCTGGCGTACGGGCGCGGGTCGATCCCCGAGTTCCCCGGGCTGCCCGAAGGCGTCGTGGACATCATCCCCATCGATCTGGTCGTCAACGCGATGCTGGCGGTCGCGGCACGCCCGCCGGAGCCCGACCGTGGCCCCGCCTACTACCACGTCAGCTCGGGCTCGAGGAATCCGCTCTCCTATGTGGGCCTGTACGACAACGTGCGGGCCTATTACCAGCGGCACCCGCTGCCCCAACGGGGACGCGGCGAGGTCCGCGTGCCCGAGTGGAAGTTCCCCGGGCGGCGACAGGTGGAGCGCCAGCTCCGCATGGGCGAGAAGCTGCTGAATGCGGCGGACCGGGCGGTCTCCCGCCTGCCACGTTCGACGCGAGTCCGACAGATGGTCAAGCGGGTGGATCGCGAGCGAGGCCGCCTGGAGTTCGTCCGGCGATACGCCGACCTGTACGGCGCCTATGTGGAGATCGAGGTCATCTACACGGATGACCGAACCGTCGAGCTGTTCGCGTCGCTGTCGGACCCGGATCGGGCGGACTTCCCCTTCGACGCGGCCATCATCGACTGGGCCCACTACATCCAGGACGTGCACTGCCCCGCCATCACCGTCGCCCTTCGGGTGGTCACGCCCGAGCGGCCGGAGCCCGAGGTCCGGGTCATCCCGTCGCAGAACGGCGTGCTCGCGGTGTTCGACATGGACGGGACGCTGCTCGACACCAACGTGGTGGAGTCCTACCTCTGGCTGCGGCTGACCGAGCTGCCTCGGGAGCAGTGGGCCGGCGAGGTGGCCTCCGTCCTGCGAGGTATGCCTCGCTACCTGGGGGCCGAGCGGCGGGATCGCGGAGAGTTCCTGCGGTCCTTCTACCGCCGCTACGAAGGGGCGTCGGTCGACGGCATCAACGACCTCGTCCAACAAGAGGTGGGCGACCTCCTGTTGCGGCGGCTGTCTCCGTCGGCGGTACGGCGGATCCGAGAGCACCGCGCCGCCGGGCACCGCACGATCCTGCTCACCGGGGCCCTCGATGCGTTCGTTCGCCCGCTGGCGCCGCTGTTCGACAAGATCGTGGCCACGTCGTTGGACCGCCGGGACGGCCGGTACACCGGCTACCTCGAGATCCCGCCGCTGGTGGGCGAGGCGCGGGCCGCATGGCTGCGCGCGTACGCCGACCGGACGGGCGCTGACCTCAAGCGGTCGTACGCATATGCGGACAGCCACTCCGACCTGCCGCTGCTGCGCGCCGTGGGGAACCCGGTCGCCGTGAACCCGGACGTGTCGCTGTACCGGGTGGCTCGCCGGCGGCGATGGCCGGTGGAAGATTGGCGACGGGTCAAGGGCACGCCTCGCGTCCTGGTCCCGCAGGGGATCCCGTGAGGCCGGAGGCGACGTGCTAGCGCTCGAGCTGTTCCGTTCGGTCAGCCGGTACGTGGCGGCGAAGGCCGTGGGCGACCGGATGCCGGGGCTCCTGGCCGGGCCGCTGGCGCCGCTGCGACTGGTGAATCGCGACGAACCCGATCTTCCCGGCCCGGGATGGGCACGGGTGCAACCGCGGTTGGCCGGCGTGTGCGGGTCGGACCTCGCCACTCTGTCCGGCAACGTCTCGTTCTATTTCTCGTCCCTGGTCTCGATGCCGTTCGTCCCCGGGCACGAAGTGGTGGGGACCCTCTTCGATCCATGCGACGACCTCCCCGCGGGGACCCGCGTGGTGCTCGATCCCGTGCTGGCCTGCGCCGCCCGTGGACTGGATCCGTGTCCCTCCTGCGCCGGGGGCTCGACCGGCCGGTGCGACCGCGTCACGGTCGGGCACGTCGCGCCCGGGCTGCAGACCGGGTACTGCGCCGACACGGGCGGCGGCTGGGGCGGCATGCTCGTCGCCCACCGGTCGCAGCTGCATCCCGTTCCCGACGAGATCAGCGACCGTCGCGCCGTCCTGGTCGAACCGCTGTCGTGCGCCATCCATGCCGTGCTACGGGCCCGGCCCGACCCGGGGGCGTCGGTCCTGGTGGTCGGGGCTGGGACGGTCGGGGTCCTCGCGGTGTTGGCCCTCCGGGCGTTCACGCCAGTGGGCCGCGTCATCGTCGCCGCCAAGCATCCGAGACAGGCGGACGCGGCGAAGGCATTCGGAGCCACCGACGTGGTGGACCCCGGTGAGGCCGTGACCGCCCTCCGCCGGGCCACCCGCGCCTACCGCCTGGAGCCGGAGCGCGGTTCGGCGTACCTGCTGGGAGGGGTGGACGTGGCGATCGACGCCGTCGGCTCCAAGTCGTCGCTGGATCTCGCCCTTCGGACGACGCGTGCCGGGGGGCGCGTCGTCCTGGCGGGGATGCCTGCGGGCGGCGCCGATCTGGCGCCGGTCTGGTTCCGCGAGCTCGAGGTGACCGGCGCCTACACCAGTGGGATCGAGCTGACCGAGGACGGGCCACGAGCGACCTTCGACCTCGCCATCGATATGGCGAAGGACGCTCCGCTCGACGACATGGTCGGGGCCGTCTACCCGTTGTCGCGGTGGCGGGAGGCCCTGGACCACGCGTTCGCGTCGGGACGGCTGGGCACGCTGAAGGTCGCGTTCACTCCACAGGGCTAAAGGGGACGAGGAGAGCGCCATGGCGAGACCGGGATTCGTGTTGGAGGTGGACGAGCGGACGCCGCCCCTGCTGGTTCACCAGGGTGAGGGGTTCGGGCTGCAGCGGTTTCCGCTGGGGACGCGGGTGATCTACCCGCCCGACTCACTCCCCGCCATCAAGGACGTCACCGGCGCCATCCGCCACGCGCTGCTGCACCCGTTGGGGTCGGAGCCCCTCCCCGAGCTGCTGCGGCCCGGGATGCGCCTGACCATCGCGTTCGACGACATCTCCCTGCCCCTGCCGCCCATGCAGACCCCCGACATCCGCGGCCGGATCATCGAGCAGGTCCTGGAGGTGGCGGCGCGCCGCGGGGTCGACGACGTGAAGCTGATCGTCGCGAACTCCCTGCACCGCCGGATGACCGCGGCGGAGATCAAGCGAGCCGTCGGCGAGCGGGTGTTCCGGTCCTTCTGGCCCTCGAGCTTGTCGAACCACGACGCGGAGGATCCGCAGGGCCTGACCCACTTCGGCACGACCGATCGTGGAGAGGACGTCGAGATCAACCGGCGGGCCGCGGAGAGCGACCTGCTCGTCTACGTGAACATCAACCTGGTGGCCATGGACGGCGGCCACAAGTCCGTGCCGGTGGGGCTCGGCTCCTACAAGTCGCTGCGCCACCATCACACGGTCCACACCATGTTGAACTCGCGGTCGTTCATGGACCCGCGCCACTCCGGCCTGCACGAGAGCTGCGCGCGCATGGGCGGGGTGCTCGCGTCGAACGGGCTGCGCATCTTCACCATCGAGACCACGCTGAACAACGAGACCTTCCCCAAGCCGTTCGGCTTCATGAACAAGCGCGAGTGGGAGTGGTCGCTGGCCGACCAGGCCACCTATCTGGCTGCCAAGAAGGCGAACGACTCGGCGCCGGCCAGGGGCCGTCGCGAGGTGTTCCAGCGCATCGCGTCGCCGTACGGGGTCACGGGCATCCATGCGGGCGAGACCGGGGCGGTGCACGAGCAGACCATGGCGAACGTACACCGGCAGCAGCTGGTGGAGGTCGACGGCCAGGCGGACATCCTGGTGGTCGGGCTCCCTTACATCTGCCCGTACAACGTCAACTCGGTGATGAACCCGATCCTGGTGATGTGCCTCGGCCTCGGCTACTACTTCAACATGTATCGCAACCAGCCGGTGGTCCGGCCGGGCGGCGCCATGATCCTGTTCCACCCGGTACCGTGGGAGTTCCATCAGGTCCACCATCCCAGCTACGTGGATTTCTTCGACGAGGTGCTGTCGGAGACCACCGACCCCGCCGCCATCGAGGCGAAGTTCGAGCAGCAGTACGCCGCCGACCCGTGGTACATCCATCTGTACCGCAATAGCTACGCGTACCACGGCGTCCATCCCTTCTACATGTGGTACTGGGGGGCGCATGCCATGGACTACCTCGGCGACGTGATCTTCGTCGGCGGCGACCGGCGGGCCGTGCGGCGGATGGGCTTCCGCTCGGCGTCCAACTTCGCCGACGCCCTGGAGATGGCCGGCGAGACCGTGGGGACGTCCCCGCGGATCACCTACCACCATGTCCCGCCGTTGGCGCTCGCGGAGGTTCGGTAGCGGTGGGGAGCCGGCTGCTGGACGACGTCAAAGAGGTGGCCCGGGGCTGGCGATGGACCCGCCGTCCCCTGGTTCCACGGTCGGCCGAAGCCTTCCAGCCGAACCGCGAACCCTCCGAGTTCCCCACCGCATGGGCACGGTCACCCGCCGCCAGGACCGCCCGCGAGAGCATCCTGCGGTTCGTGTTCAAGCCGCTGGTGTGGACGGAGACCGACCCGGCCGTGCAGGGGCTCGACCACCTCGACGCGGTGCAGCCGCCGGTGCTGTTCGTGGCCAACCACGCCAGCCACGTGGACACGCCGCTGTTCCTCTGCTCCCTCCCGCGGTCCTGGAGGATGAAGACGGCCGTGGCCGCCGCGGCCGACTACTTCTTCGACGTGTGGTGGCGAGCGGCGACCACCGCGTTGGTGTTCAACACCTTCCCCATCGAACGAACCGGGGGCAAGCGCGCCACCACCACCGCCCGCAAGCTCATCCAGGAGGGGTGGAACGTGCTGGTCTTCCCGGAGGGGACCCGGTCCAAGGACGGCTGGCTCGGCCGGTGGCGTCACGGCGCGGCTCGGCTGGCCCTCGAATACGACCTGCCGGTGGTGCCGGTGGCGTTGCGGGGAACCTACGCGGCCATGCCCCGAGGGCGTTCGTGGCCGCTGAAGGGGAGGCTGCCCGTGTCGGTCCGTTTCGGCCCGGCCCTGGTGGCGGAGCCGGGCGAGGACTTCCGCGGGCTGTCGCGCCGCATGCAGCTCGCCCTGGCCAGGCTGTGGGACGAGGACGCCTCCACCTGGTACGAGTCCATGCGCCGAGCGGCGGAGGGCGCCACCCCGCCGATCACCGGCCCCGACGCCCCCACCTGGCGAAGGGTGTGGGAGTCCTCCCGTCCTCTTCCCGCGGCCCGCCGCCGGCCTCGAGTCTGGCGGTGAAAGCGTGACGCGCCGAAGCGGCGAGGCGACCCGGCGTCGACTCCTGCAGGAAGCCGTCCGCCAGTTCGGCCGCCACGGCTACGAGGGCGCCGCGCTGGAGGCCGTGGCCGGGGCGGCGGGGGTCCGCAAGCAGACGCTGCTGTACTACTTCCCCTCCAAGGAAGCCCTGCTGGAAGCGTGTCTCGTGGAGACCAGCCAGCGCATCGCCGCCGCCCTGTCCGAGGCATTGGAGGCGGAGACCTCCAACTCGCGCAAGGCCGAAGCGGTGATCCATGCGATCTTCAGCCTGGCCGAGGAGTGGCCGGAGTTCCCGCCGTTCATCCGGGAAGCCAGCCGGCTGGGCCCCGAGGCCATCGAGCGGTTCGCAGCCGTCCTGGAACCTCTGAGGTTGCGAGCACTGGGCTTCCTCAGGCGTGGGATGAACGAGGGGGAGATCCGCAAGCAGGACCCCGCGCTCCTGCTGTTCACGCTGTACACCGCCGTGGTGGGGACCATCACCGAAGCCGGCGTGCTGCGCGCAGTGGTCGGCGAGGATCGCAGCCGAATCGCCCTGCACCGCCGGGAGCGAGAGGTCGTTGAGATCGTAAGAAACGCCCTGGGTCCCGCCGCCGAGCAGGCCGCGGAGACTCCCGCCCGCCGCGCCCGCCGGTCCCGCTAGCGCTTCCGCCGCACCTCGACCAAGTGGTCGGCCACGCCGAGGGCCGCGAACGGCAGGGCCGGAGCCAGGACCAGGGCCACACCGCCGACCATGCGAACCAGCACGAACACATAGACGGAGACGGCCAGGATGGCCAGCGTCCGGGCCTTCGTCACTCGATCGTCCGCCCGGAGGGCGGCGATCCCGCCGGCACCCACGCCTGCGACCATGCCGGTCACCGCATCGGCCGCGAGGGCCGAGGCCGGGACCCCAACCACGACGGCCAGGGCCAACGCCTTAACCACGGCTCCGGCCGCGCGGGGGTTCTCGGACAGGAACGCCAGGACGACGAAGACGAACGGGATCAGCATCAGGCCGAACGCGATCAACGGGCCCGCGGCAGGGGCGGGGCCGTCGTCGGACGCGGCCGACACCACGCCGGCCAGGATCGCCCAGTACGCCGGCACCAGCACCAACGTCGCCAGGGTGATGGCTCGCCACTTCCTCCGAGGGGGCAGCGGCTCGGCGCCGGCCAGCGGATCGGATCGGGACCGGAGCCTCGCGCTCATCCCTTCACGGACCCCGCCGTCAGCCCGCGGACGAAGTACTTCTGGAGGGAGAAGAACACGGCCAGGGGCAGCGACATCGAGATGAACGCGGCCGCCGTGAGCAGCTGCCAGTTCTCCCCTCTGGCCCCCACCAGGTTGGCCAGCCCGATGGTCAGGACGCGCAGCTCCTGGGTGCCGCCCAGGAACACATAGGCCACCAGCAGGTCATTCCAGACCCACAGGAACTGGAAGATGGCGAAGGCCGCCAGCGCCGGAACGGACAACGGGACGATCAGGCGCCAGAAGATGGTGAAGTGGTCGGCGCCGTCGATCTTGGCCGACTCGATGATCGAGGACGGTAACGACCCGATGTAGTTGCGTAACAGGTAGATGGCCAGGGGCAGGCCGAAGCCGGTATGCGCCAGCCACACCCCCAGGAAGGTGCCGTTCAGGTTCAGGTCCGGAAACACCCGCACGCCTGCGATGCTGGCGCCGCCGGTGTACAGGCGAAGGATCGGGATGAGCGCCATCTGCAGCGGGACCACCAGCAGCCCCACCACGGCCACGAACAGCACGTACCGGCCGCGGAAGTCCATCCAGGCGAAGGCGTAGGCGGCGAACGCGGCGATGGTGATAGGGATCACGGTCGCGGGGATGGCCACGGCCAGGCTGTTGAGGAAGGCGTTGCCGAAGCCCTCCGCGGAGAGCGCCGCCCGGTAGTTCTCGAAGGTCCACTCCGCGGCTCGGAAGGGGTGGGCCAGAGCCGTCCACCAACCGGACGAGTCCACCAGGGACTCCGGCCGGAGCGACGTGATGAGGACCCCCACCGTGGGGATCAGCCATAGGGCGACGATGACGGCGACCGTGATGCGGACGAACCAGCCACCCCCGCCCGTCGGAGCCGCCGCCGCTCCGCGCTGGGCGCGGGCATCCGGAGCGGGGATGGCAGGGACCGCCGGGGTGCTCACCGGATCTGCTCTTCCTGCCGGAACCGGCGGATGTTGAAGATCATGACCGGGATGATCGCCACGAACAGCACGACGGCGATGGCGGCGCCTCGTCCGAAGTTGTTCAGGATGAAGAACCACCGGATCATCCGCTCGGTGATGACGACGGTGCCGTTCGTCTCCGCTCCGCCGATCACAAAGACGATGTCGAAAACCTTCATGGCGTTGATGACCATGTAGGTGGTCACCACGACGATCGTGGGCAAGATGGTCGGGATGATGATCCTCCGGAAGACCTGGAGCTCGGTGGCGCCGTCGATGCGGGCGGCCTCGAGGATCTCGTCGGGTATCGACTTGATGGCTGCAGACAGGACGACCATGGAGAACCCCGTCTGCATCCACACCATGATCACCATCAGGTACAGGTTGTTCCAAGGCTGCTGTTGCAGCCAGGCCACCGGGTGCTGGCCGAGCCCGAGCATGATGCCGTTCAACAGGCCGATGTTGCTGCCGAACCCCTCCGGCCGGAAGCTGTAGACCAGCTTCCACACCACCGACGCCCCGGCGAAGGAGATCGCCATGGGCAGGAAGATCATGGACTTGGCGACCGCCTCGCCCTTGCGAAGCCGGTCCGCAAGGGTGGCCATGGCGAGCCCGATGGTGACGGCGACGGTCGGCACCACGACGATCCAGCCGACCGTGTTCCGGATGGACTTGAGCATGCTGTCGTCCTTGAAGACGAACTTGAAGTTGTCCAACCCCACGAAGCTCTGGCTGTTGCTGGACTTGAAGGACGTCAGGATGGTGTTGATCACCGGGTAGACCAGGAACACGGCAAGGATGACCAACGCAGGGCCGACGAATACATATGGCCGCACGCCTTCGCGGAACCGCAGGGGAAGCCAGTCGATCGCCCGGTTCATCGCCCAGAACAGGAAGAACACGCCGCCCACGCCGATCACGATGGCGACCACCACGACCAGAGCGCGATTGGCGTCGCTGTTGCGCAGGAAGTCGAACGTGGCCCACAGGAGGAAGAAGGCGACGACCGGGATGGCGATGGCGCTGACCAGCCTCAGCAGCGAGACCCAGATGACGTTCGCGCCGGACGGCGCTTCTGCGGCGACCTCCGCGCTCTCCGGTCGACGGTCGGTCGTTATGGTCACGCCGGGTTCCTCCCCTTCACGGAAGGTCCGGG
>JBIOYQ010000068.1:0-12585 GCA_044870295.1 Actinomycetota bacterium
GGTCCAGCAGCCGCGCATCCCCATCTGGGTGGTGGGCGCGTGGGGGCGCGAACGATCCATGCAGCGCGTGCTTCGCTACGACGGCTTGCTGCCGAACGTGTTCGGTGACGACGGCAAGCCACGGGAGATCACGCCTGACGACGTGCGCGCCATGGCTGCCTACGTCGCCGAGCGGCGCACGGATACCAAGCCGTTCGACATCGTGATCGAGGGCGAGACCCCGGGCGAGGATCCCGCTGGGGCTAGGGACGAGGTCGGCCCGTTGGCGGAAGCGGGGATGACCTGGTGGCTCGAAGCTCGATGGAACATCTCATCTCCGAACGTGTTGAACGAACTGCGACACCGCATCGCCGCCGGCCCGCCCACCACGTAACTAGAATGGAGTGGTCGGGACGACTCCCGACGGTCGACGCACAGGCCTGGTTCGCTGAACCGGGCCTCTTCGTGCTGCATGGGAATGGGAACGACGGGCATGGCTGAGCGCGATCTGCGGGACGTCCTGCAGGCGGCCGCGGCATCCGAGCCGTTCGGCCGGTTGCTGGCTGCCCCCGGACCGATTCGCCGCGCCAAGGCCGCTTCGCCGGGTCAGCCGTTCGTGGCTGCCGTCCTGTCGCAGGCGCTGAACGCGCCGGTCTTGGCCGTGGCGCACGATCCCCGAGCGGCCGAGCAGGTGGCGGCGAGCGCCTCGGCCTTCCTCGGACCCGACCGGGTGGTGCGGTTCCCGCCCTGGGAGTCCCTGCCGTACGAGGGGATCAGTCCGGCGCCCCAGGTCGCCGGTGCCCGCGCCAGGGCGGCGCGGCGGTTGATCCAAGCGGATGGGCCGCTGGTGGTGACGACGACGGCGCTCGCCACCATGCAAGGCCTGGCCCCGTCGTTGGGAAGGCACGACCCCCTCGAGCTGCGGCCCGGAATCTCGATCGCTCCCGACGCGCTTGCGGACCGGCTGGTGGCGCTCGGCTACATCCGCGTCGACGTGGTCGAGCATCGCGGCGAGTTCGCGGTGCGCGGCGGCATCCTCGACGTCTTCCCCTCGACCGCGCGCCGTCCGGTTCGGCTCGACTACTTCGGGGACGACATCGAATCGTTGCGAGAGTTCGCCCCGGCAACGCAGCTCTCTACTGGCCGCCTGGAGGTCATGGACATCGATCCGGCTCGGGAGCTCATCCTCACCGATCAGGTTCGCCGGCTGGCCGACGACGCTCTGACGCGGTATCGGGGCCAGTACGCCGGATTGCTCGAACGCGTCGCCCAGGGATCCGTGTTCGAGGGGATGGAGCAGGCCATCCCGCTCCTCTACGACCGCCTGCCCGTCCTGACCGACCTGCTGCCCGACGGCGGATGGATCGCGGTGATGCAGGCCGGTCGAACCGTGGACCGGGCCGCCCGGATCCTGGACGAGGCCGACGCCCTGGCCGAGGCTTCCGCATGGCCGGGACCCCGGGTCGTTCGCGAGCTCGAGGCGTCGCTGGGAGCCCCGCCGCGGGTCGAGCTGAGTGAGTTCGGCGATGCCGGGGACGTCGCTCTCGGCATCGAGCCGTGGGAGCGGCCCGGCCAACGCGACGCCATGGTGGCGCACGTTCAGGCATTGGTGGCCGACGGCGCCCGGGTGGTGCTGGCCGGGGAGGGGCGGGGCAGCCTGGATCGGGCCCGGGAGGTCCTCGAGGCATCGTCGATCCCGACCCGGGATCTGCGTACGGTCGAGGCCGACGCGGCCGAGGGATTCGTGTTCCGGCCCGAGCCGGGGGGCCCGCCGGAGTTGGCCCTGGTCACCGAAGAGGACCTGTTCGGGTCTCGGCGACACACCCGCACCGCACCGCGGCTGTCCGCCCGGCGGTCCGAGGCGCTGGTCGTCGAGCTCACACCCGGAGACCTGGCCGTTCACCAGGTCCACGGTGTCGGCCGGTACGTGGGGATGGTGCGGCGCGCGGTGGCCGGCGCCGAGCGCGACTACCTGCTCCTCGAGTACGCCGAGGGCGACAAGCTCTACGTCCCCTCGGACCAGGTCGGCGTGGTGGCGAAGTACGTCGGCGGCGAGGCCCCCCGACTCCACCGTCTCGGGTCGAGCGATTGGGTCCGAGCCAAGGGACGGGTGAAGCGGGCCGTCCGGGACATGGCCGGCGAGCTGGTCCGGCTGTATTCGGTCCGCATGAGTGTTCCGGGTCATGCGTTCGGGCCCGACACCCCGTGGCAGGCCGAGCTGGAGGACGCGTTCCCGTACGAGGAAACCCGCGACCAGCTCGCCGCGATCGAAGAGGTCAAGCGCGACATGGAGCAGCCTCGACCCATGGACCGGCTCGTCTGCGGCGACGTGGGCTACGGGAAAACCGAGATTGCCATCCGAGCCGCGTTCAAGGCCGTGATGGACGGCAGGCAGGTGGCCGTGCTGGTCCCCACCACGCTGCTCGCCGAGCAGCACTACGTCACCTTCTCCGAACGGTACGCGCCGTTCCCCGCGAAGGTGGCCATGCTGTCGAGGTTCGTCCCCGACCGCGAGCAGCGTCAGATCCTCGACGACGTCGAAGCAGGAAAGATCGATGTGGTGATCGGCACGCATCGCCTCCTCTCGCCGGACATCACCTTCAAGGATCTCGGACTCCTGATCGTGGACGAGGAGCAGCAGTTCGGCGTGGCGCACAAGGAGCGGCTGAAGAAGCTGCGGGCCAGCGTGGACGTGCTGACCATGACCGCGACGCCCATCCCTCGGACGCTGGAGATGGCGCTGTCGGGCATCCGCGAGATGAGCGTGGTGGACACCCCGCCGGAGGACCGGCAACCGGTCCTCACCTACGTCGGTCCTTTCCAGGAGGAGATGGCGCTGGCCGCCGTGCGCCGCGAGCTGCTTCGAGGCGGACAAGTGTTCTGGATCCACAACCGGGTCGAGACCATCGAGCGCAAGGCCGGGGAACTGCGCCAGAAGCTGGGTGACGAGGCGCGCATCACGGTCGCCCACGGCCAGATGGACGAGGAGCGGTTGGAGAAGGTCATGCTGGAGTTCTGGGACCGTTCCGCGGACGTCCTGGTGTGCACGACCATCGTGGAGAGCGGCCTGGACGTGCCATCGGCGAACACGTTGGTTGTGGAGCGATCGGACCGGCTCGGGCTGGCGCAGCTGTACCAGTTGCGCGGCCGGGTCGGCCGCAGCGCCGAGCGGGCCTTCGCGTATCTGTTCTTCTCCCCCCAGTCATCGTTGACCGAGGAGGCCCACGACCGGCTCGAGGCGATCGGTCGGTTCACCGCGCTGGGCTCGGGCTACCAGATCGCCATGCGGGACCTGGAGATCCGCGGCGCCGGCAACCTCCTGGGGGCCGAACAGCACGGACACATCGCCGCGGTCGGATTCGAGACGTACCTGCGGCTCCTCGCGGAGTCCGTGGCCGAGATGAAGGGCGAGCCGATCCAAGAGGAGAAAGAGGTCCGTATCGACCTCCCGGTCAAGGCCTACGTCCCCGCCGAGTGGGTGGGCCAGGAAGCGCTGCGCTTGGAGCTGTATCGGAGGATCGCCACCGCGCGAGACCATGCCGAGCTGGACCAGGCCAGGGCCGAGGCCGAGGACCGCTTCGGATCGCCGCCCCCGCCGGTCCGCACGCTGTTCGCGGTGGCGTCGCTGAAGCTGGCCGCGCGCGAGCTCGGCGTCGAGGAGATCTCCACCTTCCGCAACCAGATCAGGCTCAAGCCCATCCCCGAAGCGTTCGGCCTGGAGTCGGCAGCGCGCCTCGACGCGGCGTCATATCACGGTGCCACGAAGACGCTGAACCTCGAGCAACCGACCGGGATCGGCGGCGAGGCCCTGACCCAATGGGTCGAGCAGATCCTGGCGGAAGGCCGTTCGCGGGACGCCGCATGACGGCGGCCACGCGATAGTCTCCAGCCATGATCCATGGCACTCGCCGTGTCCCTCGCGCGCTCCGCGTCATCGCGATCCTGGCGACGGTCACGCTCTCGGCATGCGGGACACGCTTCCTCGCTCCGGCCGCGACCGTGGACGGACGGGAGATCTCCCAGGACGAGCTGAAGGCCACGCTGGACGTCGCCCTGTCCGACCCGCAGGTGGTGCAGCAGGTCAGCGGTCCCCGCGGAGACGAGGCGAAGGCCGACCTCACCCGCCGGGCCTTGGGGAGCCTGATCCAGCGTGAGATCGCCGCCGAGTACGCGGACGCCCACGGGATCGTCGTCACCGACGCCGACATCGATCAGCAGCTCGCCGCCACCATCACGCAGGTGGGCGGGCAGCAGCAGTTCGATGAACTGATCAAGTCCCGAGGGCTGACCATGGCCGCCGTCCGCGTGCTGCTGCGGAACCAGGTGCTGTTCACGAAGGTCCAGGACGCTGTCCTGGCCGCGCTGCCTTCGCCCCCGTCCGATCCCCAGAGTCGCGGTCAGGCGTTCCAGGGCTGGCTGACGGACCGGGTGGCGCGGGCGGACGTCAGCGTCAACCCGCGATTCGGCCGGTTCGACCACCAAACGGGCGAGGTCGTCGCGATCACCTCCACCGCCGACCTTGGCTGAGGCGTCGCCCCTCCCGATCCCCGAAGGCCCCGTCCCCTCGCACCACGAGGGGCGCGGCCTGCTGGACCTCGTCCGGGTGATGGCCAGGCTGCGAGGGCCGGGTGGCTGCCCATGGGACCGCGAACAGTCCCATCAAACCCTGGGACGGCACCTGCTGGAGGAGGCGCACGAGACCCTGGAGGCCATCGACTCGGGGGACCTCGACCGGCTGCGTGAGGAGCTCGGCGACGTGCTCCTCCAGGTGGTCTTCCACGCCGAGATGGCCCGGCAGGAGGGGACCTTCGACGTCGACGATGTAGCCGAGGGCATCACGGCGAAGCTCGTGCGGCGTCACCCCCATGTGTTCGGGGACGTCGAGGTCGGCTCGGCCTCCGAGGTGCTGGTGAATTGGGAGCGCATCAAGGCGGAGGAGAAGGGCGAGCACGCCGTCGACGAGGAGATTCCCGCCTCCCTGCCGGCGCTGGCGCGGGCGACGAAGGTGCAGCGGCGGGCGGCCGGCTCGGGGTTCGACTGGCGGACCACGGAGGCCGCCCTGGCGAAGGTTCGGGAGGAGCTGGGCGAGCTGGAGCGGGCCGCCCCCGACCGCGTCGAGGACGAGCTGGGTGACCTGTTGTTCGCCGTGGCGTCGCTGGGGCGGCGATGGAACGTCGACCCGGAGACCGCGCTGCGCAAGGCCACCCGGCGGTTCGCCGAGCGGTTCGAGCGGATGAAGGCAACGGCCGAGGCGGAGGGTATCCGGCTCGACGCCGTCTCCGAGGACGACCTGCTGGCCCGGTTCCGGGCAGCCCGGTGACCGATCTACGCGTCAGGCCGCGACGCCAACCTCCGCCGTGCAGAACGCGCACCGCCGGGCTTCCTTCGGAATGCTGCTCAGGCACTCGGGGCAGTCCCGCGTGGTCGGGTCGATGGGCGGTTCGGTCTTCCTCCGCGCCATCAGCGCATTGATCGGCCGGACCACCAGGAAGAACACGGCCGCCGCGATCAGGACGAAGCTCACCACCGCGTTGATGAACGCGCCGTACTTGAAGACGCTCCCGTTGATGGTGAAGGTGAGCGCCGAGAAGTCCTGCGTCCCGAAGATCGCTGCGATCACGGGTGTGATGAGGTCCTCCACGAGCGCGGTGATCACCGCGCCGAAGGCGATGCCGATCACCACGCCGACCGCCAGGTCCACGACGTTGCCGCGCAGCAGGAATTGCTTGAAGTCCTTGATCATTTTCCCCTCCTCCTAGGGCCGGCCCGTGCGAACGATACTCCTCCCAGCCTGGCGACCATCCAGGCCATACAATCGGACTCCCCAATGAGCACGATCGAGGACGTCCTCGCACGGGAGATCCTCGACTCGCGGGGCAACCCCACGGTCGAGGTCGAGGTGATCCTGGAGGACGGTAGCGTCGGACGCGCTGCCGTCCCGTCCGGCGCGTCCACCGGCGCGCACGAGGCCGTGGAGCTGCGCGACGGCGACGCGAGCCGGTACGGCGGCAAGGGTGTGCTGAAGGCGTGCCGCAACGTCGAGGACGAGATCACCCCCGAGATCCAGGGGATGGACGCCCTGGACCAGCGCGGCGTGGACGCCGCGCTGGTCCAGCTGGACGGCACCGACAACAAGTCCCGCCTCGGGGCCAATGCGATCCTGGGAGTGTCGCTGGCCGTGGCGAAGGCGGCGGCCGACCACCTTGGGTTGCCCCTCTATCGATACCTCGGCGGGCCCAACGCGCACGTGCTCCCGGTCCCCATGATGAACGTGATCAACGGCGGCGCGCACGCCGACAACGAGCTGGAGGTCCAGGAGTTCATGCTCGTGCCCGTCGGGGCCGTGTCGTACGGGGAAGGGCTGCGATGGGGCACCGAGGTGTTCCAGGCCTTGAAAGCGACCCTCAAGGAGAAGGGCCTCGGCGCGGCGGTGGGCGACGAGGGCGGGTTCGCACCCCGCCTCACCACAGCGGTCGAGGCGCTCGACCTCCTGATCGACGCCATCGGCAGGGCCGGGCTCGACCCGGGCACTGAGATGGCGCTGGCGCTGGACGCGGCGGCCTCGGAGCTGTGGCGCGACGACGCGTACCACCTGGAGGGGACTTCGCGCACGGCCGCGGACATGATCGCGTTCTACGAGGCCCTGCTGGATGCCTATCCGCTGGTCTCGATCGAGGATCCCCTGGCCGAGGACGACTGGGATGGGTGGGCGGCCATCACGGAGGCCATGGAGGACCGCATCCAGCTCGTGGGCGACGACGTGTTCGTGACCAACAGCGAACGACTGGAGCGCGGCATCGACGACGGTGTGGCGAACGCGATCCTGGTCAAGGTGAACCAGATCGGAACGCTCTCCGAGACGCTCGACGTCATCCGCATGGCCAAGGAGGCATCCTACGGAGTGGTGATCAGCCACCGATCCGGCGAGACGGAGGACACCACGATCGCGGACCTCGCCGTCGCCACCAACGCCGGCCAGATCAAGACCGGAGCGCCTTCCCGCGGCGAACGGACGGCCAAGTACAACCAGCTGTCCCGGATCGAGGAAGAGCTCGACGAGGGCGCCGCGTACGCTGGCAGCCAGCCCTATCCGCGGATCCCCGGAGCGGCGGGCCTCACCGCTGCCGAGGGAGGCCCCATCGGCGAGGACGAGGCATGAGCACCACCGCCGTTCCACCGCGGACGCGGCATCGCCTCCAGTTCACGCCGCGGGGAGCCATCCTCGCGCTGGTGGTCACGGCGCTGCTCTTCTACCTGGTGGTGCCGCTGCGAACCTACGTCACGCAGCGCGACCGGCTCGATCAGCTCGAGAAGCAGTCCCAGATCTTGCGGGAGCGCAACGCGGACCTTCAGGCGCAGCTCGACCGCCTCAACGATCCGGCCTACATCGAGGAGGTGGCCCGGGCCTGCCTGGGGATGGTGAGGGCCGGGGAGATCCCGCTGGTGATCGTGCGGAAGGGCGCGACGCCACACCCACCGGCCTGCTAGCGGTCGTCCCGGTCTGTGCAGATGAACCGGCCCACGTCGCAGGAAGAGACGGAACGTCTCGCCGGACTCCTCGAGGAGGTGCCGGCCTTCTCCGTCCTTCACCCCGACGACCTTCGAGACCTGGTGGCCCGGGTCCGCAGCCGGAGCTACCCCAGAGGCCAGGTCATCTTCCGGGAGGGCGAGCCCGGCAGGGCGCTCTACGTCATCGAGCGCGGGCAGGTGAAGCTTTCCACCAGAGCCGCGGGAGGAAGGGAGTTGCTGGTCGCCGTCCTCGGCCGCGGCCAGATCTTCGGCGAGCTGGAGCTGTTCGACGGGGGTCCCCGCGGGATGACCGCTCGCACGATGGAGCACGTGGAGACCTTCGTCCTGGACAAGCACCTGGTCCAGGCCATGCTGCGCACCCGGCCGGCCTTCGTCCGAAGGCTGCTCGAGCTGATGGCACGTCGGCTGCGGCGCGCCGACCAGGCCGCCCAGGACCTGGTGTTCTTCGACGCCTCGACGCGGCTGGCCCGGCGCCTGCTGCAACTGAGCGAAGAGCACGGCTCGCCGGACCCGGAGGGGGGCCGCGTTCGCATCCGGCTTCGCCTGACCCAGCACGAGGTGGGCCAGATGATCGGGGTGAACCGGAGCAGCGTGAACCGCGTCCTGCGGGGTCTGGCGGACCAAGGGTTAGTCGACTGGAACGACGGGGCGCCGGTGATCCTGGATCCGTCACGTCTGGCCGAGATGGCCAGGTCCTGACCCATGGCCACCTGGTTCCGGAACTTCGCACCCATGATCATCGGCCACCGCGGGTAGGCTTCCCGCGAGGCCACGTGAAGATCATCGATCGATCGACCAGGCGCATCGACGGGTTCCAGCAAGGTCACACGGTGCTGGCATTCCCGGTCGCGGTGTTCAAGAAGTTCGGGGACGATCAGGCCGGCAACCTGGCGGCCCTCATCGCGTACTACGGGTTCTTCTCGATGTTTCCCTTGCTCCTGACCTTCGTGAGCCTCCTGGGGCTCGTGCTGCGCGACAACCCCGATCTGCAGGCCAGCATCCTGAGCTCCGCCCTGCGGGACTTCCCGGTCATCGGCGAGCAGATCGCCCGGAACGTCCACGCTCTCACCGGGAGTGGCATCACGCTGGCCATCGGCATCGCCGGCACGTTGTGGGCCGGGCTGGGCGTGACCAACGCCGCGCAGAACGCGATGAACAAGATCTGGGACGTGCCGCGGAAGGCGTGGCCCAACTTCTTCAAGTCCCGAGGCAGGGGTCTCCTCATGCTGGCCATCCTGGGGACGCTCACCATCGGGTCCACCTTCCTGTCCGGGCTGGCGGCTTCGGGAGGCCCGGGCGTGCTCGGCATGGTGTTGGGCATCGCCGCGTCGTTCGTGGTGAACCTGGCCCTGTTCCTGATCGCCTACCGGGTCCTGACCGTGCGCGATCTGACCTGGGGCGACGTGCTCCCCGGGGCGTTGGTGGCCGCCGTCGTGTGGACCGGGATGCAGAGTCTGGGAGGGTATTACGTCACCCACCAGGTCAAGAACGCCAGCGACGTCTACGGAACCTTCGCGCTGGTGATCGGGCTCCTGGTGTGGCTGTACCTGGGCGCCCAGATCACGCTGCTCTGCGCGGAGATCAACGTCGTCAAGAAGGAGCGGCTGTGGCCGCGCAGCCTGGTGCAGAAGCCGCCGCTGGCGGAAGCCGACCGCCGCACCATGACGCGAGGGGCGAAGGTGGAGGAGCGCATCCCGGAAGAGACCGTGCACGCGCGGTTCGAGGAGCGCCCTCCAGCCTAGCCGGCGCGGCGAGGGTTATTCGTAGGCGATGGCCTTGAGCACGTCCAGCTTGGTGGCGCGGCGGCTCGCGATCGAGGCCGCCCCCACCCCCAGCAGGGCCGCCGAGAAGATGTAGTAGAGAAGCTGAACGGCCGGGATCTGCAGGATGGTGATCCCTTGATCCTTCAGCGCCTGCACGATGGCCCAGCCGAAGAAGATGCCGACGGCGGTGCCGAGCAGCGCCCCGAACACCGCGATCAGGATGGACTCCCACCGGATCATGCTCTTCACCTGCTTGCGGGCCATGCCGACGGCGCGGAGGAGTCCGATCTCCCGAGTCCGCTCGTAGATCGACAGCGCCAGTGTGTTGATGATGCCGATCCAGGCGATGATGATGGCCAGGAACAGCAACGCGCTCACCAGCCCCAGCAGCGTGTTGATCTGGTTCGCCTGACGCTGCCGGAACGCCGCCTGGTCGTCGAGCTGCACGTTCGGATAATCCTTGGCCACGCTGTCGGCTGCGGCCTTGGCGTCCGCGGGCCTGACCCCCGGGGCCGTCTTCGCCAGCACCACGATGTCCAGACGCTCCACGAAGTTCTGGTCGAAGGTGCCGAGCGTCACGATGAAGCTGCCGAGGAGCTCGTTCTCCTCGTAGATGCCGGCGATCCGCAGGTTCTGCTTGCCAGTGCGGGCGAACTCCATCTGGATGGTGTCGCCGACCGTCCAGTGGTGGGTGGTGGCGGTGTCCTCGAACACCATGACATCGCCGTCCCGGAAGTCGGCCAGGCTGCCCGACCTCAGGGTCAACTGCATGACCTCGGGCAGGGTGGTGGGGTCGACACCCTGGACGGTCTGCGCCTTCCCGTCCAGCCCGAAGATCCCCTGCCGGAACTCGGACACGGCGGAGAATGCTGGCTCCTGGTGAAGCCGATTCGCCACGTCCTGGCTGAACCCGGTGAACTGCGCGTTGGAGACGATGTAGTCGGCCCTCAGCGTGTCTTCCAGGATCTTGTTCGAGGATGCCTTGATCGACTGGGCGAAGACGCTGACGAAGGCCACGAGCCCGAGCCCGATCATGAGGGCGGCTGCTGTCGAGGCCGTGCGCTTCGGGTTGCGCATGGCGTTCTCCCGGCCCAGTCTCCTGGCCACTCCACGCAGTGGGGACCCTAGGAGTCGGGCCACCGGCCGGACGATCAGCGGGCTCAGGATGGCGACCCCGAGGAAGACGACGATGGCGCCGAGGCCGACGCGCGCCAGGGCGCTGCTGCCGCCACCGAACAGGGCGATCAGGAGGACGGCCACCCCGATCAGGGTCACGACCGAGCCGATCACGGTCCGAAGGGTCGAGAACCGGAACTCCCTCGGTTGGCTCTCCCGGAGCGCGGCGATCGGAGCGATGCGCGCGGCCCGGTATGCCGGGATGATCGAGGCGAGCACGGTGGTGACCACTCCCACGATCAGGGCGACGATGATGGTGCGCGGAAGCAGTTGCAGGCTCGTGCTGGGCAGGTCGGCGCCAAACAGGCTCAGGAGGGCCTTCAGTCCGATCGCCAGCAGGAAGCCCGCGGCCAACCCCACAGCCGAGCTGAACAGCCCGACGACCAGGGATTCGACCAAGACCGATCTGCGAACCTGCGCGGGGGTCGCCCCGAGGGCCCGCAACAACCCCAGCTCCCGGGTGCGCTGGGTGATCAGGATCTGGAACGTGTTGAAGATGAGGAACGATCCGACGAACAGCGCGATCACCGCGAACACCAGCAGCGCGATGTTGAAGAACGACAGGGCCTTCTTGATGTCGTCGGATTGCTTCGCCGCCGTCTCCTGGCCGGTCTTGGCCTGGAAATCCGCCGGCAGGACGCGCTGGATTCGGGACTTCAGCTCCTCGGGCGACACGCCCGGCTGGGCCGCGACGTCGATCGTGTCGAAGACGCCGGGCGCGTCGAACACCTGCTGAGCCGTCTTGACGTCGAACGCCACCAGCGTGGCCCCTCCCAGGTTGTCCGCGCTGCCGAACCTCGCGATGCCGACGATGGTCGCCTGCATGGACGGTCCCTGCAGCAGGACGGTGACCCGGTCGCCCACGTGGAGGTCGTGCTTTTCGGCGGTGTGTGCGTCGACCACGATCTCCCCTGACTGCTGGGGGCCCCTACCGGCGGACAACCGCAGGGGATTGAGGTCGGGGTCGTCAGTCCACGTGACGCCCAGGGTCGGCGCGCCGCCGGTCGAGATCGCCTTGCCCTGCTTGTCGACGAGCTGGGCGTAGCCGGACACGCCGCCCTCGGCGACCCGCACGCCGTCGACCTGGCGGATGGTGGCCAGCAGGCTCTCCGGGACGCGATCGGCGGCACCGGCCGTCTCGCCGAACTGGTTCGCTTCGAACTTGGGGACCCCGGTGACCTCGACGGCCACACCCTTGTTGACCGTGTCGAACAGATCATCGAACGCTCGGCCCATGGTGTCGGTCAGGATGAACGTGCCGGCCACGAAGGCCACGCCCAGGACGATGGCCAGCGAGGTCAGCCCGAGCCGCACCTTGTGGGCCAGCAGCCCCTTGACGGTCGCGCGCCACACGGTCAGTCGTCCCCGAGGGACTTCATCCGGTCCAGGACGCGGTCGGCGGTGGGGGAAGCCATCTCGTCGACCACCTTGCCGTCGTTCAGGAAGATCGCTCGGTCCGCGTACCCGGCGGCGCCGGCGTCGTGGGTGACCATCACAATGGTCTGGCCGTACTCCTGCACCGCCTTGCGCATGAAGGTCAGCAGCTCGGCCCCCGACCGTGAGTCCAGGTTGCCGGTGGGCTCGTCCGCGAACACGATCTCGGGCCGGCTGACCATGGCCCGGGCCGCGGCGACCCGCTGCTGCTGTCCACCGGACAGCTCGGAGGGACGGTGCCGCAGCCGATCACGCAAGCCGACGGTGTCGATCACCGTGTCGAGCCACCCGCTCTCCGGCTTGCGCCCGGCGATGTCGAGCGGCAACGTCACGTTCTCGCCCGCGGTCAACGTCGGGATCAGGTTGTAGGCCTGGAACACGAACCCGACCTTGTCCCGGCGCAGGAGCGTGAGCTCCTTCTCTTCCAGCGACCCGAGGTCCACCTCCCCGATGAAGACGTGGCCGGCCGTCAGCTTGTCGAGGCCGGCCATGCAGTGCAGGAGGGTGGACTTGCCCGATCCGGAAGGCCCCATGAGCGCGATGAAATCGCCCTCCGGAATGTCGAGCGTGATGTCCATCAGCACGGGCACGACCTGGTCGCCGCGCCGGTAGCTCTTCGAGAGGTGGCTGATGCTGACGATCGGGGCCGCGGCCACTACTTCTTCGCCAATGCGACGGTCGATCCCTCGCGCAAGCGCTCCGG
>JBIOYQ010000069.1:0-30302 GCA_044870295.1 Actinomycetota bacterium
TGACCGCAGATGTCCGGGCACTCGATGTCGGACTCGGTGATGACGAAGCCGACGGGCGATGGGTCCGTCTGGATCGCGGGGACGGGAGTGAATCCGATCGACCCGTCACCGTTCTTCAGATTCTTGAAGATTCCCGCGCCGAACGTGCTGGACGCCGGGCAGGTCGTGACGGGGGCGGGGCTCTGGTACTTGTTGATCCAGAGCAGGTCCGTCCGGTCGGCGTGCAGGCTGCTGAAGCTGGGGTAGTGGTTGACCCCGATCAGCAGGAAGTCCTTCGTCTGCCCGAGCTTCGGGTAGTCCGGGATGTCGATCGACGGGTTGTAGCCGAACGACGACGTGTAGTTGCAGAAGCTGCCCGGGATGGTGGTGGGGTTGGTGTCCTTGCTGAATCCCCACGCCATGGTGGCAGCGCTCGTGTCCCAGACGTTGTAGTAGAAGCGCTGGGTGTGCGGATCCCACAGGATCATCGGGTCGGACAGCGAGAAGTGGCCGGTCAGGGTGGTCAGCGAGGCCGATGTGATAAGGCCACCCGCGCGGTTGTAGATCCCCAGGTTCAAGTTGATGATCTCGAGATAGCTGCTCGGACCGATGGCCCCATTGGGGTCGGGGGGGCTCACGCCGCCGTTGCTGACGCCCTGCCAGCTGGCGCCGATGATCGGGGCAGCGCCACCGCTCGGTGCGGACGCGACCGGCTTTCCGTCACGGGCCGCGATGACGGCGGCGGCGTGGGCCTTCGCCTTGGCCAGCACCGCGGGGCCGCGCAGCGGCAGGTACCCGTGCTCCCGCTTCCACTTCATGGCCGGGGTGTTCTCGAGCGACGTCCCGCGAGGTTGCGCGGACACGACGGTCGGAGCTGCTGTCGCAATCACGCCAACGGTGAGTGCCGTGACCGCGAACAGGATCGACACGCGCTTCTTCAACGAATCCCCTCCTTTGCGAACGGGGGGTGAAGGGGAGCTCCACCCGAGTGGACGCGGAATTCTTCCACCGACCGTGCCGGAGGGCAAGAGCTGACGCGGGAAGTGTGCTGGGCGCGCCGCCCTAGATGCAGCCGGACTCGTCCGGCAGGAGCGGCCGGAACACCAGCTCCCAGCGCTGGCCTTCGACCAGCCAGGGGGTCAGCTCGTTGGCCTGTTCCGCCGCGGCTAGCACCCTGAGGAGATCGCCTCCGGAGACTGTGCCGCAGCGCACATTTTCCATGCTCGCCAGGGGTGTGAACCCGGCGAACGACCCGAGCGGCCAGTCGACCGCCTTCTGCATCAGGTCCTGCGGAGCCTGGTAGGGGAAGACGAAGACCCGCAGCTCGTCGGCCTGGAACGGGGCTTCGTCGCCCAAGGAGCCCTTTGGGAGCCAGCTCGCCAGGTCGCCGAGCTTGGCCTGGAGGGCGGACAACTTCGTCCGTGCCTCGGCCTCGTCGGCGGGCATGTCCGGGACGGGCTGGTCGATGCCGAGGGCCTGGACCGAGACGGTATGCGTGACGCCGTCCTGCACCAGGGTGAACGTGGTCGTGGGCGCGTCCGCGACCCGCATCGTGTCGTAGGAGCGGTCGGGCCCGAGCAGGCTCGCTTCCTTCGCCGCTGCAAGGATGGCCTGGATGCCTTCCGCCGAGACCATCCGAACCTGGAGGTTCGGGAGGGCCGGGCCCGGATAGATCTCGATCTGCGGGCCGGGAACGATCAGCCGCCCGTCGGCATACAACGCGAACGAAGGAACCTGTCGAAGGGCGGTCTGCGGGGCGACGAAACCGCCCCCTACGTCGATCTTCAGGACCAGGCCATGAGCGAGGGAGGGAGGCGGTGTCCCGCCACTCGCGGCTCGCTGGGCGCAGCCCGTGGCGAGAAGCGCAACGAAGGCCAGCGAGGCGGCAAAGGGCTTCACGCTTCGTTTCATCGGTTGCCTTGGACGGTGGGTGGAGCGACCGGGTTCCCGCGGCCTCGGAGCGGCCGATGGTGCTGCTCAGGCCTCCGCGGCGTCGGCGCGGCGCGCCCGGAGGGTCCGGGCCAGGCCGTCGCGGCCCTCCAGCAGCAACCGGCGGATCGGTGCGGGGACGTCGTCGCCCTCCAGGTACCGGTCCGTTCGCCGAATGGTGTCCTCGGCCACGATCAGCCTGGGGTACATCCGTTCGACGAAGGCCAGCGCGTCGGGGAGATCTCGGGACTCCCACACCTCGGGGATCGCGTCGAAGTAGGGCTCGACGAAGGGTTCGAGCAGATGCTCTTGGTCGAACTGCTGGAAGGCGCCCATGATCTCGGCGGTCATGGCCAAGGGCAGGGACGTGTCGGTGACGACCATCCGCCACGCCTCCTCCTTGGCGGCCGGGTTCGGCTGGGCCGAGCGCGCCGCCACCGCGTGCCGAGCCCCGCGGTCCGAGGGATCGCGCTGCGCCTCCGCGTCGATCTCGTCCTCACCGACGACGCCGCCGGCCGCGAGCGACCGCACGATCGCCCACCGCAGCTCGGTGTCGACCACCAGGCCCTCGAACGGGACGTCCCCGTCCAGGAGGCCGCGGACGATGGCGAGGTGGTCTGGTGACCGGGCGGCCCCGATGAAGGCCCGGGCCCATGCCAACTGGTGGTCGCTGCCCGGCGCCGCGTCTCGCGTGCCCGCCAGCGCTAGTTCGGCCAGGGTCTGGCCGGCTACGGGGCGGTTGGCCGGATCGCCGTAGAGGTAGACGGCCGATCCCGCCTGTGCCAGCAAGCTCTGAACCACTCCGACCTTGGTCTCCCTGGCGATGTTGCCGGCGACCAGCCGGAGGTATTGGCGCGCTGCCATCTCCGCGTCGCGGGTCATGTCCCAGCACGCCGTCCAACAGAGGGCTCGGGGGAGGGACTCGTCCAACTCGCCAAGCCGCTGGATGGCCGTGCCCAGCGATTGCTCGTCCAGGCGGATCTTCGCGTACGTCAGGTCGTCGTCGTTCACCAGCACCAGCGCGGGGACGGGCTCGCCGATGAGCTCGGCAACGTCCGTCCTGGCCCCCTCGGCATCCAGCTCGACCCGGGTGCGACGGTCCAACCCGACATCCGTGGCGTCGTAGAGCCCGACGGCCACGCGATGCCGGCGCAGGGTGGGGTGGTCGGGGGTGGCCTCCTGGAGGATGGTGAAGGACGAGAACACATCCTGCCCATCGCGGTCCTCGGTCTGGAACGACGGACGCAGCGTGTTGACCCCGGCGGTCTCCAGCCATTCCTTCGACCATGCGTGCAGGTCGCGCCCCGAGGTCTCCTCGAGAGCCGCCAGGAAATCTCCCAGCTCGGCGTTGCCGAACTCGTGACGCTTGCAGTACAGCCTGATGCCTTCGAGGAACTGTTCCTGGCCGACCCAGGCCACCAGTTGACGCAGCACCGAGGCGCCCTTCGCGTAGGTGATGCCGTCGAAGTTGAGGTGGATGGATTCGACGTCGGGTATGTCCGCCACGATCGGGTGCGTGGTGGGCAGCTGGTCCTGGCGGTACGCCCAGGTCTTCTCGACGTCGGCGAATGTGGTCCAGGCCTCGGTCCAACGTGTCGCCTGGGCCTGGGCGAAGACGGCCATGAAGCTGGCGAAGCTCTCGTTCAGCCACAGGTCGCTCCACCACCGCATGGTCACCAGGTCGCCGAACCACATGTGCGCCATCTCGTGGAGGATGGTGTCGCCCCGCCGTTCCCTGGCGGCGTCGGTGACGCGCGACCGGAAGATGTACAGGTCGTTGAAGGTGATGCACGCGGCGTTCTCCATGGCTCCCGAGTTCGACTCGGGGATGAAGACCTGGTCGTACTTGTTCCCGAAGGGGTAGGGATAGCCGAACGCCGTCTCGAAGAAGTCGAGTCCCTGCCGCGTCACCTCGAAGATCTCGTCGGCGTCGAGGTGCTGGGCCAGCGACTGTCGGCAGAACAGCCCGAGGTCGATGTCGCGATGCCGGTCGTGCACGGCGTGGTAGTTGCCGGCCACGATGGCCGTGACATAGGTCGGCAGCGGCTGGGTGGGTTTGAAGGTCCATCGCTGCACGGGGCCGTCGTCCACGGCGTCCGGCGAGCCCGCGGCCTGCTGGTTCGAGATCACGACCCATCCGTCCGGGGCGAGCACGCTGAAGGTGAACCGGCCCTTCACGTCGGGCTGGTCGAAGCACGCGTAGACGCGGTGGGCGTCGAACGGCTCGAAGTCGGTGTGCAGGTAGACCAGGCCGTCGACGGGGTCGACGAACCGGTGCATGCCCAGCTCGGTGCGGTGGTACGCGCACCGCGCCTCCACCAGCAGGTCGTTGTCCTCCCGGAGGCCGGTCAGGAGGATCCGGTGGCCGTCGAAGGCCTCCGCGGGCAGAGCGGCGCCGTTCAGCTCCATCCGTGTGACCTCGGTCGCGGTCAGGTCGAGGAAGGTGCTCGCTCCTGCCTGCGTGCAGCCGAAGCTGATCAGCGACGTCGATCCGAAGTCGTTTTCACCGGTCAGGTCGAGCGTGACCTCGTACCCGGGATCGGTGATCAGCGCGGCCCGCTCCCGCGCCTCGTCCCGGGTCAGGTTGCTCCGTGCGCTCAACCGCCTCGCTCCTGGTGAATGCCGCGGCCGCCTCGGGGCCGCGCGCCGGCCTCACAGGATAGAGGGTGGAAGGGACAACAGCTCTCAGCGACCGGCGAGGCCGACGCCCGACAGATGGATGCGCAGCGGACTCTTCGGGCCGTTGTAGGAGATCAACACGTCCGCCTCGTGCGGACCGGAGGTATCGGGCGCGAAGACCACGAGCGCCCGGCACCCTGCCGCGTCGACCTCTCCCGAGCAATCGGTCCGGACGAAGAAGTCCTCCGAGTTGGGGCTCAGCGTGACGTCGGCGACGATCACCGGATCGCCCGTCAAGAAGATCGCGGCCGGCAGCTGCGTTCGCGTACCGAGCCGTTGTTCGCCGAAGTCGAGGCGAGGAGGGGAGGATCGGAGCCCCAGCGTCGGTCCGGCGCCGCTGGTAACGATCAGCGAGGCCCCGGCCACCGTGATCGATCCCACGACCAGGACGAGGAAGGTGACCATGACGAACGGTGGGATCAGCAGCGTCGGCAGCAGCTTCAGGTTGTGGCGCGTGACACGGGCGCCTTCCTCGTCGCCGAGCCGCCGGCGGATGGCGAGCGCCTCCTTCAGGTAGCGCTTGGCGCTGCGATTGGCGTCCTGCCCCAGCGCCTGGGTCCCCAGCTGATGCAGCGCGCGAGCCCGGGCGGCCTCGTCGCCCAGCGCCTCGGCCGCCCCGACCTCCTGGTGGAGCAGGGATCGCCAGGTCGCCCACCTTCGCCCGACGATCAGCGCCTCCTCCGCCGCCCGGGCCAGGCGAAGGAAGTCCGCGTGGCGACCCTGTTCGCGAGCCCACGCCAGGACCGCCAGGATCGCCTCCAGCTCTTCCACGACGGGGCCGGGGTCGCCCGTGTGACGCTCGGTCATCTCGATGAAATAGCGAAGCAGCCGTTCGTGCTCCTGCGGCACCATGACGCCGGCCTCGACGGGCTCGGCCAGAGCGAATCGCGGGCTGGCGGTCTTGGCGAACCCTGCCGCCTGCAGGCGCTCGAGGATGGCCGGCGCGTCGGGCAGGCCGGTGGCCGCGGCCAGGTGCTCTGGATGGATGGCGGCCCCGTCCAACGCCGTCAGCGCGGCCAGGACCGTTCGCTCGTCGGTGGTGAGCGAAGGAGCGCCGGACAGTTCCTTCCGGAGGTCGCCGACGGAGTCTCCCGCCCGAACCCGAGCCGCCGCCTGGACGATCCGTAGGGGCGCTCCCTCCAGCTCCCGGCACAACGCGGCCACCTCGGCTCGGTCCGGTTCCTTGACGGGCTGGTCCAGCTCGCGCTCGAACAACTCGAGAGCCGCGTCCTCCGAGAGCCCGCCGAGCTCGATGGCGCGTCCATCCCCCCAGAGATTCCGCTCCGCCGACGCGAGGAGGAATGCGGCAGCTGGTGCGGAGTCGACCAACCGTTGGACGTCTTCCCTGGTGAGGTCCGCATCGTCGACGGCCACGATCAGCCGAAGGTCCTGGAGCAGTTGCAGGATCTGTGTGGGGGTCGGCTTGTAGGCGCCGTCGGCCGTGTGGGTCGCCTCGAACAACGCTTCCAGCAAGTCGTCCACGGGCAGGTTGCGCCTGGCCAGGTACACGACGCCGTCCGATGCCGAAGCCGGAGGGTGGTAGCTCAGGAAGCGAAGGAGGGACGTCTTCCCGAGGCCGGCCGGCGCATGGAACTCGACCGGCCGTCCCTGCGACAGGGAGTCCGTGGCCGCGACGACCTCGTCGTTCCGCCCCACCAGATCGGGAAGCCGCGGGAGGAGGCGGACGGGCGGCGGGATCCGTTCCGGACCGGAGGGCCGGGATTTCGTCATGAGGGCTCCGTGCACCGTCTCCTCCAGGATGCCTTCGGCGGTGACCACGCGGTTGGCCAGCTCCTCCGGCACGAACAGCCGCCCTCCTCGAAGTCGCGAGAACAGGACCGGGATGGCCCAGTCCACATCGCGCCGGCGATACAGGCTCAGCCGCGCCTGATTCATGGCGAGGTCCACGACCCCGTGCTCGAACAGGTTGCGGTAGAACTGGCCGACCAGCTCGCGGTTCGCCGCGGCTGGGATCGGCGCCTGCATGCCGACCACGGCCGGGACCCCCGCGTGCACGAGCTTCGGCCCCAGACCGACGAAGGGATGCGTGCGGTCCGCTTCGGTCCGGGCGCTCTCGCAAGCGGACAGGAACACGAGGTGGGGCAGGGGAGGCTCGAGGGGCGCAACCCGGTCGGTCAGATCCGCATCCGGGACAGCCGTCCACCCTCCATCGTCCTTCTCCAGGTACACGGCGGCCCGGCCTTCGCCCGTGTCGGCGTCTCGGCGGAAGAAGCCGTGGGCGACCGTGTGCACGATCTCGTGACGGCCCAGCAACCGGGTCAATGTGTCGAAGGTGGTGGGGCCATCGATTACATCGAAGCCGGCGGCGCGGACCTGCTGCTGCACCTCAGCCGACAATCCGGTCCGGCCCGGGAGCAGCGTCACTCGGACGCGATCGGCCGAGCCGAAGGGCGTCAGCGACTCGAGGAGCACGCGGACTTCCGCGTCCACGTCGACCGGGCGGAGCCCGGCCGGGAGGTCGGTGGGGTTGGAGACGGCGAACAACAGGCGGATCGGGCGGGTCGCCACGGGCGCCGGATCGCGGACGTCCAGCGCGGTGTACCGGGAGAACGGATTCAGCGCCGAGGTGGCCAGCGGGATGGCCTGGCCCTGCGGGGCGTGATAGAGACGTTCCCAGTGAACGGCGTGCAACTCCGCCGCCTCAGGCTCGATCCACAGGCGAGTCCGAAGCCGTCCACCCGACTCGGATCCGGCCGTTCCCAGGGCCTTCCCATACGCCTGTCGCAGGTCGCCCGCGAACAACGCCTCGAACAGGTGCGTTCCATACGCCTGAGGGTCCAGATTCGCCCCGAGCAGTGCCTGGACGTCGAGTCGCAGCTCGCCTCGCGCGCGGCTCCCATCCCCGGCCTCGGACTCGACCGGGTAGCTGCCGTCAGAGCCCGCGCCCCGCAGGCGGATCAGGAGGTCCTGGTACCGCTCGGCCACCCCTCTATCCCATCACGGCCGGCCGTCGATTCCCGGAAACCGCCGCCTCAGAGCTCCACCCGCATGCCGAACGTCCCGGGCTGGGGATAAACGGCCCGGTAGTGCCATTCCTCCATGAGCGAGGGATCTTCCCAGATCTCGTTCTCCTCGGACCGGTAGTTGAACAGCAGATCACGCGGGTCCTCGGCGCCGGGTGCATCCACCAGCACGCGAGCCACCGCCTCGCGATCCGGATGGTCGAAGTAGGCGCCGTTCGAGGAGAACAGGTACCGCGACGTCTTCACCATGGGCAGGAAGTCCGCGCGAACGTTGCGGCGACTGCCGTGGTGGGGCAGCTTGAACGCGTCCACCGTCAGCACGTCCTGACCACGCTCCTGGTTGAGTTGGGCGACCCCGGTGGCCAGGACCGAGGCGACGCAATCGCCGGACAGGATGGCACTCTTGCCGTCGTACTCGGCGAGCAGGGTGATGCTGCTGGCATTGGGCTCGGACGTGTCGGGGTCCGAGTCGGGTTGCGACAGAGCCTTCACGTCGAGAGGCGCGGGGACCTCGTACGAGACGCCTGGGATGTGCAACCGGGCCGACTTGAACAGCAGGTCCAACGCGTCGCGAGTGGAACCAGGAGCCAGACCTTCCTTCTCCAGCTCCTTCTTCCACACCACCTGGAGGTTCGCCAGCTCGGTGGGAGTTGGCCCCAGCACGGTCAGGCGCATTCCCCCGTCGAGCTCGAAGGCGGGCAGAGGCGCACCGTCGGTCCGGCAGACGGCGGTGTCACCTGTCGCCTGGTTCCACGGGATGCCCTTGTCGAGCAGCAGTGCCGACAGGATCTCGCCCTGCTCGGGACCGAAGTCAGGGACGGGGAGGTGCCGCCAACCGTTGAACCAGGCGTCCCCGAACTCCATCTGGAGGGCGTCGTCCTGGAGCAGCCGCACCATGCCCTCGATGTGGTCCGCGTCGATGTGCGTCACGGCCATCAGCTCGAACCGGCGGGAGTCCGTGGGGAGCGCCCCGATCTTCGCCCGCAGCACGTCGTACGTCGGTCCGGTCCCGCCGTCGATCAGGACGCGGTGCGGCTTCGCGGGGTCCTCGCCGTACTCGATCCACAGCGAGTCTCCGTGTCCAGCCGGCAGCATCTCGATGGCGAACATGTGGGATCAGGCTTCGACATTCAGTCGGACGGCCGGATCGCCCAGGATCACGTAGTTCCGGGCGTCGTTCCGCGCGGTCCACAGGCCCGAGATCCCCATGGGGTCCGGCGTCCCTCCGTACTCCAGCGTCTGCTTTTCGTCCTCGAGCTCGGTGGTCAGGGCGGCGTACTTGTCGTTGAAGTACTCGATGGCGGCCCCGATCGTGGCGCCCTTCATGACCGAGGCCAGCGTGCTCTGGAAGACCTCGAGCTGTTCGCCCGCGCGCGGCCACATGAACGAATACCCCCACGCTCGCTCGACGTGCCCGATCACGGCCAGGGCTCCTCCCTTCGGGTGGGCCAGGAGTCGCTGGGGCAGCCGGCCGACGAACGCTCGAGGTGCGATGGCCGGAGAGGACCCCAGCGCGGCCTGCGCGAAATCGTCCGTCTTCGGCGTTCCCGCTCCGTAGCAGGCGAAGAGGAAGGCCACCAGCCCCGAGACGTCGGCGTCGTCGCCCACGTCCTCGGCGGAGAAGTAGAAGTCGGGCGGGATGGCCTTGCGCCACGCGAGCGGCCCCGGCCAGTCCTGGCACAGCGGCGATCCCTGGTGGGCCTCCTGACGCGGGTCGCCGTTCGGGAACCCCATCCCATGGCTGGCCGAGAACAGCAGAGCGGGGGTGTCCGGGCCACGCATCAGTCCGGTCAGGGTGGCCTTCGTGGCCTGGTCCCCGCTGGTGGTCCGGTACGTCCAGCCGGGCAGCTCCGCTGCCAATGCCTGCGACAGCGGTGCCACCAGGTGGTCGGCGCTCATCGTCGTCGCCTTGTCGTCGTGGTTGCGGGTGCCGAAGAAGGCGGCCGTTCGGGGCCGAGGTCCTCCCATCTCCGACAGGACCACGGCCTGGGCGTATCGCGCGTACTCCTCGGGCGTGTCGAAGGAGAGCCGGCCCACCGCGTACGTAACGTCCAGCTGATACTGGACGCGATAGGGGATGGTCTCCGGATCACCGACCAGCAGGAGGTAGTAGGGGACCTTCTCGGGGTTCGCCGGCTGGCCGGGGGCCGCACCGCCGCGGATCAGGAACTCCCGGCTCGACTCGCCGGGCCGGTAGCCGTCGCCGTCAGCGAACTCCCGGAACCGCCGCTCGCTGGTCGCCGACGCTTGCTCACGACGGTGTTCGACCAGAGGCTTGAGGGCATCGCGAACCGCTGGATCCACTCCGGGAGCGAACACGATGGCCCACCCGGCCTGCGAGAGATCGTTGGGGTCGACGCCTTCGACCACGCCCAGGAACGTGTCGGAGAGCGCCGCGTACCTGGCCCGCAGCTCCTGCACGTCGGCCGGGTCCAGCTGTTCGCCAGTGGCAACCCGCGACACGACCTCGGAGGACAGGGGTGGCAGGAGGTACTCGCCGGTCGCCGCGTTGATCCCGTTGAACAGGAGTTCCGGGAGCGCCCCCCCCGGTCCCATCAGAGCTCCCCCACGTCCTTCAGCGACGGCGTGTTCAGCAGGTCGCCGGGCGTCACGAAGTTCGGGTCGGCGCTCACGTGCAGCAGCCCCTTGAGGGCGCCCTTGGCCACGTCCTCGCCGATGCCGAAATCGACCTCGCCCTGGTCCTCCTGGTGACGTTCCAGCGCCGCGCTGAAGGCGACCATCGAACCCAGCACCTCGTCCTCCGTGGGCTCGGGCTCCGGAGCGACCGGCGGGGCGAAAGAGACCGACGCCAGGTCCTGCACCTCCGGATCGTCCGGGTCCGTCTGGAGCGCGTACTCCTGGATCAGCGGGGCCAGCTCTTGATCGAGCTCCAGCGGACTGAGCGTCAAGGTGGGACTCGGCCCAAAGGACGTCGACTCCGCGGCCTCGATCCGTTCGGCCGGCTGGGTCAGCGCCCAGCTGAGCAGGCTCCCCTCCTCTCCGCCCGCGGGGATCCCACCGGTGTCGAACGAGAGACCACCGCGGCCCAGGATGTCCAGCTCGAACGGGTCCGGGGTGGCGTCCGAGGCCTCGTCGTAGCAGCGGTACACGTACTCCGAGCAGATCATCGTCTTCGCCCCGGAGTCGACCATGGCATTCAGCGCGGCCGCCGCGTGATCCAGGACCGAGCGCACCAGGCGCCGGGCCACGCCGGGCATCGGGATCTTCCTGGTGGTGGTGAGGAGGGCCAGGAGCACGATCTGCTGGTACGCGTACGGAACGCGACCGTCCAGGTAGACGTTGGCCTTGGCCAGGACCGGGGCGAGATCCTGGTCGGGCAGACGCCGGACGACCGAGAACTTGTTGCCCTTGATGGTGTCGGCGATGGAGGAGCGGCGGAGCCCCGACCCGGCGGCCTCGCCGAGGATCCCGCCGTCGAGGGCGATGGCGACGTGGTTCACGCGGCTCCCGTCCAGCTTCCGGATCGCCCACGAGAGGAAGCTGTTCCCGTGGAACAGCAACACGTCTCCCGGCTCGATGTCGCCGACCGTGAGGCTCATGGCGCTCCCCCTTCCCATACAAGGCCACCGAAGAGATCTGGTTGCCGAGATGGCAGCGGCCGGCCTCCGCGTCACCCCCGCGGGTGCAGTCTGACGCCTGAGCGACCGGAGCGCATGTCGCCCATTGGGCCCATGATGGGACCCCAAGTGCCTACGGCACGCGCACCCGGGCCGTGTAGAGGTCCAGCTGGTGCAGCTTGCCGTCTGGATTGTCGCCGGTGCTGTTCGAGTTGTCGGCCCACACGTAGAAATAGAAGCCGCCGAAGAAGGCCATCCCCTCGTAGTCACCGAAGTCGATGCCGTTGTTGGCGTCGGCTGAATTCGATACGCCGCGGGAGATCCTGGTGTTGGGGGCGAACGTGACCCCGCCGTCCTTGCTGTAGCTCCCGTAGACGGTGACGTCGTCGTTGGGCCGGCCGTTGGTGTCGCCGGGGCCGTGGTTCCCCAGGTCGTTGCGAGCGTCGTACCAGGCGACCGCGATGTTCCCGGTGGTCGGGTCCAACGACATGCGGGGGTTGAACTGGCTGGTGGTCCCCGTGTCGTCGTTGACCCTCACGGCCGTGCTCCAGGTGACGCCGTCGTCATCGGAGTACTGAACCATGATGTCCATGTCGTCCGATTCGTTCGGGACCTCCGTCGTCCACAAGAGGTACACCCGGCCATCCCGGGGGCCGCCCGTCCGGTCGTACTCGAGTCGGGTCTCGATGTCCACGGACCGGCCGGCCTGTGCCGGGATGAAGTCGAACCCGCCGACGTTCGAGACCAGGACGGCGGTTGCACCGCCCATCGGCAATGGACCCAGGCCGTCCGGATCGAAGGCCCGGTAGACGGTGGCCGGCCCTTCGCCGCCGGTCGGATCCTGGTACACGATCAACACCTGACCGTCGGGACCGATGGCGACGTCACCGTAGTCCCCGGTCCGGTGGCCGCTGCTGGGCGACTCCTGCGGTCCGAAGGTGCCCACCTGCCCCGGACCGGTCACGCTGGCTCCTTGCGCCACCGCCGTGCCGTTGCTCGCGGTGTACGTCACCCAGACCTGGTTCAGGGCCGCCACGATCGACGGCTGGTCGCCCCCGGGCAGGTCAGGAGCGAGCGTGCGGTTGGCCCGGCCGGGGACGGGACGCGCGCCCGCACCTGGAGAGAGGGCGGCGATCTTCGTGAAGGAAGCGCCGCCGTTGGTCGAGATGGCGACCTGCACCGTGATGCTCGACGAGAGCCAGGTCAGGAAGATGTTCCCGTAGGCGTCGGAGGCCATGCTGGGATCGCAGCACGCCAGGCCCAGGTTGTCGCCGTCGGCGATCACGTCCGTGTTCCACGTCAGGCCGCCGTCCGTCGTCCAGCCGTGGAACAGACCGGTGGCCTCGCCCTCATTCGACACCACCGTCATCTGCCGCCGATTGAGCGGGTTGATGGCGATGGCCTGCTCGGCCTGGTTGCCGTCGGCCCGGCTGATGTTGAGGTTCCTTGGAACGGCTGCGGGCGCGGCCGGGACGGCTCGAGCCGCCGGAAACGACACGAAGGCCAATCCGACCACCAGCGACACGGCGGCAAACGTACGAACGGCGCGCATCAGGGCTCCTCTCTCCGGGACCGGGGCGGCCGCACATGGTACTCGGGACCCCTCGATTTGGCATGAGTCTCCGCGCGATCGATCGCGTCGCGCGATCGCGTCGGCGCGGGTCCGTAGACTGATGCCGCGGGAGGGCAGGGTGGAACGACCACGGAACGACCAGCAGACGCACATCACCGACCGGATCGAGCCGGTGGCGTTGCCGTTCGATCAGCTCCGCGGACTGGTCCCGGCCATCGCCCTGTGCCTGCTCGCCATCACGCTGATCCTGGGGTTCCTCATCGAATCGCTCCGAGCCGACCAGCTGACCCTGTCGTTCCAGCTGAGCGGACTACCCATCGGCGATCAGGAGGTCATCGACAACCACGGCCGCCTGGTGCGGGATACCTCGCTGATGCTGGTGCTGATCGTGGTCGTGGTCATGCTGTGGCTCCTCTGGCAGTACCGCGCCCACGCGAACCTCCGCGTCGCCGTGCCGGGGACGCGGTTCCATCCGGTCGTCGCGGTGGCCCTGTGGTTCATCCCGGTGGTGAACCTGGTCGGCCCACCTCTCGCCATCCGGGAACTGTGGCGCGCCAGCCATCCCGAACGGCCGGACTGGCGGAGGACCTGGACCACTCCGCTGTTGTGGTTGTGGTGGGGACTGGTGTTGTCCTCAGCCGCCCTCACGTGGTGGGCCCTGGAGCCCGCCTGGCAGGCCCACCCCACGATCGAGCAGCTCTACGTGCGGGACCACCGGGCCGTGATCGCTGGGGGCGTGTCCATGCTGACGGCCCTCGCCGCGGCCGCCCTCATCGTGGTGGTCAATGGTCGGGTGTCGTTCCGGGAGGATCAGGCCGTCTCGGGACGGGATTGGAGGGCCTGGGCGGAGCGGAGGGCCCGCCGCCGCTAGCTCGCTGGGCGGAGCGCATGGCCTCCCGGCGCCCGGCCAAGCAGGCCGGAGCCACCAACAGGAACAGGAGCAGCGCCGAGGCGAACGCCATCATGATGCCGGCGGCCGGACCCGGTGATGGGTCCTGGAGGGCGGCGACGCCCTGGCCGGTGATGGTCCCGCCATCGGCGTCAGCGCCGGCACTGGACGGCACCAGGGCGCTGGCCAGCGTGAGCCAGTGGTTCAGATCGGCTGGGTTCAGCGTGGCCCGGCCGGCCCCGCCTGCGACCAGCGCCTCCGCCTTCTGTTCGGCCAGGATCAGCCACCGGTCGACGAACGGTTTCGGCGGTACCGGAACGCCTCCGGGCTGGACCTCGAAGTGGAGGTGCGGACTGGTCTGGGACGCGTTCCCGGTGTGGCCGACGTAGCCGATCACCTGACCGACGCGAACTTGCTGTCCCACCCGAAGGCCCGGAGCGAATCGGGAGAGGTGAGCGTAGAAGTATTGGGTGTTGGACGCGTCGGTGATCTCGACCCCCAGCCCGCTGATAGCATTCACCACCTTCTGGCTCACGTAGCTGTCGGCCGCCGCCACGAGGGGAGTTCCCTCCGACGCGAACATGTCCACTCCCTGATGGAGGTGCGGGTACGGGCAGCACCGGTAGGCGTGCCAGTCGTTGGTCCACCAGGCCAGGCCGGCGACCGGGAACGGCCCGACCACCGCCAGGATGTCTGCCAGCTGCGGCGTCCCCGTGTCCGAGAGCTGCGCGAGCAGGGCCATCAGCCGGGCGGTGCTGTTCGAGCCGCTTGCCGGGATCGGAGCGTCGTGGATGGGAGGAGCCGGCGGGGGAACGGTCTGAGGCACCGTCGGGACCGGAGTCGGAGGCGGACTCGACACCGAAGGCGTGGGCGTTGGTGTGCCCGAGGGCGTGGGCGTGGGTGTCGGTGTCCCCGAGGGCGTCGGTGTTGGTGTGCCCGATGGTGTGGGCGTCGGGGTCTCCGAGGGGCTGGGCGATGGCGTCTCGGACGGGCTGGGTGAGGGACTCGAGTCGATCGTGATCGATCCATCCGTCACGGTCTGGCGTCGCTGGTCGTAGTCCCCGTTGCCCGGACGGGAATCGCCGGGCTCGCCGTCGAACACGCCCGTGAGCCGGATCCGCAACCAGCCTTCGCCGGGTCCGCCCCCGCTCGTCCACACCACGTAGGGGATGCCGTCCATGGCCGAGCCGTCCGGGAGCTCCAGGCCGGCCGTCCCGGACAGGCTGACCTCGTTGTCGGAGAGTTCGTCCAGGCCGCCGACGTCGCCGTCCATGTGGGCGAACGGGATCCCCTTGTCGAGCGCGGCCTGGCTCATGTCGCAGTCGAACGTGCCGCTGGCGGGGTCGCCACCCTCCGCCGAGATGTCGAAGGTGCAGGCGTCGAGCTGCTCCTGATCGGAGCTGAACGCGGCCGAACCGCTTCCGGTGACCTGCGTCGCCCCCGGCGCGAGCTGGGCCAGACCGGGAGAGGACAGGACGGAGAGCCCGGCGAGCGACGCGGCGGTCAGCACCGCCACGGCGGACCAGGAAAGGATGCGGATGCGGAGTCGGTTGGGAAGCCTCACGGCACCCTCGGGGGGTTGTCAGCTGTGGAGTTGGGGCGTCCGTCTCCACCACCTTACCCACGAAGCCGACATTTCGCCCCCGCCATTTGCCCGATCTCCTTGGTTCGCCACCGAACCGACCCGTGCGGGCAAGGTCCCCGCGGGAGTACGCTCCGGAGCGTGAAGGGCGACCGGGTCGAAGTGGTGATCGACGGGGGCGACGGCGTGAAGACCTACGAGATCGCCGCCACGAAGGCTGGCCGGCGCGTCGAGGTCACCACGGCCCGTGGCGTGGTCGAGGTCTCGGAGGTGACGCGGACCGGGACGCCGGTGCGCACCGGCCGATTCATGGCCGCCCGGGTGGTCGCGCTGGTCGAGCACCCTGCCGAGATCGTCCCCGGTGGGCCCAGGAGCCGGCGGGCCACCACCAGGAATCAGAGCAGCCTGCTCTGATCAGCTGCTCCCCGGTTCCGGCCCCGTTCGATCCAGGGCCCGCCGCAGCCGCGCCGTCGGTCCCTTCAGTGCGTAGCGCTCGGCGAGCTGGTCGATCAACGAGTCGTCCCGGTCCCGCTGCCAGGTTCGGATCTCCAGGTCGGTGCGGATGGGAACCACCGTCCGCATGATGGCCAGGTAGTCGGCTGCGTCTCGGATCTTGGCCACCAGCGACGGGGATCGCTGCAGGACCCGACCGGTCCGTCGATCTGCGGTCGCGTCCTTCACCAGCGCGTCCAGCGACGGGTAGGCCAGGACCAGCTCGCGTGCGGTCTTCTCACCGACCCCGCGCACGCCCGGCAGGCCGTCCGACGGATCGCCCCGAAGGATCGCGAACTCCAGATAGCGGGAAGCCGGGATCCCGAACTTCTCCTGCACGCCGGCCTCGTCGAGCACGCGGAGGTCCGAGACGCCACGCACCGTGAACAGCACTCGCACGTGCGGGTCTCGCACCAGTTGGATCAGGTCCCGGTCACCGGTCACGATGTCGAAGCGGTCGCTCCGGCCGCCCCTCGCGCACAGGCCCCCGATGGCGTCCTCGGCCTCCCAGCCGGGGGCGTCGGCCTGAGGCAGGCCGAATGCGTCCAGCACTTCACGCAGGACCTCGAACTGGCGTGGGAGGGGTTCCGGATCGGGCGGACGGGCGGCCTTGTATCCCTGGTAGGCCGCCACGCGAGGGGCCGGTCGCCAGTCGTCGTCGTAGACGTGCACGCAGGCGTCGGGCCGGCGGGATGCGATGAGCGACGCCGTCATGTCGAGGTACCCGTGCAGGGCGTTGACGGGCGCCCCGTCCTTGCCCGTCACCGACGTGGGCATGGAGAAGAACGCCCGGAACATCAGGCTGGAGGTGTCGAGGAGGATGCGGTGGGCCAAGGTCGTCGGATCGAAAGCCTAACTGGCCGACCAGGTTGCCGCGGCTGCTAGCGTCTGAACGAGTGGGTGCCGACGAGGTCACGCGATGAACCGGCTGGCCGGGGAGACCAGCCCCTATCTCCTCCAGCACGCGGACAACCCGGTGGACTGGTACCCATGGGGACCGGAGGCGCTGGCGAAGGCCCGCGAGCACGACAAGCCCATCCTCCTCTCGATCGGCTACGCCGCCTGCCATTGGTGCCACGTCATGGAGCACGAGTCGTTCGAGGACGACGGCACCGCCCGGATCATGAACGAGCTCTACGTTCCGGTGAAGGTCGACCGGGAGGAGCGCCCCGACCTCGACGCCATCTACATGGACGCGGTGCAGGCGATGACCGGCCACGGGGGATGGCCCATGACGGTGTTCCTCACCCCGGACGGTGTGCCGTTCTTCGCCGGCACCTACTTCCCCAAGGAGGACCGCCACGGCCTTCCCGCTTTCACCAAGGTGCTCACGGCGGTGGCGGACGTGTGGCGGGAGCGCCGGGACGACGTGCTGGAGCAGGGCGGCCGTGTGCTGGCCGCGATCGAGCAGGAATCGCGCCGCGCGCCGAGTGCCGAGCCGCTGACCGAGCACATCCTGTTCGAGGCCCACGCCAACCTGGGCCGGACCTTCGATCCCTCGTGGGGCGGGTTCGGCGGGGCGCCGAAGTTCCCGCAGCCCATGGCGCTGGAGTTCCTCCTTCGGTGCCACGTGCGAGGCCTGGCCGGCTCGCTCGAGATGGCCGAACGAACCCTCGACCGGATGGCCGGGGGGGGCATGCACGATCAGGTGGGTGGAGGGTTCCACCGGTACTCCGTGGACGAGCGGTGGCACGTCCCGCACTTCGAGAAGATGCTGTACGACAACGCCCAGCTCGCGCGGCTGTACGTCCACGCGTGGCAAGTCAGCGGGTCCGATCGCTACCGGCGGGTCGCCGAGGACACGCTCGTGTACCTGGAGCGAGAGCTGCGGCATCCCCAGGGAGGCTTCTTCTCGTCGCAGGACGCGGACAGCGAGGGCGAGGAAGGGACGTTCTTCGCCTGGACATGGGACGAGCTGGTGGAGCTGGTCGGCGAGCAGGGGGCCAGGGCGTTCGGCGCCACGCCCGAGGGCAACTGGGAGCACGGGAGGAACGTGCTCTGGCTCGGCGAAGGCGGGACGGAGCCGGAGGACGAGCTCCGGATGCGCCTGTTCGATGCTCGGGAGCGTCGGGTGAAGCCGGCGACCGACGACAAGGTGCTGGCGGGATGGAACGGCCTGGCCATCTCCGCCCTGGCCGAGGCGGGGCGCGCCTTCGGCGAACCCAGGTACGTGGACCTTGCGGTCGAGGCCGCTCGCTTCGTCCTGACGAATCTCCGCCGGGACGACGGTCGGCTGCTGCGATCGTGGCGCGAGGGGCGTGCGTCGGGGCTCGCGTACGTGGACGACCACGCGTTGCTGGCTGATGCCCTGGTGACTCTGTACGAGACGACGTTCGATCCCCCGTGGTTGGTCGAGGCCCAGTCGCTGGCGGCCGCCATGCTGGAGCTGTTCGGCGATCCGAAGGGCGGCGGATTCTTCCAGACGGGCTCGGACGCAGAAGCGCTGGTGATCAGGCCGAAGGAGCTGTTCGACAACGCCGTCCCGTCGGGCAACTCGACCGCCGCGATGGTGCTGCAGCGGCTGACGCTGCTCACCGGTGAGGTGGAGCTGGAACGGGCGGGGGTGGATGCGCTCCGGGCGGTGGCCGACCGGATGGTGCGAGCACCGTCGGTGCTCGGGCAGGCCTTGTCGGCGCTCGACCTCTACCTGGGGCCCAGTCGGGAGATCGCCATCGTAGGCGAGCGCGGCGCCGAGGATACCGAGCGTCTGGTCCACGAGGTCCACGGACGGTACCTCCCGAACGTCGTGGTGGCGGTGGGCGGCCCGGACCACGACGACCAGATCCCCCTGCTCTCAGAGCGGTCGATGGTGGACGGCAAGCCCACGGCGTACGTCTGCCAGCGATTCGTGTGCCAGCTCCCGGTGACGGACCCGGAGGCGCTGGCGGCCCAGCTCACCGCTCGATAGGACAGGGCGCACCGGGCGGGTTCCACCCCAACGTGCTGAGAGGCGGCACGCGTGCCACGGTGACGCCGCCCGTGTCGACCAGTCGCATCCCGAGCTGCTCTAGGAAGGGCCGCCACAGCGCCCCCTTCGGGCCCCACAGGACGACCACGTCCACGCCCTTGGCCCTTAGGAACTGGCCGAGCTGCCACGACGACCGGGCCCACGGATCCCCGTACCGCACCGGTCGAAGGATGGGCCAGCACTCGAACTCGGGCGGGTTCTGCACGGAGAGATATCCGGCGGTCAGCCGGAACGAGTCGTCGGCGTCGATCTGCCAGCGCAGGCTCTCCGCCCCCAGCCGGCCCGCCGGGATGACCAGCACGTCCTCGCCCGGCGCGATGTACCGCTGATACGAGCCATCCGCAAAGAACGCGGGCGTCCGCAGGTCGCCATGCCAATGGCTCGACGCCAGGTTCGGGAAGAGGACGATCACCGCCAGTCCTGCGAGGCCCCACCGTACGGACTTCGACGGCCGATCGACCGAGGCCGCCGCGAGCCACAGGGACAGCACCATCCCGAGGATCAGGAACAGGTACACCTGGAGCCGAACCGGGAGGGCCGCCCTGATCACCGGCACGTGGCGGAGGATCGTCCACGGCATGGGGATCGTCCTGGCCCGGTCTGCCACCAGCACGGACCCCAGCGTGGCCACCGCGATCACGACCAGCATCACGGTCAGGAGTTTTCCCGTCGCGGTCTTCCACGCCTGACGCGCGTACACCACCGCGATCAGCAACAGGGGAATGCCGAGGTAGGCGCCGCTCTCGGGGATGCCCCCGACGAACTTCGTGGAGATGCCCGTGGCCCACCCTCCCCCCAGGGCGGTCACCGTCGTGGGCACGACGAAGTTGAGGAGATCGGTTTGATACGCGCCGGCCAGCGGATCGAACGGGGGGCCGAACGGGCCGTACCTTGCGTACGCGAGCACGAAGGGGAGCACCACCACCGTCGTCGCGGCGTATGCCACGACGATCGGTGTCAGCTTCCCCAGGCCCTCTCGCAGCCGGCCTCGCCATCGGTCGCGCGTGACGATGAGCCACACGGCCAGCGCGATCGCGCCGAACATCGTGACGGTGGCGAACAGCTCCGTCGACAGCAGGAACTGTGCGACCAGGGCCAGCGACAGGAGCACCGTGAAGGGGATCGGCCGGATCTCGCCCCGGACGTGACGGACCACCAGCAGCACGATGAGTGGGATCACGAAGATGGCCGAGAGGTTGGGGTGCGTAGTGAGGTGGGCCAGCTCGTAGGAGGAGAACCCATACAGATACCCGCCCACCAGCGACGGCAGGAACGCTCCCGACACGTGCCGGTACAAGAGGTAGGCCGTCCACGCAGACAGCGCGGGGAACAGCAGCATCAGCACGTTGTAGGAGACGACCGGCCCGGCGACGGCCGTGATCGGCCACGCCAGCACCGCGGCCAGGGGGACGCCGGTGGCGGTGGCCACGCTGAAGCCGGTCGGTGACCACACCAGGTGGGTCACCATCGGGTTGATGCCGTGTTCGATGGCGTACGGCCACCAATGGAGGAACCAGAAGAACGCGTGGGGGTCCGCCGGATCCGTGGCCGACCCGAGGTAGGACGTGGAGAAGCGCGGGAACAGCCGGAGACCGAAGAACACGACGGAGGTGGCGACATAGACGCCGAGCGCCGTCCAGCGTTGGGACGTCCTGGTGGAGGCCATGCCGCCCTGACAGTAGAAGAGGACGGGCTTGCGCGCGGGACCTCCGAGCGGTGCAATGGCACCACGGAGCCGGAGCCCTCCGGACCGGACGAGAGGACGTCGTGCTGAGCTTCGGGGTCACGCTGCAGGCCGATCCGCCCGTCTCCAGGATGGTCGATACGGCGCGGCTGGCCGAGGACAGCGGATTCGAGTTCGTCTGGCTGTGGGACTCGCACGTCCTGTGGCAGGAGGTCACCCCCATCTTCGCGCTGATGGCCGCCCGCACCACCCGGATCCGGCTGGGTCCGTGCGTGACCAACCCGGCCACGCGCGATCCGACGGTGGTCGCCTCGTCCATGGCGACGCTGAACGAGATCTCCCGGGGTCGGATGCACATGGGCATCGGGCGGGGCGACAGCGCCCGACGGGTCATCGGTCAGGCCCCGGTCACCATCGAGCGGCTGGCCTGGGCGGCCACCCTCATCAAGGACCTCGCCGAGGGGCGCGAGGTCGACTACGAAGGGACGCGCATCCAGCTCAAGTGGGCGACTGGTTCGCTCCCCGTATGGATCGCGGCGTACGGCCCGAAGGCGCTCAGGCTGGCCGGAAGGATCGGCGACGGCGTCATCATCCAGCTCGCCGACCCGTTCCTGATCCGGTGGTTCCTCCGGTTCGTCAAGGAGGGAGCGGAGGAAGCCGGCCGCTCCATCGACGACATCCAGGTCATGGCCGCCGCGCCGGCCTATCTGACGGCGGACCTCGCTCGTGCCCGCGACCTGGTGCGGTGGTTCCCGGCACTGGTGTCGAATCACGTCGTCGACCTGGTTCGCCGGTACCAGCCAGCGGACCTCCCGCAGGAGCTGACCGACTACATCCAGGCACGGGAGCACTACGACTACCAGGACCACGGCCGTGTCGGCGCCGAGCACGCCGGCTTCGTCACCGACGAGGTGGTGGACCGGTTCTGCGTCCTGGGCACCCCACAACAATGCATGGCGAAGTTCCTGGAGCTGGAGGATGCTGGGGTCCACCAGTTCAACATCTACACCGCGTGGGACAGCGACCCGCCGGGGGTGATCCGGGCGTTCGGCTCTGAGATCATCCGGGCGTCCACGGGATAGGAGGATGCGGTGACCACGATCCGAGCGGCCGTGATCCAGGCGCACGCCAACATGCCGAAGGACGAGGCGGTCGAAAAGCACATCGAGCTGATCGGCAAGGCCGCGGCCGACGGGTCGCAGGTGACCTGCCTCCAGGAGATCTTCTTCGGGCCGTACTTCCCGGCGGAGCAGGATCCGAAGTGGTACGCCACGGCGGAGCCGGAGGACGGTCCGACCATCACCCGGATGCGGGAGGTGGCGAAGCAGCACGGGATGGTCCTGATCGTGCCGTGGTACGAGGAAGCGATGACCGGCGTCTACTACAACTCGGCCGCGGTGATCGACGCCGACGGTTCGTACCTGGGCAAGTACCGCAAGACGCACATCCCGCACGTCGGTCCGTGCTTCTGGGAGAAGTACTACTTCAAGCCCGGGAACGTCGGGTATCCGGTGTTCGACACGGCCGTGGGGAAGATCGGTCTCATCATCTGCTACGACCGGCACTTCCCAGAGGTCGCACGGGCCGTCGGGTTGGGAGGCGCCGAGCTGGTGTTCAATCCATCCGCGACGGTGGAGACGCTGTCGAAATACCTGTGGGAGCTGGAGCAGCCCGCGCACGCCGTGGCCAACGGATATTGGGTGGCCGCCATCAACCGGGTAGGGACGGAGCCCCCGCTGTCCGACTACAAGTTCTACGGCTCGTCCTACTTCTGCACGCCTCGGGGGAAGATCGTGGCCCAGGCCTCCGACAGCGAGGACGAGGTCCTGGTGTGCGACGTGGACCTGGACATGGTCCGGGAGACCAGGAACACCTGGCAGTTCTATCGTGACCGCCGGCCGGAGACCTACGGGTTCATGACGGAGCTGCTGCCGTGAGCGACGACGCGGCCGACCTCCTGGCCCGCACCCGCGAGTCTCTCCCGAAGTGGCTGGCGATCTACTACAACGAGCCGATCGAGCTGGTGCGCGGCGAAGGCGCCTATGTCTGGGACGGCGCGGGCAAGGAGTACCTCGACTTCTTCGGCGGCATCGTCACCACGATCTCGGGCCACGTCGTGCCCAAGCTGGTCGAAGCCCTGACCGAGCAGGCAAACAGGATCGCCCACACGTCGACCGTCTACCTGATCCGGCCCATGGTTGAGCTGGCCGAGAAACTCAACGGCTTGGCGCCCGTGGACCCGCCGGTCAAGGCGTTCTTCGTGGGATCGGGAACGGAGGCCATCGAGGCGGCGCTGCTGTTCGCCACCAACTGGCGGCGGTCCAACGAGATCATCGCGCTTCGCAACTCGTATCACGGCCGGTCGTTCGGGGCGGTGGGGATCACCGGCAACAAGGGGTGGTCCGCGACGTCGTTCTCACCGCTGAACGTGTCGTACGCGCTGGCGCCGTACTGCTACCGGTGCCCGCTGGGGCTGAAGTACCCGGATTGCGGCGTGGCGTGTGCCGAGGACCTCCGCAACGTCATCGAGACCACGACCACGGGTGAGCCGGCGGCGATGATCGCGGAGCCCATCCAGGGCGTGGGTGGGTTCGTCACCCCGCCGCCCGAGTACTTCCCCATCGTGAAGTCGATCCTGGACGAGTTCGGGATCCCGTTCATCGCCGACGAGGTGCAGACGGGCTTCGGCCGCACCGGAGAGGCGTTCTGGGGCATCGAGTCCTTCGGGGTCCGGCCCGACGCCATCGTGTGCGCGAAGGGATTGGGGAACGGGATGGCCATAGGAGCCGTGATCGGTCGGGCCGACATGGTCGACTCGCTCCGGGCCAACTCGATCGCCACGTTCGGGGGGAATCCGCTGGCGTCGGTCTACGCGCTGAACAACCTGGAGTACATCGAGGAGCACCGGCTGCAGGAGCGCGCGTACAAGCTGGGGAACACGCTCTACCGGGAACTGAAGGATCGGGAAGAACGGTATCCGGCTGTGGGCGAGGTCCGGGGCAAGGGCTTGATGATCGGCGTGGAGATGGTGAAGGACAAGGAGTCGAAGGAGCCGGACGCGGCCGCGGCGAGCCAGGTGATGGAGATCTGTAAGGAGCGAGGGTTGCTGGTGGGCCGGGGCGGGCTGTACGGGAACGTGTTGCGACTGTCGCCACCGCTGATCATCTCCGAGGACGACGTGGCGAGAGCGGTCGAGACGCTCGACGTTGCCTTCGGAGAAGTGGGGTCTAACTGATGGTGTGGCTCTACCTGATGGTGATCGTCTTCGCGGGCCTGGGTTTCCTCACCTGGTGGAAGACCTTCAAGCGCTGAAGTGCTCCTCTGGCGAACAGATACTCTTCGCGGTGTCAGTTGTTGGTTGGAACGTACAACTGACGAGTAGGGGCGCTCTGCACAGCCTCGACTCTCAATCGTACGCTCGCACGTACAACCGAGAGCATGGAGAGTATTTGTTCGCGGTTGACGACCGGACGACACCCTTGTGTCGGCATCGCTGGTTACCCTGCGTAGGCCGTGGGCTACCGCATCATCCCCAAGTGCCAATTGCGTGAGCGGCTCCGCGAGGAGTTCGACTCACTTAAGCGGCAGGATCTCGTGATCACGGACCGCGGCCGACCGAACCGCCGTGCTGGTGCACATCGATCGGTGGAACAGCCTGCAGGCACAGGTCGAGTGGATGGAGGGCGCGCTCGCCGAGATCGACTACGGTCTCCCGATCACACCGCCCCGTGAACCCGTCAGGAGAGAGCCCGGCCTGATCCTGCGCCGACCTACCCGACCGCTCAAGGAGCTCCCTGGTGGTAAGCGAGAAAGGCTCGAGTCTGCCGCTGGTTCTCCGGGCCGTAGGTCCGGTTCGGTAGCGGCAGCGCCCGGCGGATCTTCTCCAGCTCGCGGCGCGAGAACTTCGCCTTGGTCGTGATCGGTTCCACACCGTACAACCGCGCGGCGTTCAGGCCCAGCACTTTGCTCTTGATCGCCTTCGTCAGCTTGGGATAGCCGTACCGTTCCTGGAACTCGTCGCTGATGTGGAACGCTCGGAACGCCTGGATCTGGTCCTGCGGTGATCCGTAGAAGATGCAGTCGGTCCCCCACACCACGTTGTCCTCGCCCACGTACATGAGCAGCTTGCCCAACACATGCGCCGCCGTGGTCGGCGTCCGCATCACGTACCACCAGGTCGATCCCAGCTCGGCGTAGACGTTCTCGTTCGGGCCGATGGCCGACTTCTTGAGGGACGTGATGAGTCTGTTGATCCCGATGTCCGCGGTGGCGTAGGTGTACGGACCCTCGTACCCGCGGGCCTCGAACCCCGAGTGGTACACGACGAACCTGGCGTGCGGGTGCCGCTTCGCCGCCGGCCCGATGTCCGCCGGGCTGGCGAACCTGCTGCCCCGTGACAGTCCCTTGTGCACGCAGATGATGGGAACCCCCACGTCGATCGCCCTCCGGATGAAAGCCTCCCCGACCTGCGGCACACCCCGCTCGTGGTCGTCGAGCCACCACCCGTTGCCGTTGTGCTCGTACAGATCGGGGAAGTGGGTGAACGTCTTCCACGCCACGATGGGGAAGCGGCCAGCCACGGCCTCCATCCCGTTGAGGTTGGCCTCCAGATGTCCGACGTTCGGCAGGGCCTGGCCATGGAGCAGCACGCGCTCGTCGCGGCACAGGATCTCCGCCATCTTCCGGGTCTCGTCCATGATCTCCAGGGACAACGGGCTGCCCTCCGGATAGATGGGGAGTGCCGACAGCGACAGCATCGTGGTGTCGCTGCGCAGGAACATCTCGGTCATGAAGTTCTCCATGGAGAAGCATGTCCGAGGGTCGGCCTCACCACAGTTCTGCTGGGGGAAGGGAGTCCAGAAGTCCTGGCCGTGGGCGATGGGGTTGAGGTCGTACTCGAGGAGATGGCCTTGCATGTCGAACACGAACTCTTCGCCCCCGATCGCTTCGTGGGCGGCCTCGGGCTCGAAGGCATCCTCCGGCGCCAGACGGAAATGGCCGCCGGGCCCCGTGGACCGGGGCGACCCATCGGCTCGGAAGGCGCCGCGGGCGCAGGCGTCGAGCACCATGAGCGTCGTGGCCGCCCCGCAGATGGAGAGCATGAACTCCCGGCGCGACATCCCGACCCGCCGGGCGTTGCGCTCGCATGCCTCGCGAGCTAGCCGGATCGTCTCGGTCAGGACCGGTGGGAGCGGTTCCGGGTCATACTCGCCGTTGGAGCATGGCCCGAGCTTGATCGGCAGGCCCGGATCCTCGTCCTCCCAGTCCATCCGCCAGTAGACGGCTCGGCCGGTACCGAGGTTCACCGTCATAATCCACGTACTCGTACGAGGGAGGGATGGTTCGGTGAAGACGCTGATCCAGGGCGGCACGGTGGTGTCGGCCGCCGAAGCCACCAAGGCCGACGTCCTGGTCGACGGCGAGAAGGTGGCGCTGATCGGGACCGGGCTGGCCGAAACGGTCACCGCTGACCGGACCATCGACGCCACCGGCAAGTACGTCATCCCGGGCGGGGTGGACGCCCACACCCACTTCGACCTGCCGTTCGGCGGCAGCTTCTGCTCCGACGACTTCGGCACCGGGACCCGCGCCGCCGCCTTCGGCGGCACCACCACCTGCATCGACTTCGCCGTCCAGAGTTACGGCGAGACCCTCCGCCAAGGCCTCGACGCCTGGTTCGAGAAGGCCAAGAAGGCCCAGACCGACTACGGGCTGCACATGATCGTGCGTGAGGTCGACGACAAGATCCTGGCCGAGATGGACGAGCTGATCGGCGAAGGCATCACCTCATTCAAGCTCTTCATGGCCTACCCGGGCGTGTTCATGTTGGACGACGCCTCCATCTTCAGGGCCATGCAGCGGGCGGCGAACAGCGGCGCCCTGATCCTGATGCACGCCGAAAATGGCGGGCCCATCAACGTCCTGGTCGACCAGCTCATCGCGGAGGGCAAGACGGACCCCGTCTACCACGGCGTGAGCCGGCCGGCAGCCATGGAGGGCGAGGCGGTCCACCGCGTGTTCAAGCTCGCCGAGCTGGCCGGATGCCCTGCGTACATCGTGCATCTGTCATCCCGCGACGCTCTGAACGCCGTCCAGGAGGCCAGGGACCGCGGCGTGGCCGCCTTCGCCGAGACCTGTCCCCAGTACCTCTTCCTGTCCCACGACGACATGGCCCGGCCCGGGTTCGAGGGCGCCAAGTTCGTGTGCTCGCCGCCGCTCCGTCCCAAGGATCATCAAAGGGACTTGTGGAAAGGATTGTCGTCCGGCGACCTCCAGGTGGTCTCCACCGACCACGCGCCGTTCAACTACCAGGGGCAGAAGGATCTGGGGAAGGGCAACTTCGCCAAGATCCCGAACGGGCTGCCGTCCGTGGAGGATCGGCCCACGTTGATCTTCCAGGGCGTCAAGGACGGCCACATCAGCTTGAGTCGATGGGTGGACCTGATCGCCACATCGCCGGCCAGGATGTTCGGTCTCCATCCACGGAAGGGAACCGTCGCGCCCGGCTTCGACGCCGACCTGGTGGTGTTCGATCCGAACGTCAGGCGGACAATCTCCGCCCAGACGCACCATATGAACGTCGACTACTCGGCGTACGAGGGCGTGGAGGTGCTCGGATTGCCCGAGGTGGTCATGCAGCGGGGCGAGGTGCTCGTGAAGGATGGACAATGGTTCGGCAAGGAGGGGCACGGGAAATTCCTTCCGCGCAGCCGCTTCCAGGTCCCATGAGCAAGGAGTCGCCATGAGCGTGGCAACCGTTCCGGCCTTCATCGGAGGCGAGCTCCGAGAGCCCTCGTCGAAGGGCACCCACGTGGATCCCATCCCGGACCCTTCCACGGGCGAGACCATCGCGATGCTTCACTATTCGACGCCGAAGGAGATCGAGGGCGCCATTGGCGCTGCGCGGCAAGCCTTTCCGGCCTGGGCGAACACGCCGGTACCCGACCGCGCACAGGTCATGTTCCGGCTGAAGCAGCTCATGGAGGAGCGCTTCGAGGAGATGGCCGCACTGGTCACCCGGGAGAACGGCAAGACGCTCCCGGAGGCCAGGGGGGAGGTCCGCCGGGCCATCGAGGTGGTCGAGCTGGCTTGCGGCGCTCCCACGTTGCTGATGGGCGAGGGTCTGGACCAGATCGCCCAGGGCATCGACGAGGAGCTGGTGCGGTTCCCGGTGGGTGTCGTCGCCGGCATCACGCCGTTCAACTTCCCGAACATGGTGCCGTTGTGGATGATCCCGATCGCGCTGGTGTGCGGGAACACCTTCGTCCTCAAGCCCTCGCAGCGCACGCCGCTGTCGGGAATGCGGATCGCCGAGCTGCTGGTCGAGGCGGGCCTCCCCGATGGTGTGTTCAACGTGGTGCACGGGGCCAAGGACGCGGTCGATGCGCTGCTCACCCATCCCGAGGTGGATGCGGCGTCGTTCGTCGGGTCGGCCGGTGTGGCCAAGTACATCTACGCGACTGGGGCGGCGAACGGGAAGCGCGTCCAGGCCCTGGGAGGCGCGAAGAACCATCTGATCGTGATGGACGACGCCGATCTCGACAAGACCGTGACCGCGGTGATCTCCTCTGCCTTCGGCAACGCGGGCCAACGATGCCTGGCCGGGAGCGTGGCGGTGGGAGTCGGGTCCCTGGGCCAGGCCCTGCTGGACGAGCTGATCGAGCAGACCGGCAGGCTCAAGGTGGGCCCCGGCGCCGAGCCCGACACCGACATGGGCCCGGTGATCCGCGAGGAACGGAAGAGCGAGCTGATCGGATACATCGAGCAGGGGGAAGAGGGCGGAGCCAAGCTGGTGGCTGACGGCCGGGGTCAGGGTCCGGGGAAGGGGTTCTTTCTCGGTCCCACCGTCTTCGATGGCGTCACCCCCGACATGCCGCTGTGGCGCGACGAGCTGTTCGGGCCCATCCTGTCCGTGGTGCGCGCGGACGACATCGACCGCGCCATCGACATCCTGAACACCAGCACCTACGGGAACGCCGCGTCCATCTTCACCACCTCGGGTGGCAACGCGCGGGAGTTCAAGCGACGGGCCGAGGCCGGCATGTTGGGCGTGAACGTCGGGGTGGCCGCCCCCATGGCGTTCTTCCCGTTCACCGGATGGAAGAACTCGTTCTTCGGCGATCTCCACGCGACCGGACGCGACGGCGTGCGGTTCTACACGCGGCAGAAGGTCGTGACGTCGCGATGGTGGCTGCCGGAGAAGCTCGACCACTCGCTCCCGGAGGGCCGCGGGCACTAACCACCGCCAAGCCACCGCGGCGCTTCGACCGTATTCCCTGATGAGCGTCGAGCACGACGGGGGAACGCCAATGTGGCGAACGCGCTTCCTGAGGATCACCCTGATCCTGGCCGTGGGGCTCGCACCGACCGCGGCCACGGGCCAGGCGAGAGCGACCACCACTCCTCCGGGGCGTCTCCAGCATGCCATGGCGTACGACGCGGCCAGGCAGCGTGTCGTCATGTTCGGCGGTCTCGACGCCTCCGGGTTCCCACTGGGCGACACGTGGACGTGGGATGGGGCCGCGTGGATGCTCGAGCACCCGGCGACCTTGCCGTCGCCTCGATACGGGGCATCCATGGCGTACGACGGCAGGCGACGGGCAATCGTCCTGTTCGGCGGATCGTCTGGAGGGGGCGAGACCTGGATCTGGAATGGAGGCACGTGGTCGAAGCGGCAACCAACCACCTCTCCACCTCCTCGACAGAACGCCGGCATGGCGTACGACGGTGTCAGGCACGAGGTGATCCTGTTCGGCGGGATCGGCGCGGATTTCCTAGCCGACACGTGGGCCTGGGACGGTACGACGTGGCACGAGCGCACACCCGACGTGTCGCCTGCCGTGAAGTACAGCCCTCGGCTGGCCTTCGACGGCGCGCACCAGGAGATCGTGCTCTTCGGCACGTCGCCCGACATCGAGGACGTGACGTGGACGTGGGACGGCGCGGCGTGGACCCAGCGCCATCCTTCGACCGCCCCGTCGGGCGTGGACGACACGGGCCTGGTCTACGACGCCGCCCGGCGCAGGGTCGTCCTGTTCGGAGGCTGTTGTCCGAACGCCGACACCTGGACGTGGAACGGATCGTCGTGGACCCGCCGGGCGCTCCCCGGTTCGCCCGACGCCAGGTTCAGCCACGAGACGGCCTACGATGGGGCGGGCCGTGTCACCGTGCTCTTCGGAGGGACCACCGGGTCCTTCGACGCGCTCGACGACACGTGGATCCTGAGCGGCGGCTCTTGGACGCAGGTCGGGTGAGGAGCGGCTTCAGCCGCCGCGCTTGCTCGGGACCAATCCGGCCGGGGCCAGCTTGACCAGCGCGGTGTCGACCCTCGAGGGTGCGCGGCCGTCGTCCTCCGCTCGCTCCTTCCGGGCGACGGCCGCCTTCACCACGCTGCCGCCCAGGTAGCGCACTGGCTCCGGGGGGAAGCCGCCCGGGCGGGAGCGGACCAGTCGGCACGTCGACCACTCGTCCCGTTTCCCCAGCGCCAGGGAGGCCAGGATGTGGCCACCCACGTACGAGGGGCCCACGCCGTTGCCGGAATACCCGACGCCCGCGAACACGTTGGGCGCCGACGACAGGGCCCCGAAGAACGGGAGGCCGGTCCGGGTCCGGTCGATCGGACCGGTCCAGCTGGACTCGATCGGAATGTCCCCCAACATGGGATAGATCGCGCGGAAGTGGCGCTCGACGGCTTCCAGGCGGGGCGACGTTCCTTCGAATCGCCCACCCACCCGGGATCCGAACGCCAGCGCCCCTCCCCCCTTGCCGAAGGCGATCCGGCCGTCGTCGGTGGTCCGGTAGTAGTGCACCAGCAGGCGGGCGTCGGAGACGGACAGGCCGTCGGTCCACCCGATTCCCGCCAGGCGATCGGGGATGGGCGGGGTGGCCACGATGTCGCTGCCGACGACCAGGACGGCTCGGCGGACCTCGCGGAACCGCACGCTCCACGCGTTCATGGCCAGCAC
>JBIOYQ010000070.1:0-6609 GCA_044870295.1 Actinomycetota bacterium
GGAACCGGCGGCCCGCCGAGATGGCAGTAGCCGGCGGGGCAGGCGATTCCGGACAGATCACCGGCTGACTTGTCCGTGGCGCTCAGCGGCGGCGTGAGATTGCCAACAATGGGCTGTGCCCGCGCCTTCAGCCGCTGCACCAGCGCGGCCGGTTGCCCTCTGAGATTGGGATACTCGCTCGCCAGCAGCGCCAGCACCGCCGAGACGTGTGGGGTCGCCATCGAGGTGCCCTGAATGCTGGTGTAGCACTCGTTCGGCGGGAAGGGGCCGCCTGGTCCAAAGACGAAGCACGGAATCTGCACTGCCCAGTTGGAGGTGATGCTGAAGTCCTCCCACGCGTTCGTGGCGTCGGCGTCGGTGACCGGGAACCCGGGCGTGCCGCCCCGGTCCCAGTTCGGGACGTTGAACTTCCGGGCTCCACCCGGACCGGCCACGTCGATGCGGGATCCGAAGTTGCTGTAGTACGCGAGCTGGTCCTTCTCCAGAACCCCGGTCGCCTGGTGCGCGTCCGAGGTGGGCTTGCACGTGGCGTTGGTGTCTTCCTCGGACCCTTCCGTCCCCGGCGGGCAGGTCTGGGAGGGCCGGTTGACCGTGCGCCCGGTCGAGGAAACGTCCACCACGCCCGGGATCCCGCCCGGCACCTCGTACCAACCGAAGAAGTCCAGGAATTCGGCGGGGTCGGTGTCCGGGGCGGTCAGCGGTCCATGGGACGTCACCAGGCCGTCGGTCCCCACCTGGACGTGCTCGTTGCCGGCGGCGGCCACGATCGTGGTGCCGGCGGCGCGGGCCTTGTCGACCACCCGCACGTAGAGCTGCCAGACGTCCTCCTGCGCCGGATCGGAGAGATCCAGGTAGCCGCCGAAGGAGTTGCTGACGATGTTGATCCCGTGGCGATACGCGTACTGGTACGCCAGCAGGATCTCGGTGTCGTAGGCGAACCCACACCACTGGGAGATCTTGAGGGAGACGAGCGAGACGCCGGGGGCGATCCCGTTCATCCCCTTGCCGTCCAGGTTGCCGGCGATGTTGCCACCGATCCACGAGCCGTGCCCGTTGAAGTCCAGGTTGGTGGCCACGCCGAACTCGGCCGCGAAGTCGGCGTCCGAGGCTCCGAAGAACGTCTCGCACAGCGGCGGGTCCTCGGTCTTGGTGAAGTCGGCGACGGAGGTCACCTTCCCGTGGAGGTCGCTGTGGTTGTAGTCGAGGCCGGTGTCGGCCACGCCAACCACGACGTCCGAGCTGCCGGTCGTGGTGTTCCAGGCCCTCCGGAGGTGGATGCGGTCATAGGTCCAGAGCAGGCCGCGGTAGTTCCACGCCGGGTCCGGATCGGGTGCGCCGTCCCGAGGCGCCGGCCGGCGCTGGGAGGGATCGAGCTTGATGACCTTCGCTCCGCGTGACCCGGCGTAGCGGACGTTGGGGTTCGGGTTCTCGGCCGGCGCGATCTGCCGGATGCCGTCGCGGACGATGGACATGCGATGGTCGGACGCGAGGGCCGATGGGAGGCCGGCCGGCGCGTTGACCACGAACCATGACGTGTCTCGGGCTTCGTCCAACACCTTTGCCCGGTTGGCCACCACGGTCGAGCGGACCGCGTCGTAGTCCTTCGCCTGGTTCACGATGACGATGAACCGGGTCGTGGCGCCCTGTGGCGCGGCACCAGCCGATCCCATGAACAGCGAGGCGATCAGCGTGACCACGCCGGCGATGCCCACCAGGCGCAGCCCACGGAGCCGTCTCTTCACTGGACAACCCTCCTCTCGGGAGATGACAACGAACGTTGGGGCGGACCGAGCATCCTGCCCGGTCTGCTTTCGTTTGGCAACTCGGGCGTCAGGAGGTCCGGGCCGGGCGGAACGAGTCGATCGTGGCCGCCAGTCCAACCTTCAACGACGTCCATGGCTTCCAACCCAGCGCCTTTGCCGCCAATGTGTTGTCCAGCGCGCTGCGGTGAAGATCGCCCGGGCGCGGAGGCCCGAACACCGGCTTCCCGCGAAATCCCGCGATCGAGGCCATGGCTTTGAACAGCGCGTTCACGCTCGTCTCCACACCCGTTCCGATGTTCACCAGCTGGCCTGAGCCGCGCTCGGCGGCCAGCGCGAACGCATGGACGGTGTCGTCGACGTACACGTAGTCGCGGGTGTCCTGCCCCGTGCCGAAGATCGTGGGTTGCTGTCCCGACAGGATGAGCGCGCTGAAGATGGCCACCACGCCCGCCTCGCCGTGCGGGTCCTGCCTCGGGCCGTACACGTTCGCCAGAGCGAGCGCCGTGTAGTCCAGCCCCCGGCTCAGCCGAAAAAACTCCAGGTAGCTGATGCCGGCCGCCTTGGTGATCCCGTAGGGAGAGCTGGGCCGGCCCCGTCCGCGAGCGCTCTCCTTCACCGGCAGCGACTTCGCCTCGCCGTACAACGTGCCACCGGACGCGGCGAACACCACCTTCCCGGTGCCGGTCGCGGCGGCGCACTCCAACACGTTCAGCAGGCCGGTCACGTTGACGCTGGCGTCTCGCTGGGGGTCCTGGACCGAGACGGCCACGGATGGCTGGGCGGCCAGGTGCAGGACGACCTCCGGGTGGTACTGCTCGAAGATGGCCAGCAGGCCGCCAGACCGGATGTCGATGGTGTGGAAGGCGAACTGGTGTCCGTAGGCTCGAGCCTCGGCCAGGTTGGCGATCTTGCCCGAGGACAGATCGTCCAGGGCCACGACCCGCTTGCCTTCGGCCAGCAGGCGATCGCACAGGTGGGAGCCGATGAACCCGCCTCCGCCGGTCACGAGATAGGTGGCCATCGCAGGCGGAGGGTAGCCGGTCGCCTATCTGCGAGACAACGGGATGACGAAGCGCAGGGCCGTATGCGTCTCAGAGAACCGGACCACCTTGTTGTCGACCAGGCCCACGGCGACACCCGCCCGGATCACGTCCACCTCCCGAAGGTCCTTCCGCCCTCTCGGGTACACCGCCCACGCCGCACCCGCCCGATCCAGGTAGTGCTCCAGCTCCCCCAGGCGGTCGAGGTCCTCGGTCCGGGCGATGGCCAGGAAGACGAGGTCCGAAGCGCGGCGGCGACGGCGTGAGACGTCGGCTCCTGCGCGTTCGAGATCCGCCACGAAGTCGTCGTCCGCCACTCCCAGGAGGGAGACCCGCGACCCCGGCTTGACCCCGAGCTTCTCGATCAGCGAGCGGGTGAAGACCTGTTCGGCCACGGCCGGAGGGTACCCCCTCCCAAGGGGGTCAACCGTTGTTGACAACCGGCCGCGCGTCAACGTATGTTGACAGCGTGAGCGAAGCCACGAAGCTGGCGACGGCGGCAGGGAGCCGCGACCCGAAGGTCGGTCTGCGGGCCATCGCGGCGTTGCGCCGCCTCCTCGAGCAGCTCGAGTCGCTGCAGGTCCACAACGCTCGCGACCTCGGATGGTCGTGGCAGGAGATCGCTGCCGAGCTCAATGTCAGCAAGCAGGCCGTCCACAAGAAGCACGCCAGACGATGGTTCCGGAGGGGCTGAGCATCGGATGTTCGAGCGATTCTCGGAACAAGCGCGGGAAGCCGTCGTGCATGCGCAGGAGGAGGCGCGCGCTCTGCGACACGGGTACATCGGGACGGAGCACCTCCTGCTGGGTGTGGTGCGGCAGACGGGGGTCGCCTCGCGGGCGCTGCTGAGGCTGGGCATCGACATCCAAGCCGTCCGGTCCGACGTGATCCGGGAGGTCGGGATGGGACCGACCGCCGGCCATGATCCGGACGCGGAGGCCCTCAGGGCCATCGGCATCGACGTCGACGAGGTTCGTCGACAGGTGGAGGAGGCCTTCGGCCCGGGGGCGCTGGACCAACCGGTCCGCGGACGGCGCCGGCGACGGCGATGCGACCCGATCCCCGGTCCACTCGGCGGGCGGGTCCCGTTCACTCCTCAAGCCAAGAAGGCCCTGGAGTTGTCGCTGCGGGAAGCCATGCGCCTGGGGGACCCGTCCATCGGCACAGAGCATGTCCTTCTGGGGATCGTCCGAGAAGAACGCGGGCTGGGCGCGCACATCCTGGCCGCTCGCGGTGCGCAGCCGTGGCACGTGCAGGATGCGATCCGTCGAGAACTCGGGACCGGCGACGACCCCATCGCCGGCTCCGGCTGACCAGTGCTCCTAGCCGCTCCGGCCTGACCGCACTCTGCGAACCGCGTCCATCAGGCTTTCCAGCCGCTCCGCGTCGACGGGGTTCCGAAGGTCGCCGTCTCCTCGCAACGCCGTGGCCACGATGGCGCCGTCGGCGGCGTCCAGCAGCACCGGGGCGTTCTGGGGAGTCAGGCCGCTGCCGATGACCACCTCCGCCACCTCCCGGACCGCTGCCAGGTCGTCGGCCGACGGCGGCTCGCCCGTTCGCGAACCGCTCACGACGAGCACATCGGCCAGCCCGCGTTCCACGGCATCGAGCGCCGACTCGCGGATGGGACGGACCACCACCGGAGCGGCGTGCTTGACGTGGACGTCGGCGAACACCGCGATGCCCTCCGCCCCCATGAGCCGCCGGGCCCGCATGACCTCGGCGGCGATCCCTTCGATGAGCCCCTGATCGGCGACGACCGCTTCGGTAAGGACGTTGATCCGGACGAACTGCGCCCCGAAGGACTGCGCCAGGGCCAGGGCCGCCCGCCCCGCATTGCGGAGCACGTTGACCCCCAGCGGCAACGAGCTCTGGCGGCGAAGCTCGGAGAGCACGCGCCCCATGGCGGCCACGGTCTCGGGCGGGACCTCGCTCTTGAAGAAAGGAGCGTCGCCCATGTTCTCGATGGACAGGCCGTCCACGCCGCCTCGTTCGAGCACGAGGGCGTCGTCCATGGCCCGGTCGATCACGGCCTGCCAAGGGCTCTCGAATCGAGGTGAACCCGGCAGCGGCCGGAGCGCGATCGACCCGATGATGGGCCGCGGGGTCGAGAAGAGGTCGGCCAGCTTCACAGCCACGATCATCGCCGGGAACCGCGACGGCCGCCACCTTCCTTCGAGCGGGGGCGTTCAAACCTGGCTTGGGTGACATCCAGACCCTCGCCGCTCCGCTTGCTTGTCACATCGGCCCGGGGATGGGACCATGCCTCCGGCTTTCCTTTTGCGAGGGGATTCCGATCAAGTCAGCCAGCGCCCCAACTGGCTCCGACGCGGCCGACCGCCGCGCCCGGGGCAATCCAGGCAAGCATCGCGCCAATCGTGGTTGGCGAGCTCGCCGCGACCTCGTCCTTCTGGCCACCCTGCTGTGGGTAGTCGGTCATGTCGTCGTGGCGGGCGCCCACCTCTGGCCGCTGTCGAAGGGCGACTCGGAGCGCCGGGTGTCGGCGGTGACCACCACCCAGCCTCACGCATCGAAGGAGACCCATCGCCCCTCCGAACACCCGCGCCAGGCCGCCCCGGTGGGCACACCGGCGGATGACGCCTCGGCTCCGCGCGACGGGTCGAGGGCTGGCCACCACCTGCCGTCGAAGGCGCGGGGGGCGCTCGGGCCCGCGGGCACACATCAGGGCTCCCTCCCGGTGGTCGCCTACAGCCAGTACCTCAAGACCACGGCTCCGGGGAAGCTCCGGCGCCTGGGCTGCGTGGAGGGCCGGCGACTGAAGCGAGTGAAGCAGGACACCGCCATCGTGGTTCTGACCTTCGGGAGCCCCATGCGCCGGCATGGCAGCTCCGGGGTGTCGCTCTTCGGTGCAAGGTTCGCCTCGACGAAGCACATCGGGCGGGCCGCCCAGGCCTACGCGGGCGGCTACGTGAGCTGCTCGGTGAAGGAGAGCCCGCACCTCCACATCGCCATCGGCACCAGCAACTACGGACCCGCCGTGACCTTCCACCACGGCGCCGACTGGGCGCGGATGGTGAATCAGACGAACGCGTGGGCGTTCCAGGAGCACATCGACGGCCGGGTCGAGTTCGCCGGGGCCAGCGACATCGAGTTGGGCTGGAACCGGCCTGGTCCCAGCAAGGCTTGGGTCCGCGGGTACGACAAGGTCGCCCAGTGGCCGTTCTACGACTTCGGCGATGCCGGCGGTTGTCCGCCCCGTGGGAACTGCGTCGGCAGCTGGACCCAGGAGGACGTCTGGTACGTGTCCTGGGGCGCCCGGTCCGCCTGGCCCCTCCCCCAGATCTACACGCCGAACGGCAGCATGGCTCAGGAGTGGTACCGGCTCAGCCTGTACTCGTACCAGCGACACGGCAAGCGGATGACCCTGGTCGGAGCCCTGTCACAGCGCGCGGCGTGCCGCCAGTCGTCGGATTCCTGTGCCGGGATCAACAACTCGCCTTCCAAGGCGTGGCACCAGCTGCATCGCCTGCTGAACCGTGACCGCCGGACGGCGCAGCCTCTGCCGTGGATATCGGACATCCGGTGGGCCGACCGATAGGGCTCGGTACCGAAAATCCATTCGAAGGAACCTTCCGGAATCGGGCGTAGACCCGTACCCTTCCGGACTTCCATACCGGAACGCTCGCCGGACGCTGTTCGTCCTAAGGACCTGACAACGACATGAAGCGCCTCATATCCCTCATCGCGATCTCCGTCACCGTCTCCTGACCGACGCGCGTAGCGCACGACCTCGACCGGGTGGAGATGCCGGGCTCCAATGCCTGCGGCTGCCCACCGCCTGGCTC
>JBIOYQ010000071.1:0-5764 GCA_044870295.1 Actinomycetota bacterium
CTTCGCGGCGTGGTGGTGTTCCTCCCGCTGGTCAGCACCACCGATGTGCTGTTCGCGGCGAAGTGGATCTTCCCGCTGGGTGCCGTGGTCGCCACCGTCGGGAGCCTCTTCGCGATGCGCCGGTTCCTCGAGGTCTAGGTGCAGGGCCGGCCCGGCCGGCGCGCCGACGGCGGCGGAGGGACCGAGCGTCCGGCGCGCGAGGCGCTCCCCGGCGACCGGACCGTGGCCACGAATCGGCGGGCCAGGCACGACTACGCCATCGAGGAGACCTACGAGGCGGGCATGGTGCTCTCCGGCCCCGAGGTCAAGTCCCTCCGCCAAGGCCGGGCCACCATCGCGGACGCCTACGCGCGGGTGGTCGGAGAAGAGGTGTGGATCGAGAACCTCCACATCCCTCCGTACGAGATGGCCGACACCCGGGCCTACCAGCCGACCCGACGGCGCAAGCTGCTCCTGCACCGGGAGGAGATCCAGCGGCTCGTGGGGAAGACCGCCGAGCGCGGCCTGACCCTGGTACCGCTGCGGATCTACTTCACCCGTGGCAAGGCCAAGATGGAGCTCGGATTGGGCCGCGGCAGGCGGCGGTTCGAGAAGCGGGATGCCATCGCCGAGCGGGAACACCGGCGCGAGATGGAGCGCGGGCTGGCCGCCAGGCGACGGGGCGAGCGCTAGCCGAGCCCGGCTCCTGCGGCGAGGGCGACTCGTTCCTTCGGCCTAGCTCCACAGCGAACGACGGCTGGACCAAGAGCCGTTGACGACCTGACCAAAGGGGGATTCATCGCTCGCAGAGCCCGCCGATACTCAAAACAAGGTGATGTGAGATGCGAAGGATCAGGGTCGAGAACAAGCCGAGGCGCCCCCGGGACGACCGGACCCCGATCCTGCCGCTGGACCCCCGGGACCCCGAGGTCATCCGGGCGAAGCGCTCCGTGAGTTCCTCCCTTCGCGACAAGCGCCTCTAGGCGTCCGCCGTCCTCGCCCCGACCTCCGCCGTCGTCATCGTCGCTGCTCACGAGGCGTGCTCGTATACTCGACGTACAACTCGATATGGGGGTGAATCGGCTTCGACTCGGGTGGTTACCACCTGGGAGAAGCGGGCCGAGGTCTCCGGATGCCTCGTTAAAAGCCGGAACAGAAACAACTGCCAACTCTGAGCTGGCACTCGCTGCCTAGGACCTAGGTGGCCGTCCGCCGCGGAACGCCTGCGTCCGCGGGTCGGGCGTCGCGAGCAGGCTCACGGCGGCGGCTCCGCCTGGTGGCCGCGGCCGGACACCGAAGCCGGGCTGGCCGAGGGGTCCTCCGCCGGTGGGAGCCCCAAGGTGAGACACGACCCGCCGGCTACGCCCGTAGAAGACCCAGATGGTCGCCCGAGGACGCGGGTTCGAATCCCGCCACCTCCACCAACGCCCAGCCACTCCTTCACCGCCGGGGAGTCATGTAATCCTGGAACCACTCCATGAACTGGGCCCACGCCCGCTGCTGCCACCGGCCGGCCATGGCCGGTGGGAGCAGGTCGAGGCCGCGGTGCTCCAAGGTGACCTTGGTGCCGCCCGGCACGGAACGAAACGTCACCTCGATCTCGGTCCGCGGTTGCGGTGGAAGGTCGAACGCACGATAGGAGATCGTGAGCCGCCTCCCCGGCTCCCATGCCGTCACTCGTCCGAGCTCGAACCCTTCTCCCGTCTGCTCGTCCCAAACCTCGATCCACCGGCCACCCACACCGGGCTCGAACCGGATGCCGACGGCTCGCGCCGGATCGTTCCAGCTGTACGCCCCGCCCCGGTACCAGGAGCCGATCTCCTCGGTGAAGACGCGGAACGCCGTGTCGGGATCCACACGGACCTCGACGGTTCGGACGACGCTGGGACTCAGGAGGACCTCTTCCGGCTTCGCTCCGCATGTGCCTTGAACGAGCCGAGCTGCTCGCCCCAGAACGCGTGCACCTGATCCAGCCACGACTGGAGGGCCACGAACGGCTCCGGTCGGAGGCGATAGATCCGGACGCGTGCGTCCTCGTCTCCGGACGCTGCCTCGACCAACCCGTTCGCCCGAAGCACCCGGAGGTGCCGGCTGAGGGCCGGTCCGCTCACCCCGGTGGCAGACGCCAACTCACTCGGGCGGCGAGGGCCCTTCGTGAGGAGGTACACGACCTTCCGCCGCGTTGGGTCGGCCAGGGCAGAGAGAGTGTCGTCCAAGTCATTCACGTTGAGCGAAATCTTTCACCCAAGGGCGATCTATCGTCAACCCGGTCCAAGTTTGACAGATGTTTAACGAACACGTTAACTATTCACGCGAACGCGAGTGAAAGGAGACGGGTCATGGCGAAGCCTCTGCCGGCGGGAATGCCCCGCGTCATCCCGATGATGGCGTACGAGGACGTCAGCGCCGCCCTGGACTGGCTGACCCGGGCCTTCGGGTTCCGAGAGCGGGAGGGGAGCCGTTACACCGAGCAGGATGGGCGGATCACTCACGTTGAGATGGAGATCGAGGATGGGGTGATCATGCTGGCGAACCCGACCCCGGACTACCAGAGTCCCAAGCACCATGCCGAAACCTGCGAGCAAGCGCGGAAGTGGTCGGCCGTCCCTTACGTGATCGATGGCCTCCACGTCTTCGTCGACGACGTCGACGGGCACCACCGGCGGGCCGAGGCGGCTGGGGCGGAGGTCCTCGCGGAGCCTCAGGACCAGGACTACGGGGAGCGTGTCTACCGGGTCGCCGACCTGGAAGGGCACCGCTGGATGTTCGCGGAACGGCTCTGAGCAAGCCGAGCGCGACTCCCTCAACAGGGCGTACGGGGATGCCGATCACCCAAGCGAGTCCCCATGAGCGCCATCCTGGTGATCGACGACGATCCAACTGCCCTGAAGTTGCTGCAGCTTGCCCTAGGCCGTCAGGGCCACGACGTCGACGTGGCGAGGGGCATGGCCGAAGGGAAGACGGCCTGCCAGTCCGGTGGCTACGACCTGCTGATCCTTGACGTCTTCCTCCCCGATGGGAGCGGTCTGGATCTGCTCCGGCACCTTCGCGGCGAGCTCGGATCCACCCTCCCCGTCCTCCTGCTGACGGGCCAACGACAGCCCGGATTCCACAGCCGGGCCGAGGCGGCCGGTGCGTCGGGATACATCACGAAGCCGTTCAACCTCGTCGATCTGCTGGCCGAGGTCGATCGCCTCACCGGGTGAGCCTCCATGTGGCGGCGGCACGGCGATCTCGCGTACACGGTGCTGGTGTTCGTCGTCTTCTGCGTGGAAGTCGTGGCGCTCGGACTCCTGACGGTCGTGTTCGCGGGCCGGCTCTTCAGCCTCCTGCCGTATTCCGATGTGGCGGCGACCCTGGTCGGGGTGGTGGTCGCGACCGCGCTGGCCCTGAGCGTGCTCACGGGCTACGTCCTGGTCTTTCACGCGATCACTCGGACGCGGGAGGAGCAGCGAGCGCTCCGAGTCGAATCTTGGACGGTTCAGTGGATCGACTCCGTGCTGGGCGACGCTCCGTTCCCACCGCCGACCGACGAGGCGATCGAGGCAGGCGTCAGCCTTCGGCACCTCATGTCCGGTGACGCGGGACGAGCGGTGGCGGAAGGACTCTGGCGAACCGGTGCCGCGGCCGAGCTGTTGAGGAAGCTGCAGTCGTCGCGGATGACGGACCGCATGGAGGCGCTGGACGGGCTGGCCAAGGCCCGCCTGCCCACGGTGTTGCCATCGGTGGTCCGGCACATGACCAGCTCGGAGCCGGTGGTCCGGCTCATGGCGGCCCGCGCCGCCGCCAGGACCCTCTCGGAATGGAGCGGGGCAGGGCGCGACGATGCCATTCAGTCGTTCGCCGAGGCCCTGCCCCAGGCCGATCTGCCGACCGGAGCGATGAGCGAGACCCTGCTCCTGGCCGAAGACGGCGCCGCGGGCATCGCGGCCCGCCTCCTCACCAACGAGCAGTCCCCCCCTCGAGTCCTCCGGGCGACCTTGGATGCGGTGGGCCGGCTGGGGCTCGCCGAGTTCGCGTATGAGGCTGCCGTCTGGATCAACCACGAGGATCCCGAGGTCCGGTCCGCATCCCTCCGGGCCCTGGGGAAGCTCGGCCGCGTTCCCATGCGGGCGCGCGACGCCGTCGTGATCGCGTTGATGGACGACACGGAGTTCGTTCGGGTCCAGGCCGCGCGCGCGGCGGCGTTCGTGCCGGCCCGGATCGCCGTCACGGCGCTGCACCAGTCGCTGGGGGATCGGTCCTGGTGGGTACGGCGGGCCGCTGCGGAATCGCTGCTGCACCGGGGACGGTGGGGTATCGCGGTGCTGCGGAAGGCCGCCCGCGCACACCGCGACCGCTTCGCCCGTGACATGGCCGCCCAGGTGCTCCTCGACGCGGGCCTGGTCGACTTCACCGACGTGCCGCACCTCCGGGCCACGGCATGAGCGCGTGGCGCTACGTCTACGTGTTCTCGCAGTTCCTGGTCCTCGCGTACTTCGCCGCGTTGAGCCTCCTGTATGCGTGGTTCGGGTACCTCGGTCTGCGCTCCATCAGGGTCTACGCGCGTGAGCTGTCCCAGCTGTCCCTCACCGATGCGCTCGAGCGGGACCTCGACATGCCGGTCTCGATCCTGGTGCCGGCGTACAACGAGGAGCGAAGCATCGTGGCCAGCGTCGGGTCCTTGCTGGGCCTGCACTATCCCGAGTTCGAGGTGATCGTGGTGTCCGATGGGTCATCCGACCGCACCATCGAGGTCCTGGTCGAGGCCTTCGCCATGGTCGAGCAGCCCAGGGTGTATCGCCGGGCGCTCCACACGGCCACGGTCCGGCGGAGCTTCCGTTCCCTCCGGCACCCCAACCTCATCGTCGTCGAGAAGGAGCGTGGGGGCCGGGCCGACGCCTTGAACGCGGCGCTGAACCTGTCCCGCTATCCGTTGGTCGCCGCGGTGGACGCGGACTCCATCCTGGACGCCGAGGCCATCCTCCGGGCGTCACGTCTGTTCCTGGAGGACGAGCGCGTCGTGGCCGCCGGCGGGACGATCCGGCCCGTCAACGGCGCCGTGATGGTGGAGGGCCGGGTGACCCAGCTCCGGATGCCGGACACGTGGATCGAGCGCTTCCAGGTCCTGGAGTACGCTCGGGCGTTCTTCACCGGGCGGGCCGGGTGGAGCCACCTCGATGCCCTGCTCATCATCTCGGGGGCGTTCGGCCTGTTCCGGCGGGAGCCCGTGATGGAGGTCGGCGGATTCTCGACGTCGACCGTCAGCGAGGACATGGAGCTGGTGGTCCGGCTGCACCGGTCCTACCGGCGCCAGAGGCGCCCGTATCGGATCCTCTTCACCCCCGACCCCATCTGCTGGACCGAGGTGCCGTCCTCGATGAGGATCCTTCGCCATCAGCGCAACCGGTGGCACCGGGGGCTGTGGGAGACGCTGTGGACCCACAAGGAGATGCTGTTCAACCCGCGGTACGGCCGGCTGGGGTTCCTGGCGGTCCCGTACTTCCTCTTCTTCGAGGCCCTCGGGCCCGTGGTCGAGGTCGCGGGCTACGTCCTGCTGGTCGCCAGCGCGTTCCTGCACATCCTGTTCGTGCAGTTCGCGGTGCTGTTCGCCCTGCTCGCGGTGCTGTACGGCATGCTCCTGTCGCAGATGGCGGTGGGGATCGAGACGCTCCTGCTCGCCCGGTATCCACGCACCCGCGACCGGCTCATCCTGGTCGGCGCGGCCCTGCTGGAGTGCTTCGGGTACCGCCAGGTCCTGGCGTTCGAGCGCTTCCGAGCGATGTTCCAGATCCGCACGAAGCGC
>JBIOYQ010000072.1:0-28401 GCA_044870295.1 Actinomycetota bacterium
GCTCGTGAGGCCAGGAAGCTGATGCCGATGAACATCGTCACGGCGATGGCGCCCATGATGGCAAGCGTCTGGGCGGCGTTCCTGGCCTGCGGACGCCGGAACGCGGGGACTCCGTTCGAGATCGCCTCCACGCCGGTCAGGGCGGTCGAGCCGGACGCGAAGGCGTGCAGGATCACGAACACCCCCACCGCCGACGCCGTGCCCACCGCGAAGTGGTCCGCCGGCACCACCGCTTGCGGGCACCCGCCGGCCACGCAGCGGACCAGCCCCGTGACGATCAGCGCGAAGATCGAGGCGATGAACCCGTACGTGGGGATGGCGAACAGTGTGCCCGACTCCCGAACGCCCCTGAGGTTCGCCAGGGTGATGAGCGCGACGAACCCCATGGACAGCTCCACCTTGACGTCGTGGAGGCCGGGGACCGCCGAGGTGATGGCGAAGACGCCGGCCACCACGGACACGGAAACCGTGAGGACATAGTCCGTGAGGAGCGCGGCCGCGGCGATGAGCCCCGGCATGACGCCCAGGTTGTCCTTGCTCACGATGTAGGCGCCGCCACCGTTCGGATACGCCCGAACGGTCTGGCGGTAGGAGGCCACCACGATCAGCATGAGCGCCGCGATGGCGACGCTGATCGGCATGACCAGGCTGGTCGAGGCCCCGACCGTGGCCGACGCCATGAGGACGAACAGGATCTGTTCCGTGGCGTAGGCCACCGACGACAGCGCGTCGGAGGAGAAGACCGGAAGGGCCAGGACCTTGGGCAGCAGGGTGTGCTCCAGCCGGTGGGTGGCCATCCGCCGCCCGACCAGGATGCGCTTGATCAGGTCGGCGGTGGATTCGGTCTCCAGCTTGGGAGCGGTGGCCACGATGGCGATTGTAGAGATCGTCCCCGAGGTGACGTTTCGCGGGACGTCGTGCCTAGAATCCGGCGCATGCCGGGGAGAGGGCTGAAGCGGATCCTGCTGGGCCGAGCCCTGCCCAGCCACATGCTCGAGCACCAGCTCCTGCCGAAGTCCCTGGCGCTGCCGGTCTTCTCGTCCGACCCCCTCTCCTCGGTGGCCTACGCCACGGAGGAGATGATGCTCGTTCTGGTGGCCGCCGGTGTGTCGGCCTTGGCCCTCATGGTCCCGATCGGATTCGCCATCGCGATCCTGCTGGCCATCGTGGTCACCTCCTACCGCCAGACCGTTCGGGCGTATCCACGCGGCGGCGGCTCGTACATCGTCTCGCGGGAGAACCTCGGGACCATCCCGGGGTTGGTGGCCGCGGCGGCCATCCTGACGGACTACGTCCTGACCGTCGCGGTGAGCGTCACCGCGGGCACGGTCGCCATCACCTCCGCGGTCCCGGGTCTGGCGGACCACAAGGTGTCGCTCGCCATCGGCCTGATCTCGATCCTGACGCTGGCCAACCTGCGAGGAGTACGGGAGGCCGGGCAGGTCTTCGCCATCCCGACCTACGGGTTCGTCCTGCTCGTGTACGCGACGCTCGTGGCGGGGTTCGTCCGCTGCCTGAGCGGGTGTCCCGTTGCGGCGACCGCCGCCATCCCCCTGGCCCCCGTCAGCGGGCTGGCGCTGTTCCTGGTCCTGCGGGCGTTCTCCTCCGGGGCGACCGCACTGACCGGCGTCGAGGCGATCGCCGACGGCGTCCAGGCCTTCCGCCGTCCTCAGTCCAAGAACGCCGCCGCGACCCTCACCATCATGGGCGTGATGGCCGTGTCCATGTTCCTGGGGATCACGATCCTGGCCCGCATGCTGCACGTCCACGCGAACCACGACATCGTCCTCACGAAATCGGTCCTGGCGCAGATCGGGGAGACGGTGTTCGGCCGTGGACTGATGTTCTTCCTGCTGCAGGGGTTCACGGCCGGGATCCTCGTGCTGGCCGCGAACACGTCCTATCAGGACTTCCCGAGGCTGTCGTCCATCCTGGCCCGCGACGGGTTCATGCCCGCCCAGTTCCGCAACCGCGGCGACCGGCTGGTCTTCTCCAACGGCGTCATCGTGCTGGCGCTGCTGGCGGTCGCGCTGATCTGGGTGTTCGACGCGAACCTCACCAGGTTGATCCAGCTCTACGTGGTGGGAGTGTTCACCGCGTTCACGCTGTCGCAGACGGGCATGGTGCGACGCTGGTGGCGCCGTCGGACCGAGGGGTGGCGCCGAAGCATGATCATCAATGCCGTCGGCGCCGCGACGACCGGCATCGTCCTGGTGATCGTCGCGGTCACGAAGTTCACCCACGGCGCGTGGATCGTGATCGCGGCCATACCGGTCATCGTGGCCTTCTTCCTGGCCGTGTCCCGTCACTACGAGGCGGTGGGACGCATCCTGCGGGCTCGGCACATGTCCCCGCGACAGGAGACCCACAACGTGTTCATCGTCGTGGTCGCCGATCTTGGGCCGGCCACGGTGGAGGCCGTGACCTACCTCCGGGCGGTCCGCCCTGAGGAGATCATCCCCCTGTTCGTCGGGCCTCACAGCGAGTTCGACGAAGCCGCCTCGGGTTGGTCGCGCCTGGCGCCGCGGCTGGGAGACCTGGTCCAGCTCCCGATGGAGAACGGGTCGGTGACCCGATCGCTGCGGCGGTTCCTCCACTCGCTTCCGCGGGGAGCCTCGGACTTCCACACGGTGGTGGTCCCCGAAGTCCTGTCGAGCCACTCGATGCTCCAGTTCCTGGGGCGGCGCCAGACCCTCTACCTGAAGACGGCGTTGCTGTTCGAGCCGGGGATCGTGGTGACGAATTGCCCGGTGCTCCCCGAGCACGTGCGGCCGTCGACACCCCGGGCGGCGCGTCCGCTGGAGCCCGAGCGCAACGTCGTACTGGTGCCGCTGTCGTCCGTGAACGACGCGACCATCCGGGCGATCGTCTACGCGAAGTCCCTGCGGCCCAGCCACCTGGAGGCGCTGTTCTTCGCCTCGGACCCGGACGAGGTCGAGCGCATCCTGCAGGAATGGTCCGACTGGCGCATGGATATCTCGCTGTCGGTCGTCGACGCGCCGTTCCGGGACATCAAGGAGCCTCTGCTCGCGGAGATCCGCCGGTATACCGCTCGGCACGACACCATGGTCACCGTCGTGCTGCCCGAGTTCATCGTGCGGCGATGGTGGGAGCACCTGCTCCACAACCAGAGCGGGCTCTACCTCAAGCGGTTCCTGCTGTTCGAACCAGGCGTGGTGGTGACCAGCGTGCCCTACCGCTTGGACGTGACGGCTCCGACCGATCGGATCGTCGGATCACCCGAGGAGGGTGCCGTCGCCACTCCCGCCTGATCCACCGGTCGAGCCCGCCATCCACCGGTACCCCACCCCGGGCTCGGTGAGGATCAAGGACGGAGTCGACGGATCGGGCTCGAGCTTCTTCCGCAGGCTGGCCACGTACACGCGCAGGTAGTGGCTCTCCCCACCGTGGGCGGTGCCCCAGACCTTCTGAAGGAGCCACCGGTGGGTCAGGAGTTTCCCCGGGTGGGCGACGAACTGCTCCAGCAACCCGAACTCGGTGGGCGTCAGATGCACGGGCGTGCCGCCTCTGGTGACCAGTCGCCGGCCGAGATCCACCTCCACGTCGCCGACCTTCACCAGCGCCGGCCGCTCGTCGTCCGAACCGGACAGCCGTCGCAGGACCGCGCGGACGCGCGCCAGCAGCTCCCCCATGGCGAACGGTTTCGTGACGTAGTCGTCGGCGCCCGCATCGAGGGCTGCGACCTTGTCGGCCTGAGCGTCCCGAACCGAGAGCACGATGATGGGGACCGACGACCAGGATCGAACCCGCTTGATGACCTCGACGCCGTCGATGCCGGGCAGGCCGAGATCCAGGACCACCAGGTCCACGTCGTTGTCGGACAGAAGCTCCAGGGCCGTCTCGCCGTTCGGCGCGGTCGCCACCTCGTGGCCGCGGGCCGCCAGGCTCGCCCGCAGGGCTCGGAGGATCTGCGGCTCGTCGTCGACGGCGAGCACCTTCACGATGCGCCGTCCCGGTCCATGACCATCTCGTCGGTTCGTCGAGCGGTGGGAAGCCGGAACCCGACCGTCGTCCCACCACCGGGGGTCTCCCCGATCCACATCTCCCCACCGTGCGCGGTGACGATCGCCCTGGCGATGGCGAGACCCAGCCCGGTCCCCCCGCGGCGCTCGCCGACGTCGCGGCGGTAGAACTCCTCGAACACGCGCGTCCGCTCCTCGACCGGGATCCCAGGCCCACGATCCGACACACGCACCTCCACCTGCTGCTCCCAGCGCACCGCCGTGATGGTGATCTCGCTCCCCGGAGGTGAGTAGGACAGCGCGTTCTCCAGCAGGTTCGTGAGGACCTGGTCCATCTGCACCACGTCCATGGGGACGGGAGGGAGGTCGTCCCGGCTCTGGACGCGGATTCGTCGGCCCTCGAGCCGGGTCCGCATCCGGCCGACCACGGCGGCGATGAGCTCGTCGATGGGGATGGCCTCTTTCGCCGGAGTCAGCGCGCCGGCTCGGATGCGGCTGAGGTCCATGAGGTTGCCGACCAGGCGGTTGAGCCGCTCGGACTCCTCCAGGATCGTGCGCAACAGTTCCGTCCGCTGTTCACCGGAGAACGGGACTCCCTCTTCCAGCAGGCTGGAGGCGCTGGCCTGGATGGAGGCGAGGGGCGTCCTCAGGTCGTGGGTCACCGAGGAGAACAGAGCGGCGCGGGTCTGGCTGGCATCGGCCTCCAACCTGGCGGCAGAAGCCTCTTCTCCGAACCGCGCCCGCTCGATGGCCAGCGCGAGCTGGCCGGCGAACGTGTCGAGCACCCTTCCTTCGGTGCTCCCGATGCCCCCGTACGGCGCCCCGGCCATCTCGATGGTGCCGACCACCGAGCGTTCGGCCGCCAGGGGTACGGTCAGCAGCTCGCCGTCGAGGGTTCCCACCGATGCCCGCTCACGCTCCCGTCCATCCGCGTCGAGCACGACGATCCGGCACCCCCGAAGGCCGTACAGGGTGCGCAGCGAGCTCGCCAGATCGCGCAGGACCACGTCCAGGCCCGCCCCGGACAGGAGGCGCGAGGTCACGTTGTACAGAGCTCGGACCTGATGCTCTTGGGCTTCCGCCTTGGCCCGTTGTTCCAGGGCCGCCGTCAGCGCCGCGCTGACCGACGCCGCCACCAAGGAGAAGATCGCCAGCACCAGCCAGTCCTCCGCTGTCGCCACCGAGAAGGTGTGCGCCGGAGGGGTGAAGAAGTAATCCAGACCGGCGAAGGACAACGCCGCGGCGAGCAGCGCGGGCCACAGGTGTCCGACCACGCCGGCGGCCACGACGGCCAGGAGATAGAGGAGCGCCGGGATGGCCGCGTCGCCGTGCGGAAGCAGCTGGGCCAGCCCGGTGGCGGCGAGAGGACCGGCGATGGCGACCACCACGGCCAGCGGTGTCGACGGCCGAGGCCGCGGCACGACCAGCCGACGGAGGCCCGCGCGCGTCCCGCTCTCGACTCGTTCCGGCTTTGACGACATCTTTACGCCCGGGGCTCGTTTCTTGACGGCGCCTTAGCGGCTCGCCGTCGATGCTCGTCTGCGATGGTAGCGATTCCGCGACTCGACCTCATCATCGCCGTCACGTGGGTGGCGGTCCTGACGCTCGTCGTCGTCGGCCGGGCCCTCACCTCGTGGCTGCGGTTCCGGCGCACCTCGAACTACGCCATCTACGCCCGTTTGCTGTCCGAAGCCACCCAACCGAGGCCCGAGGTCACCGGGCCGGCGACACCGGCGGGAACGCAGGACGGCCAGGCCGAGGTGATCGCCTTCCCCGCGCGATCGTCCGACTCGGAGCGGTCCGCCTCCCAGGGCTGACCGCTCGGAGCTTCGATGGCCACCCTCGATTCGAACCGCGCCGCGCCGCGGATGCCCTCCACCGGCTACCTGGTGAAGCGACTGCTGCTGGGACGGCCGCTGCCGACGGCGCGCCTGGCGCACGAACGGCTCGGCAAGCCGACGGCCCTGGCCGTGTTCAGCTCGGACAACATGTCCTCGGTCGCGTACGCCACCGAGGAGATCCTGCGAATCCTGATCCCGGCGGTCGGGTTGGCCGCGTTCACCCTGGTCATGCCCATCACGCTCGCCGTGGTGGTGGTCGAGGCCGTCCTGATCTTTTCGTACCGACAGACGATCAAGGCCTATCCGTCCGCGGGCGGCGCGTACATCGTCACGAAGGACAACCTCGGCCTGTTGCCCGCCCAGCTCGCCGGGGTGGCCCTGCTGGTCGACTACGTGCTCACCGTCGCCGTGTCCGTGGCGGCGGGCGTGCAGGCGATCAGCACCGTCTATCCCTTGTCCGATGGCGTGCGCGTCGTCCTGTCGCTCCTCTTCGTGTGGCTGATCGCGTACGCGAACCTGCTCGGCGTGCGGGAGTCGGGGCGGATCTTCGCCGTGCCGACGTACGTGTTCATCGCGAGCCTGTGCCTGACCTGCGGCCTCGGGATGGTGCGGGTCCTGACAGGGCAGATCCATGCGATGTCGACGCCGGCCCAGGCGCAGTCCGGCGGTCTCACCCTCGGCTTGGGCGCCGTCACCATGGTGATCGTGCTTCGGGCCTTCGCCTCGGGAGGCGCGGCCGTGACGGGGGTCGAGGCGATCTCGAACGGCGTCCCCGCCTTCCGCAAGCCCGAGTGGAAGAACGCCCGCACCACGCTGATGTACATGGGGGCCGTGCTCTCGGCGACCTTCCTGGCCGTGTCCTACCTGGCCCACCGGCTGCGGGTGATCCCGGTGGCGGACGAGAGCAAGTCGGTCCTGGGGCAGATCGGGCAGGCCGTGTACGGCGGCGGCATCGGCACGTCGCTCTTCTACGTCCTGCAGATCTCGACGACGCTCATCCTGATCCTGGCGGCGAACACCTCCTTCGCCGACTTCCCCCGCCTGGCCAGCTTCCACGCGCACGACGCGTTCATGCCCAGGCAGCTGACGAAGCGGGGGCACCGGCTGGTGTTCTCGAACGGGATCATCGGGCTGGCGGCGGCGGCGAGCCTCATCGTCGTGCTGTTCCGCGCCAGCGTCACCCGCATGATCCCGCTGTACGCCCTGGGCGTGTTCACGTCGTTCACGTTGTCGCAGAGCGGCATGGCGAAGCGCCACCTCCGGCTGCGCGAGCCCGGGTGGCGCCGAGGCCTGGCGATCAACGGGATCGGCGCGGTCACCACCCTGGTGGTCACGGGCATCATCGCCGTCGAGAAGTTCAGCCACGGCGCGTGGATCATCGTGGTGTTCGTCCCCGTCATGGTGTTCGTCCTCACACGGGTGAACAGGACGTACCAGGCGGAGGAGGCCGACCTGGTCGCGGGGCTGCCTCAGATCGAGCGGCCGCTCCCCGCGCGTCACGTCGCCGTCGTGGTGGTGGACGAGCTGAACGAGGCGGCCTTCCACGCCCTGCAGTACGCCAAGACGATCCATCCACAGCGCGTCATCGCGCTGCATCTCGCCTCCGGTGACGAATCGGTCGGCGGCGCGGGGGGAGCCTTCGAACGAGAGTGGAAGCGGACCGGGCTGACCATCCCCCTGGCGGTGGAGCGGTGCACGGCATGGGATCAGGGAGCCCGCCTCCGGGCGTTCCTCCAGAAGGCGACGACGCCCGACGCCCAGCTCACCCTGATCATCCCCGGGCGCACGTCGAACGTGTGGGGGCAGAGGCAGGCACGCCACCGTCGATGGGCGCGGGTGCTCCGGTCGTTGAAGAACGAGGACGGGATCAACGTCGTGATCGTCCGGGACCATGGTGGGCGGGGACACACCGCCGACGATGGCCGGCTGTCGATCGTCCCCCGGACCCGGCACACCGCCGTGATCCTGGTGGACCGGCTGGACCGGAGCGTCCTGAAGGCGTTGCGCTACGCCCGGTCCATCGAAGCCCTCGAGATCCGCGCGGTGCACGCCGGGATCGACCCCGTGAGCGCCCAGGAGCTCGCCGAGCGATGGGCCGACCTGGGGAACCGTCTCGAGATTCCCCTGGATGTCGACGAATGCTTCGACCGCGACATCGCTCGCACGATCCGCCGGTACATCGGGGAGCTGCAGTCGAAAGACTCGGGGGCCGGAGAGATCAGCGTGATCATCCCGCGACGGCTGTACCCGAGCGGCCTGCACCGGCTGCTGCACGACCGCACCGGGCGGGCCATCGCCCGGGCGCTGGAGGCCGATCCCCATGTCGACGTGGTGATGGTCCCCTACCGCTTGGGCGCGAAGCGCGACGGCAAGACGAGCAGCCCCGGCACGCGAGCCCTCCCCCCGGCGCACGCCGGCGACCTCCGCGTCCCCGCAACGGCTGCCTCGGAGCGCTAGGCTTTCCCGCCGTGCACATCGTGATCATGGGTTGCGGGAGGGTCGGTGGCGCCCTCACCGTCGAGCTGGCGAAGGCAGGCCACTCGGTCGCCATCATCGACCGGCGCCCGGAGGCCTTCGACCGGCTGCCTCCGGGGTTCGAGGCGAAGACGATCGTGGGCCAGGGCTTCGACCGCGACGTCCTGGTGGAAGCCGGCATCAAGGAGGCCAACGGGTTCGTGGCGGTCTCCAACGGCGACAACTCCAACATCGTGGCCGCCCGGATCGCCCGAGAGCACTTCCACGTCCCCAAGGTGATCGCGCGCATCTACGATCCGAAGCGCGCCGAGATCTACGAGAAGCTAGACATCCCCACCATCGCCTCGGTGCGGTGGGCCGCCGCCAGGATCATGTTCCTGTTGTTCCACAGTCAAGACGAGGTCAAGGAGGCGTTCGCCGGGGGTGCGCTGATGCACCTGCAACGCCAGATCCCCGACCACCTGACGGGGAACCCGGTCGAGTCCGTCGAAGCTCCAGGGAAGGTCGAAGTCGTCGGTATCGAGCGTGGAGGCGAGGCGTTCCTCCCGACGGAGGGCGCCACGTTCCACCAGGGAGACATCGCCCACTTCGTCGTGGCGACGTCCGCCGTCGGCACGCTTGACACGCTGCTCGAGCCGGCGGCGGAATAGGGGGACGCGCGATGAGAGTCGTCGTGGCCGGAGCAGGGAACGTCGGGCGACACCTCGCCGCCGACCTCACCGAGCGTGGGCACGAGGTGACCCTGATCGAGCAGGCCCCCGCGGCCGTGGCTCGAGCCAAGGCGGAGCTTCCGGATGCGGTCAACGTGCTGTTGGGCGACGCGTGCGAGCTGTACGTTCTGGAGGAGGCCAAGCTCGGTCAGGCCGACGTCATCGTGGCGGCCACCGGTGACGACGAGGACAACCTGGTCGCCTCGCTCCTGGCGAAGCAGGAGTTCGCCGTCCCCCGCGTGGTCGCCCGGGTCAACCATCCGAACAACGAGTGGATGTTCACCGAGCAGTGGGGGGTGGACGCGGCGGTGAGCCCTCCCCACATCCTGACGGCGTTGGTGGAGGAAGCCGTCACGGTCGGTGACGTGGTCCGGCTCCTGAAGCTCGACCGCAGCGGCGCCGCCCTGGTGGAGCTCACGCTTCGCGAGGGCTCCCAGGCGGCCGGCCATCCCATGTACGAGCTGCGGCTGCCGATCGAGTCCGCCGTGGTGGCCATCATCCGGGAGGGCCATGTGGTCATCCCGCAGCCTGAGACGGTGCTGGCGGTGGGCGACGAGATCATGGCCATCGCCAAGCCCGAGGCCGAAGAGGCCCTGCGCAGCACGTTCGAGTAGGAGCACGGCGCAGGGGCGCCTCGCGCTTCAGTCGCCGTACTGCTTGGTCTTGACCGGCTCGACCACCAGGGCGTGCGCGGGACGATCCGCCACCGGCCGGTGCTCGGTGCCCCGCGGCACCACGACGATGTCTCCCGGGCGGAGCACGACGGATTCTCGTCCCTCCAGCTCGATCCGGAACTCGCCGTCCCAGCACAGGAACAGCTCGTCCTGGTCGTGGTGGTGCCAGGGGAAGGCGCCCTCCAGCCGAGCCACCCGGACCACGGTGTCGTTGGCGACGGCGAGGTCGCGCGGCTGCCACGGACCCGACAGCGAACGGATGGCCTCCTCCACCGACTGCGCCTCGTGAGGCTCCATGCGAGCAGCCTAGTCGTGGCCGAAAGACCGTAGGCCGCCGGCCGGGCCGGCCGTACCCTGCGCACCGTGACCGAGCGCCGCGTGGACCTCCGAGCGAGCCCTCGGCCGGGGATGGAAGCCATAGCCGGCCGGGAGCTCTCCACGCTGGCGCGAGGCAGCGTGGTGACGCTGGCCGGCAGCGTCGCCAGCAGCGTGCTGGGGTTCCTCCTGGTGGTGGCCATCGGGCGCGGCCTCCACACCGGCTCTGCAGGAGTCGTGTTCGAGACGGTCGCGCTCTTCACCATCGTGTCGAACGTCGTCGAGCTGGGGGCCGACACGGGCATCGTCCGGTTCCTGGCCCGGAACCGCGCCCTGGGTCGGTGGCGTGACCTTCGCCGCCTGGCGGCGGTCGGTCTGGTGCCGGTGATGATCGCAGCGGCGATCGCGGGGGTCGCGCTGGCCGTGTCCGCCGGCGGCCTGGCGAGCGTGCTGTTCGAGGCCGATCGCCAGCGCCAGGGCGCCGACCTGATCCGAGCCGTGGCGCCGTTCCTCCCCTTCGCCACTGGGACCACCGTCGCGCTGGCGGGGACTCGCGGCCTGGGGACGATGCGGCCCTTCGTTCGCGTGCAGAACATCGGGATCCCGAGCCTTCGGCTGCTGTCCGTCGGCGTGGCCGTCGCCCTCGGAGCCGGCTCGCTTGGGCTCGGCCTCGCGTGGGGTCTGCCGGTGGCGCTGGGCCTGCCCGCCTCTCTCATCGCGCTGGACGCCCTGCTTCGGCGAGCCGAGCGACGGGCAACGACGGACACGCCCGTCGCGCCCATCCCGAGGCTCGCCAGGGAGTTCTGGCGCTTCTCCGGGCCTCGAGGGGCGGCCGCGCTCATCACGGTGGCGCTGGGCTGGATCGACGTGCTGCTGGTCGGCGCGCTTCGGTCCGCGCCGGAGGCGGGCGTCTACGCCGCGGTGAGCCGGTTCATCGGCGTCGGTACCATCGCGCTGCAGGCCACCGCCTTCGCCATCGCGCCGCGCATCAGCGCGCTGCTGGCGCGGGATCGCCCACGGGAGGCCTCGCTGCTGTATCGCCAGGCGACCTGCTGGGTGGTGGCCGCGTCGTGGCCGATCTACCTCACCATGGCGCTGTTCGCACCCTTCCTCCTGAGCATCTTCGGGCCGGGCTTCGCCGCCGGACAGGACGCGCTGGTCATCCTGGCCCTGGCCATGCTGGTGTACGTGGGGGTCGGCAACAACAAGACCGTGCTGCTGATGGCGGGAGGGAGCGGCCTCAACGTCGCCATCACGGGGACGTGGCTGGCCATCAGCCTGGTCCTGGACTTCCTGCTCATCCCCAGCAAGGGCATCGAGGGCGCGGCCGTCGCGTACGCCGTCGCCATCGTCGGCGAGAACCTCACCACGACAGCCGTGGTCGCCCGAAGGGTTGGGATCACACCGTTCGGGCAGGGAGCCGTGCTGGCGGTCGTCGCCGCGGTGGGCTGCTATGGGATCGTGGGATTGGCTGCTCGGGCTCTGTTGGGCACTTCGGCCGTGTCGTTCGTGGTGTTCGCGGCGGGGGCGACCACCGCGTACCTGGCCGTCCTGTGGCGCGTCCGGGACCGCCTCGCGGTGGGCGTCCTGGCGGAGGCGGTCCGGGTCAGTGCGGAGCGGGGACGAACTCGAACGTCGGGTTGACGATCCGCCGCGCCCCCTGCTCTTCCCCAAGCACGCCCTCGATGGCTAGCCGAGAACCCAGCAGCAGTCCCGGGATCTTCCTCCGCCCGAGCCATCGGGCAGTCACCATCCCGGTTCCGTCGGTCAGTACCACCTCGAGAGCCTCCAGCCCTTCGATGGGACGAACGGTTACCCGTCGGACCATGCCGGCCAGCTTCACCCGTTCCCTGACCTGCGCGTCGGCGATCCTGACGGTGCCCGGGATGGATGCTGCCCACTGCCGCAGCTCCTCGTCGAGCCGTTCCTCGTCGGTCTCGGACAGCCGCCCCAGCCACTTGCGGAACGCGCCCATGACGACGACCGGCCCTCCGGATCGACGCCCGGCGTCAGGGAGCGGGCTTGCTGAGGGCTGCAGTGTCCGAGGCGCGCGGCACTTCGGGCGCCGATTCCTGGCCGACGAACAGCTCGACCCGCCGGGACTTCGAGTACCAGATCATGAAGCCGAGAACCAGAACGGCGAGGGTGCCGACGACGACCCGCAGGGCCGTGTGGCCGGCTCCCCCAACGCCGTACCTCACAACCAGCGGCGCGATCAGCAGCGCCACAAGGTTCATCACCTTGATCAGCGGGTTCAGGGCGGGACCGGCGGTGTCCTTGAAGGGGTCACCAACCGTGTCACCGATAACGGTGGCCTTGTGGGCGTCCGAACCCTTGCCCCCGTACAACCCTTCCTCCACGAGCTTCTTGGCGTTGTCCCACGCCCCGCCGGCGTTGGAGAGCATCACCGCCAAGAGCTGGCCGGTGAGGATGGACCCCGCCAGGAATGCTCCCAGCGCTTCCGCCTTCAGGAAGAACCCCACGATGACCGGAGCCAGCACGGCCAGCAACCCCGGAGTCATGAGCTCGCGCAGCGAGGTCTTGGTGCAGATGTCGACGACCCGCTCGTAGTCCGGCTGTTCCGTGTAGTCCATGATCCCGGGGTGCTCGCGGAACTGGTTGCGCACCTCGATCACCACCTGCGAGGCGGCCCGGCCGACGGCCCGAATCGCCAGGGAGGAGAACAGGAAGGCGACCGAGCCTCCGATCAGGAGCCCGACCAGCACGTCCGGATGATCGACCCGGATGCCGGCGAAGCTGAAGCCCGCATCACTCAGCGCGACCTCGAAGGAGCCGAATAGGGACGTTGCAGCGATCACGGCGGTGGCGATGGCCATGCCCTTGGTGATGGCCTTGGTGGAGTTCCCCACCGCATCGAGGCCGGTGAGGATCTCGGCGGGACGGCCCTCGAACTCGCCCGACATCTCTGCGATGCCCTGGGCGTTGTCAGAGACCGGGCCGAACGTGTCCATGGACACGATGACTCCGACCGTGGTGAGCATCCCCATGCCGGTCAGGGCGATGAAGTACAGCGCCTTGGGGAGGTTCTCGACCCCCGACCCCGCCAGGTAGAACGACCCGGCCACCGCGGCGCCGACCACGAGGATGGCCCACACTGTCGACTCGAGTCCGGTGGCGAAGCCGGCCAGGATCGTGGTCGCAGGGCCCGTCTTCGACGCCTCGGCGATCTCCTTCACCGGCTTGCGCCGGGTGGAGGTGAAGTGCTCGGTCAGAACTTGGATCACGGAGGCCAGGATCAGGCCGAACAGCACGGCCAGGAAGGGCTTCCAGCTGTCCATATAGACCTTCGATAGGATCGCCACGCCGACGGCGGACGCAGCCGCCGAGATGAAGAAGCCTCGGTTGATCGCCTTCATGCCGCTCTCGGTCTCCGACCTGGGCGTGACTGTCAGGATGCCGAGAATCGACGTGATCACCCCGATGCCGCGGACGAACAACGGGAACATAACGCCGATGATTGCGCCCTTCGGTGAGTCGGCGAACGCGGCGGCGCCCAGGATCAGCGAGGCCACCAGCGTGACCTCGTAGGACTCGAACAGGTCCGCGGCCATGCCGGCGCAGTCGCCCACGTTGTCTCCGACGTTGTCGGCGATGACCGCAGCGTTTCGCGGATCGTCCTCGGGGATCCCCTGCTCCACCTTCCCCACCAAGTCGGCGCCGACGTCCGCGGCCTTCGTGAAGATGCCGCCGCCCACCCGCATGAACATGGCCAGGAGGGCGCCCCCGAACCCGAAGCCCACCAGCACGCTGGTGGCGTCGTTCTTGTAGAGCATGATGATGACGGTGGCTCCGAGCAGGCCCAGCCCCACGGTGAACATCCCGGCCACCCCGCCGGCCCGAAAGGCGATACGGAGGGCCTTGCGCAGACCAGATTCCCGCGCGGCGTTCGCCGTGCGAACGTTGGCCCGGACCGCCAGCCACATCCCCGCGAATCCGGTGATGGCGGAGAAAGACGCGCCGAGGATGAAGGCGATCGAGCGACCGATCTTGATGTAGTTGTCGCTGTGCGTCGCGTCCTTCGGGACCGGCAGGATGAAGAACAGCACGATGGTCAACAGCCCCATGAACATCCCGACCGTTCGGAACTGCCGGTTGAGATAGGCCTTGGCGCCCTCCTGGATGGCCCGAGCGATGCTCTTCATCTTCTCGGTTCCCTCCGGCGCCGCCAGGACCTCGCGGCGCAGGTAGCCCGCGAAGGCCAGAGCGAGGAGAGAGATCACGAGGATCACCCAGAGCGATGCGTCCTCGAAGCTCTTGAAGGTCACACCGCTACCGAGGCCGCCTTCCTGCGCAAGCAAACCCATTCCTAGGTCCTCCTGGATCGATGTCGAACGGCGGGGTGCGGGGCGAAACCCCTGGTCGGGGCGCGATTATAGCCGACGGCCCGTGAGGGTCAGTCTCGCGTGCCCCGGGCCTCCGGGGGAACGTCCCCTTCGGTCCCAGAGCGGCTGCGCGGCGGCTGCAGCCCGATCAACGAGACTCGCATCAACAGGGGACACAGCAACGTGGTGAGGAGCACCACGGCGATCAGGACCGACACGAGGTCACCCGACAGCGCCCCGTCCGCGGCTGCGCCGGTCGCGACGACCAACGTCACCTCGTTCCTGGCGATCATGCCGGCGCCGACCTCCAGCCGCTCCCGCCGCCCCAGGCCCACGGCCCCCGTAGCGCATCCCGCCCACTTGGCCGCGATCGTCACGATGGTGAGGACCACGAGCAGGCCGAGCGACCCGGAGACGACCGACCCGAGATCCAGCCTGGCACCGGTCAGGACGAAGAAGAACGGGACGAGGAAATCGAACAACGGCAGCATGCGGCGATCCAGCTCGTAACGGTCACCGGTCTCGGCCAGGACCATCCCGGCAAGGAAGGCTCCGACCAGCGCGGCGAGCCCGACCTGTTCGGCCACGGCCGCCAGACCAAGACAGAGCCCCAGCGAGACGACGAACGGGCTTCGCCCGACCCTCGGGCGGGAGAGCAGGCCCGGATGGCGTCGCCACAGCCGGGAACCGAGCGCGGCGACCAACGCGATGAACAGGGCCGCGCCGGCCGCTCCCACCAACGCCTCTCCCGTGGAGGAACCGTGGGAGCCGAACCCGATGACCAAAGGGAACAGCGCGAGCGCCACGACGTCATCGATCACGGCCGCACCCAGCACCACCCTGGCCGGGTCCGTCGCACTCCTACCGAGATCCTGGAAGACGCGCGCGGCGACCCCCACGCTGGAAGCGGCCAGGGCGGTCCCCACGATGGCCGCCTCCCGTCCTCCGTGCCCGAACCCGACGGCCACCAGCCCGCCCGTGGCGCCAGCGGCGGCGATCCCGATCAGGCTCGTCCCGAGAGCCGAGCGCCCCCTCGACAGGAGGCCGGACAGTGGCGTCTCGAGACCAACGGTGAAGAGCAGGACGACGATGCCCAGGTCGGCCAAGGTCTGGGTCGACTGGTTCACCTCGATGACGTCGGCGACGTGGGGTCCGAGGACCACCCCGACGATGAGCTCGCCCGCGATGGCGGGCAGATCGAGACGGACGAAGACCTCGGCCGCGGCCTTCGCGGCCACGAAGATGACGAAGACCTGGAGGATGACGTCCACCCGAGCCTCTTCCGGACCCAGGGCCCCCAGGCAGTCAGAGTGCCGGGGGCACACACCCGCATATCCAGCGGGGCCGACCAGCCTTCCCGGCACGCCGAGTCGAAGTCTACCCCAGCGGAAGGTCGCTTCCGCGTCGTACTACGTCCGAGGCGGAGAGGCCGTCGAGGGGGTCGGTCGCAGGAGCGACAGCCCCAGCCCGAGAGCCAGAATCCCCGCGATGATCGCGAGGGACACCGCGACCGGGATCTCCACGACGCCGCTCGCGATCATCTTGAGGCCCACGAAGCCCAGGATCGCCGCGAGCGACGGCGTCAGGAACCGGAACCGCCCCATGGCGCCGGCCAGCACGAAGTACAGCGATCGCAGGCCCAGGATGGCCATGGCGTTCGACGTGAACGCGACGAACGCGTCTCGGGTCACCGAGAAGACGGCGGGCACGGAGTCGATGGCGAACACGACGTCGGTCGCTTCGATCAGGACCAGCACGGCGAAGAGTGGCGTGGCGGCCACCCGTCCCTGATGGCGGACCATCAACCGCTGTCCCTCGAACGTCTCGGTCAACGGCACGAACCTCCGCAGCACCTTCAACACGAGGCTCTCCTCCGGAGAGCGCTCACGCTCCCGTTGGAGCAGGAGCCGGATCGCCGTGACCAGGAGCAACCCGCCGAACACATAGATCATCCAGTGGAACCGATGCAGGAGCGCCGACCCACCCAGGATGAAGGACAGCCGCAACACGATGGCCCCGAGCACCCCCCAGAACAGCACACGGTGCTGATACGCCTTCGGCACGGCGAAGTGCGTGAAGATGAGGATGAAGACGAAGACGTTGTCGACGGACAGGCTCCACTCGATGAGGTAGCCGGCCGCGAACTGTCCCGCCGTCTCGCCACCCCTCCACAGCCACAACAGCGCGCCGAAGGCCGCGGCCAGTCCCACCCACGCGGCGGTCCACGCCAACGCTTCCTTGATGGGGACTTCGTGGGCGCGGCGGTGCAGGACCAGGAGATCGACGCTCAGGACCACGCCGAGAAAGGCGAGGAACGCCGCCCAGTGGAACCATTCGACCATGCCGACCTCCCAGCCGTATCCATGGCCGAAGGTCTCGTCACGGGTGCCCTAGGCGGGCACTGGGGTCCGACCGGGCCGGCTTCGCTGCCGCGCCGGCCGTGCTGACGGCGGGACCCGAACTCGACTACTCCCCTTCGAGCTGTCTATACAGCGTATCGGAGAAACGCCTAGGACGGCTCCGAGGGGATCAGCACCGACATCCGGATCCGGATGCCGCCGGATCCCTCGGCGGTGATCGACACCTCGTCCACGAGGCCGCGGATGATGGGGAGGGATAGGACGCGGTCGAAGGGGAGGTCCTCGGTGTCAATCTCTCCAGGGGACCCGGATACCTCGCGCCCCGGCTTCCCATGGGGGTCAACCACGTCGATCACCACCCGGTCCCGTTCCGGCCACACGGAGACCCGGACGCGATGGTCATCGCTCGCGTCAGCCGCCTCGCCGGCCGAGAGAGCCGTGTTGCAGGCCTCGGAGACCGCCAGCTTGATGTCCTCCAGCATGTCCTCGGGAACGTCGTGCAGGCGGGACAGAGCGCCGACGGTGTGGCGGGCCGTGCGGGCGAAGATCGGCTTGGCGGGGACTTCGAGCTCGAGCTCTGGGAAGGGTCCCCCGTTGGTCGTCCCGGCGCTCATCCTCCGGCGACCGGTGCCTTCAGGGCCTCCTCGAGGGTGCCGTGGATCGGGAAGGCCTTGTTCAACCCGGTGATGTCGAAGATCTTCAGGATCTTGTCCTGGGTGATGACGATGGAGAGGTTGCCGCCGCGCGTGCGGACGCGCTTGAGGCCCTCGACCAGCACACCGAGCCCGGTGGAGTCGAGGAAGTCGACGTTCTGCATGTCCACGACGATGTTCAATGATCCCGCGTCCACGAGGTCGACGATGGCCTGCCGCATCCTGGGAGCGGTGTACACGTCGATCTCGCCGCGCAGCGACAGGACGGCCACGCCGTCTCGTTCGGAAGTCTCGAGCTCCAGGTCCATGGAGCGGCCAGTCTACATCAGCCCCCGAAGAGCTTCTTCGCGGAGGCCGGTCCGATGACGTTGCGACCGGCGCCAGAGCCCGCTAACCTGCCTCCCCGATGCGCCCCGCTCCACCGAAGCAACCGTTTCCTGACGAAGAGTCGTCGCCGTCCAGCGAGCCCACTGCGCTGCTGGACCGACCATCAGGCAGCAGGACTGTCACGAGGCAGGCAATCGCCAAGCGACGCCTTCGGGCCCGCGCTTGGTTGGCCACGGCCCTGTTGGCGCTGGTGGTGGCCGGCGTGGGCGTGTGGCTCGCCACCAGGGGGTCCTCGTCCCCGGAGGCCGGCGGCCCCGGACCGAGGCCTTCGGCGACCACGACCGTCCCCGGCCGGCCGCTCTTCTTCTTCCCCATCGACCTGCGGCATCCCGCCGCCACCGGCAAGGACAAGCAGGCGGCATCCGACGACGCCACCGTCGCCATCGCGGCTCGCCTTTCCACCTTCTACGACACCGTGTTCGCCAACCCGGAGACCTGGGCCAACGGTGTCCCCGACGGCGCATGGTCGCTCTTCGACCGATCGGTGGCAGACCGAGCGAAGAAGGATGCGGACGCGTTCACGCTCGGTGACCGGGCGACGGGGCTGGCCGAGCTCAAAGTGAAGGACGCGACGCTCGCCGTGAAGGTCCTGCTCGATCCGTCGGGGCAGGCCGACGCCGCGATCGCGGAGGTGGAGTTCGTCGCGGTGGGGACGATGCAGGACGGGCAGAAGATCGACATCACGAACCACGTGTCGTTCCTGTTGCGGCCCGAGGGGGGCCAATGGGCGGTGGTGGGCTATCCGAGCGCCAGCACCGACGTCCAGGCCAGGACGGCGCCGTCTCCCAGCGCCGGCCCGTCCGGGAGCGCCACCCCATGATGCGGTTCCGTCGGGCCGTGGCGTACTGGCTGTCGGCGTCGGTGGCGGTGGCATCGCTGGCCGGCGTTCTGATCCTGATCGGTCCTCGTGGGCACGCAGGCCGGGCGCACGCATCGGTCTCGACCGCCGGCGGCGCGGGCGTGTTCGAGCTGCACGCAGCGCACGACGGCGCCTCGTTCGTTCCCGCCCTGGAGGGGAAGCGGCCGCTGTTCATCCTGGCCCTCGGCAGCGACGCTCGGTCGACGCGGGTCATCGAACACAGCCGATCGGACTCGATCCATCTGATCGGGATCAACCTGCAGCGCCACAAGGCGTCCATCCTCGGGTTCCCCCGGGACTCCTGGGTGAACATCCCCGGCCACGGCACCGACAAGATCAACACCGCGATGTATTTCGGAGGGCCCGCTCTCACGGTGCAGACCGTCGAGTCCATCACCGGCATCCAGATCGACTTCTGGATGCTCACCTCCTTCGGCGGGCTCCGCCGCATGGTGACGGGCATCGGCGGGCTGGACGTGCGCGTCTCGCAGGCGATGCACGATCAGTATTCGGGTGCGAACTTCTCGAAGGGCATGCACCACTTCAACGGCAAGCAGGCGTTGAGCTTCGCTCGGGACCGCCACGACGTTCCCGGCGGCGACCTCGGGCGCTCCGCGAACCAGGGGAAGCTCATGCTGTCGGCGCTGTCGAAGCTGCGCAACACCTTCGCCGAGCATCCCGCCGAGCTCCTCGATTGGATCGCCCTGGGCTGGAACCACTTGCACCTGAACTTCGACCTGTCGACCATGCTGAACCTGGCGCTCACCGCCGCGACCATGTCGCCCGACGACGTGACCAACCAGGTGGTTCCCGCCACCACGGGAACGGTTGGCTCGGCCAGCGTGGTGTTCATCTCGAGCTCGGCCCGATCCGTGTACGCCGACCTGCGCGACGACGGCTTGATCGGGAGCTGAGACCGCGGCGGCCTCGGCCGCGTCAGATCCGGACCAGAACGAACACCACGTATCCCGCGAAGAACCCTCCTTGCAGGAGCAGGAGCTTCGCGCCAAGGCGGCCCCGGACCAGCACCGTGAGCCACAGGACGGTCCCAGCGACCAGCGCGATCACCGCGGCGACCAGGGCGTCCAGGCTGCCGGATCCGGTGAACCGCCACGGGGTCAGCAACAGCCCGATCGTCACGGGGAACGCCGACTGGAACACCATGGCCCCTGTGAGGTTGCCCAGAGCCAGGGTGTCCTTGCGACGGCCCACCCACAGGACGCTGTTGAACTTCTCGGGCAGCTCCGTGGCGATCGGCGCCATGAGCAACGCCAGGGCGAGGGGCGGGAGGTGGAAGTCGGTGGCGATGCGTTCGACGCCCAGCACGAACACCCGGGCCCCGGCGATGATCCCCACCAGGGCCACGGCGGTCTGCGTGATGCTGGCCAGGACCGTGGGGGTGGCCGCCGGCTCCAGCCTCTGGAGGCGGCGCCTCCATCGGAGGAAGTACAGGGGCCTGACCTCCCCCGAGGCCTCGCGCTCTTCGGCCCCCCCGTCGGGGGTCTGGAAGTGGCGGCGAACATACAGCACGTAGCCGACCATCAATGCCACGGCCAGCGCCCACTTGAACCAGGACACATGGAACAGCCCGGCTACAACGGCCAGGCTGTACATCGCCAGGAAGTAGCCCAGGTCCTGCAGGAGGACACGCCGATCGCCGTGCAGGTCCGTGGACCGTCGTCCGCCTCGGGCGAACACCAGCACGGCGAATCCGACGACGAACATGGCCAGCGTGCTGAGCATGAAGGGGGCCCCGACGATGGCCCCGATGCCGATCTCCTCGCCCGAGTGGCGGCCGAAGGCGATGGCGACCAATGGCAGGATGGTCTCGGGGAGCGCCGTGCCTACCGCGGCGAGGACGCTGCCGACGGCGCCTTCGGGAAGTCCGAGACCTTCGCCGATCCACTCGACGCCGTTGGTGAACAGTTCGGCGGCGACCAGGATGACCCCGAGGGCGGCCAGCAGCTCACCCCACTCCACGGACACCTCCCCCGGTCACCGGCGTAGTGTCCCACTACCATCCTCGTGATGGACGCTCGTGCCTTCCTCGATCGGCTCGCGACGATGGATGGCGGTCGGTCGAGCCTGGCTCACGTCGAAGTGCTCCCCGAGCGGGAGCCGCTGCTGGAACCTCTGCCCTCGCTGCCCGACGTCCTGCATCGCCGTCTGGCCATGCTGGGGATCGACGGCCTCTACCCGCACCAACGCGCCGCCGTCGACCTGCTCGATGCGGGGCGGAACGTGGTGATCGCCACCGGAACCGCGTCGGGCAAGACGCTCGTCTACAACCTGGCGTTCGCGCGGGCCGTGCTGGAGGAGGAGAAGCGAACCGCCCTCTACCTGTTCCCGACCAAGGCCCTCGCCAGGGACCAGCTACGACAGGTTCGCGAACTGAAGCTGCCGCAGATCCGGGCGTCGGTGTACGACGGCGATACGCCGCAGGCCGAGCGGCCCCTGGTCCGCCGCAACGCCAACCTGGTCATGAGCAACCCGGACATGCTCCATGCGTCGATCCTGCCCGGGCACGCGCGATGGGCGGACTTCTTCCTTCGTCTGTCGCTCGTGGTGGTGGACGAGGCCCATGTGGCCCGGGGGGTCTTCGGGTCGCACGTGGCCATGATCCTGCGCCGGCTCCGGCGGCTGGTCGCCCACTACGGAGGCCAGCCCCAGTTCGTGCTGGCGTCGGCCACGGTCGGGAACCCGGGCGATCTGGCCGAGCGGCTGGTGGGCCTCCCCTTCGCGGAGGTCACCGACGACGCATCGCCTCGAGGGGAGAAGCTGTTCGCGCTGTGGAACCCTCCGCTGGTCGATGAGGACCTGGGCCTGCGGCGGAGCGCGATCAGTGAGACCTCCTGGCTGCTCTCCGAGCTGGTGGAGAGCGAGACCCGGACCATCGCGTTCTGCCGGACCAGACGGGCGGCCGAGCTGGTGGCGGAGTTCGCGCGCCGCGATCTGCCCGGCATGCTGCGCCGGAGGGTGAAGTCCTACCGGGCGGGATATCTCCCCGAGGAACGCCGGGCGCTGGAGCGCGCGCTCTCTTCCGGCGAGCTGCTCGGCGTGGCCGCCACCACCGCGCTCGAGCTGGGGATCGACGTGGGGTCCCTCGACGCCGCCCTGCTGGCCGGCTACCCGGGAACGCGCGCGTCGATGTGGCAGCAGGCCGGACGAGCCGGACGGCGCGGCGAGCCGTCCCTGGCCATCCTGGTCGCCCAGGACGACCCGCTCGATCAGTACCTGGTTCAGCACCCGGACGATCTGTTCCGCAAGCCACCCGAGGCGGCCGTGGTCGACCCCACGAATCCGTACGTCCTGGGGCCGCATCTGGCGTGCGCTGCCCGAGAGCAGCCCTTGACCGAAGAGGAGCTCCCCGTATTCGGCGAAGGAGCGCTCGAGTCGGTGCAGCGCCAGGTGGAGGAGGGTTCGCTGTTCTGGCGGCGCGGGCTCCTGTACCACCGTGGGCGCGACTCGCCCCATCGTCTGGTCGACGTCAGGTCGGCGTCCGGCGCGCTGTTCGCCATCGTGGACAAGGAGACCGGTGGCCTGCTGGGGACCGTGGATGAATCACGCGCGTACTGGCACGTGCACCCGGGAGCTGTCTACCTCCATCAGGGAGAGCAGTACGAGGTGGCCGAATTGGATCTGGCCGGCCGGGTGGCGCTGGTGGCCAAGAGCGACGCCGACTACTACACGCAGACGCGCGACCTCACGGACGTCGAGGTATTGAACGTCATCGACGAAGGCGCCATCAACGACGTGCCCGCCATGTTCGGCGACGTTCGGGTCACCCGGCAGGTCATCGGGTTCCAGCGCAAACTGTCCTCGACCCAGGAGACGATCGACGAGGTGGCCCTGTCGCTCCCGCCGCAGACGCTGGTGACGCGGGCGCTGTGGTGGCTCCTGCCCAAGCGTCTGCTGCTCCGAGCCCGGATCACGGCCGCCTCTCTCCCCGGGACCGCGCACGCGGCCGAGCACGCGGCCATCGGCCTGCTGCCGCTGGTGGCTACCTGCGACCGGTGGGACGTCGGCGGTCTGTCCACGCCGCTCCACTCGGATACGGGCGCGCCGACCATCTTCATCTACGACGGTTATCCGGGAGGGGCGGGGATCGCCGAGCGGGGCTACGAATCGGGAACGCGACTCGTGGAAGCCACGTTCGAGGCCGTGCGGCTGTGCCCCTGTGCCAGGGGTTGTCCTTCGTGCGTGCAGTCACCCAAGTGCGGCAATGGCAACGAGCCACTGGACAAGCAGGGCGCCGTGGCGTTGCTGGCCGCGATGTTGGGCAAGACCTGGGGGTAGCCTGCGCCGGTTGCGTCGCTATCGTTCGGCCACGTAGATCGGCAGGCGGGGGCCGAGAGGACCGCGGGTGAGCGCCCGGACCCTGACGAATCCGGCGTCGTACAGCAGGTCGGCGAGCTCGCGACGGCTCCACCCGGCGTGGGAGTTGTGGATCCATCGAAGGACGCTTCGAACCGGCCCCGGCATGTCGATGTCCGCGATGGCGAAGCGTCCGCCCGGTCGCAGCACCCGGGCGACCTCGGCGACCCCGATCCGCGCGTCCGCCCAGTGATGCACCGTCATCGAGGCCACCGCGCGGTCGAAGCTCCCGTCGGGGAACGGCAAGCGTTCGGACCGCGCCACGATGAAGTGGGCGGGCGTCCTGTTCCTCTTCCGCTCCGCTTGCCCAATCATCTGTGGCGCCGCGTCGGCTCCGACCATCAACCGCGCGTCGGGAGCCAGCTCGATGGCCAGCGTGCCGGTCCCCGCCCCGACATCCAGAACGCGCGTCCCCTCCAACGGCTCGAGCGCCGATCGCAGCGCCCGGTGGACCGGCTCGAACACTCGCCGCTGCAGGAAGGAGCGGTCGTAGGTCTCTGCCCATCGGTCGAACCGCTCGACACCCTTGTCCATCCGATCACCACCCTATCGAGGGCGCGGTAGCCTGGCCCGCATGGCGATCTACGTCGCGGTGTGCGGTCCGGACCCGGCCTCGGCCGAAGCAGCCGCCCAGGCCGAAGAGGTCGGCCTGCTGTTGGCGCGGGCCGGCGCCGTGGTGGTGTGCGGCGGGTACGGGGGCGTCATGGAGGCGGCGTCGAAGGGCGCCTCGGAAGAGGGCGGGATCGTCGTCGGGATCCTCTCGGGTGCCTCCCGGGCGGAGGGAAATCACTACCTGACCGTGTCGATCCCGACGGGCATTGGCCAGATGCGCAACGCGCTCGTGGTGCGCGCCGCGGATTCACTGATCGCCATCGCCGGCGAATACGGGACGCTGTCCGAGATCGCCATCGCCCTCAAGACGGGCGTTCCGGTGGTCGGGCTGGGAACCTGGCAGCTGGCCAAGGCAGGACGGGCGGTCGCCGCGTTCCCGGAGGCATCGTCCCCGGAAGACGCTGTGCAACAGGCGCTTCGGCTTGCTACGGGTACACGCGGCGGCGGGTTGGAGTGACGCGGATCGCCGTCGAGTACTCCCTTCCGAACGGTTCCGGCTCCGCGCCCATGTCCCTGATGAGCTGCTCGTACTTGCCAACGTAGGGCGGGACGTCGTTGGGCGGAGGCGCACCGTCGTCGATCCGAGCGTCGCCTTCGATCGACACGATGCCCCCACCCGTCCCGTCGCCGTCCAGGTTCAGCGAGACCCGTGGATTGCGCCGGATGTTCGGTACCTTCTGCGACCGAGGCATGCTGTAGATCAGGAACGACTCGCCGTCCCAGACGAACCAGACGGGCGAGGTCTGCGGCTGTCCGTCCTCTCGCACCGTGGTCAGCCAGATCACGGGCTCCCGGCCCAGTCGCTCCTCCACGTAGCTGGTGTCGTCGCCGGCCATGGAGCGCTCATCGTAGCCGGTTGCTATCGTGGCGGCGATGGAACTGGAAGAGGTTCAGGCGTGGGTCGACGGCTACGTCCGGGCGTGGGCATCGGGTGACCCGGGCGAGATCGGCGCGCTGTTCGCCGAGGACGCACGCTACTTCACCCATCCCTTTCGCCCGCCCTGGGAAGGGCGCGACGAGATCGTTCGCCAATGGGCCGGACATCCCGAGGACCCGGAGTCCTGGCAGGCGGACTACCTGGCGATCGCCGTCACCGGCACGACCGGCGTGGTCCGCGGAACGACCACCTACTTCAAGGACGACGGCTCGATCGAGAACCAGTACGCCAACATTTACGTGATCGAGTTCGACGACCAGGGCCGGGCGCGAGAGTTCACGGAGTTCTTCATGGCCTCCAATCCTCCACCGAGGGGCTAGGCAGGGGCCGGCCCGGACGGGCTCTCCCGCCCCAGGATCCTGGTGACCGCCCGCCGTTCCGCAGGCGCCAGGCCGAACGCCACCAGCATCGGAACGTACGCGATGGCTCCGGCGGCGCCGGTGGCGATCAGGTCCACCGGCCACGACGAACCGCGCAACGCCAGATGGATCACCACCATGACGATGCCGGCCGTGGCGGCGGGGATGGCCAGCCGGACGTAGTTCCGGTCGAAGGGCTGGATGTGGACGAACCGCCACACCAGCCAGAGCCGCGCCGTGTTGGACACCACCAGCGTGACGGCCTGGGCCGTCGCCGCCCCTTCCGCCCCGAAGCGCGAAGCCAGGGCGAAGGACAGAACAAGGTCGATGAGGAAGGACCCCGCGTAGACGACCAGATCCCATCCCGTGCGGCCGACCATGATCAGGATGAAGCCGACGCTGCCGACGGCCACGTTGACGGCCTGACCGATCAGCAGGATGCGCAGGGGGGTCGTGCCCGACTCGAAGGACGCCCCGAAGATCCTCAGGACCGGCCCCGGCACGACGAGCAGCAGGAGCAAGACCGGGAGCGTGCCCATCACCACCCACCGCGTCAAAGCCTTGTAGAGGCCGTCCAGGCGGTCGCGCTCGCCTCGGTTGTGGAGGTCTGCCACGAACGGGCTGAACATGTAGTTGACGGCCGTCAGGAACAGGATGAGCGCCTGGGCCACGCGCACGGCCGCCGCATACACGCCCAGCTCGGGCCCTGAGGCATACCGGCTGTACACGAAGTAGTCGGTCCAGAACAGCAGCTGCGAGAGCACGGCCGCCGGGGCCCGGGGGGTTCCGTACTTGACCAGTTCGCGAACTTCGCCCGGCTCGGCGGGAAGCGCCGGGAAGGGGGCGGTCTCCCGCTCCCATACGAACCAGGCCGCGACGGTGGCCAGGATCCATGAGGCGGCGTAGGAGAGCACGCTCATCCCTACCGACTTCGAGATGACCCAGCCGGTCACCATCAACCCGATCCACGCGAGCGGCTGTCCGACCCAGAAGATCGAGAGGGTGTGGCGCATGATCTTCAGGCCTCGGGTCCCCCCGAGGTAGACCTGGCAGAGCGCGACGAAGGGCAGCGCCAGGGCGGCGGCTCGGAAGGCGTCGGTCCCCACCGCGCCCACGCCGAAGGCCCTGGCCAGGGCGTCCGCCCCGATGAACGCCAGCAGGCCGCCGACCAGGCTGACCACGGCGGCGATGGCCGCCGCCCGCGCCACGATGGCCCGACCTCGCCCGGGTTCCTTCTCGCCCACCTCGATGGACACCCTTCGCACGGCGGCGTGGTCCATCCCGAACCGGGTGGCCGCTCCCGCGATGAACGCGAACTGCGTCGCCAGCGTCACCGTACCCAGCACCGTGGCGCCGTTGGTTCCGAACGCCCGCGAGATGAGCACGTTCGTGGCGAAGGTGGCAGCGACGAAGACGACGAGACCGGCGATGTTCTGGCCCGTCCCCGACAGGATGGTCAGGTGGTCGCCGTACTGGTCGGCGGGAAGGGCCACGTGCACGGCCTGGCGGATGGCGTCCAGCCGGGACCGCCTCCCCTTTCGCATGTGTTCGCGATCTCCCACGCCCCGTCCTTCCGCGACGGTCGGTTCGGCGCGAGTCTAGGGCAGCGTTCTCCCCTGAACGCGGTATCGAACCAGCTTGCGGGCGGGAGTACCCTGTGGACGGACGGGGGGACGGTCGATGGCGCACAGGATCAAGCGAGGCCACCGGCGCACCATGCGCCGGAACATCAGGGAATTGCCGAAGCCCGCGTGGATCCTGATCGGCGGCAACTTCATCAACTGGTTCGCGTCCTTCGCCATCACGTTCCTGGTCCTCTACCTCACCCGTCGCGGGGTGTCGTTCGCCAAGGCCGGCGCGGCGGTGGCGGCGTTCGGGGCAGGGGGAATGGTTGCCGGCGTGCTCGGTGGGCAGCTGGCCGACCGGGTGGGGCGCCGCACCACCATGGCCGTGTCCATGTTCACCAGCGCGGCGGCCGTCCTCCTCCTCTATTACGTCCACGACTACGCGATCATCCTGGTCATGGCCCTCGTGGTCGGGTTGGCCACCGATACGTGGCGGCCGGCCAGCCGGGCCTTGATGGCGGACGTGGTTCCGGAGGGCCAGCGGGTCACGGCCTATGCGTTGGTCCGGTTCTTCGGCCACGTCGGATTCGCCGCCGGGGCCGCCCTGGCCGGCTTCCTGGCCCAGGACCACATCGTGTGGGTGTTCTGGTCGGACGCGGCGACCTCCGTCCTCTTCGGTGTGCTGGCTTGGACCGCACTCCCCGAAGGACGCCGGTCGACGCGGGACGAGGATCTCGAGCGCGGCGGCTATCGCGCCGTGGTCACCGACCGCGCGTTCGTGCTGCTGTTCGTGTCGTCCGCGCTGGTGGCGTTCATCTACACACAGCAGAACACCACGCTCCCCCTGCACGTGGTGGGCCCCGCCGGCCTCACCGCGAGCGACTTCGGCCTCCTGCTCACGTTGAACGGTATCCTCGTGATCGCCCTGGAGCTGCCCATCTCGGCGCTCACCATGCGGCGTCCGCCGAAGGAGATGATCTCGCTGGGGTTCCTGTTCTTCGGCATCGGATTCGGCCTCACGGCCGTGGCCCACTCCGAGCTGGCCCTGCTGGGGACGGTGGCCATCTGGACGCTCGGCGAGATGGTCTCGGCGCCGATCGCCTACGCGTACCTGGCCGACATCGCTCCCGACCACCTGCGAGGCCGCTATCAGGGCCTGTACGAGCTGTCGTGGGGCATCGGCGGCGTGGCCGGGCCCGCCCTTGGCGCGGTGGTGTTCGCCTCCTCGCCCAGCGGCCTGTGGGCACTGTGCGGGTTGATGGGGGCGCTCGCCGCCACGCTCATCCTGGCAACGCCCACCCGTCGAGCACCGATCACCGACCCGACCATCGTGCTGCCGAAGGTCGAGCCCACCACGACCTCAGCGCCCCTCGAGCCCTCCCTCTGAGCTCGTTCCGCCTCGCCACGCCGCCAGGTTGACGCGGCCGGCCCCGCCATATATCGTGGCGATATATCCGCACGATAGATTCACTCGATATATCGAACCGATAGGAGCGTAGAACGACATGTTGGAGCTCGCGATCCTGGGGCTGCTCAAGGAGCGGGCCATGCACGGCTACCAGCTCAAGAAGCGCCTGGCGGACACGCTGGGGAGCTTCTGGGTGGTGTCGTACGGGTCCCTGTACCCCACGCTGAAGCGCCTCCTCAAGGAGGGCGCCGTCGAGATGGTCTTCCCCAAGGAGCAGGTCGGCCGGCGCAAGAACGTGTACCGGATCTCGGAGCAGGGCGAGGCGCTGTTCGCCGAGCTGCTGGAGCGGGCCGGCCAGGACGCCTCCGAAGACAGCGGCTTCCGGGTGAGGCTGGCCTTCTTCCAGTACCTCAAGCCGGAGACCCGCATCCGGCTCCTGGAGCGACGCCGCGCCTTCCTGGAGGGCCGGTTCTCGCACCTCAAGGAATCCGTGCAGCGACTGAAGGAAGGAATCGACAGCTACACGCTGTCGTTGATGAATCACGA
>JBIOYQ010000073.1:0-13462 GCA_044870295.1 Actinomycetota bacterium
CCTCTTTGGGCAGCACCGCGTAGACCTCCGGATCCATGATTGGAAGCATGACACGCCCTCGACCTCTACCCGAGGTCGCCCTCGACCCCGGGTTCTCCCGGGCGCTTCCATGCCGGCCTCCGCGGTCGAGCCCGACCCAGGCCGGTCTCTCTGTACAGGTCCGCCACCTCGTCCGGGAGCAGAGGTCGAACCCTCCCGGGGCGCAGGTCTCCCAGCCGAACCGGCCCGATCCTCGTCCTCACCAAGCGCTTCACCGGAAAGCCGAGCGCGTCCATCATCCTGCGTACGATCCGCTTGCGCCCCTCGGCCATCACCAGTCGAACCGACGATCGCCCCCCGGCTCGATGGATCGCGCCGACCCGTTTGGCCCGGGCCAGCCCGTCGTCCAGCGGCACACCCGCGGAAAGGGCGCCGGCCGCCCGCCGCGACAAGGTCCCCTCCACTTCGACCAGGTACTCCTTCTCCACGCCGTACCGAGGATGCTGCACCCGGTACGCCAGGTCTCCATCGTTGGTCAGGAGCAGGAGACCTTCGGAGTCCCGGTCAAGCCTTCCGACCGGAAACACCCGCGGACCCTTCGGGAGGTAGGGGGCCAGCGATCGATCGGCGTGCGGATCGCGGAGCGTGGTGGTCACGCCCTCCGGCTTGTTGAGGGCGTAGAACCGGAGTTCCGGATGGGCGGGGACGGGGACGCCGTCGACGGCGACGCGATCCTTCGCCGCGTCTGCCCGGTCGCCCAGGATGGCCTCGCGGCCGTTGACGGTCACCCTGCCCTGGCGGATCAGATCCTCGACACCCCGCCGGGAGCCGAAGCCGACCCGAGCCAGGATGCGCTGGATCCGTTCCGGGCCGCCTCCCTCCGGCGCCCGGGCCTCACTCCGCCGGGACGACGGACTCCTCTTCGCCGGCATCGTCGAGCAACGGGACGATCGGCGGCAGGTCGGCCAGGGATGGCAGGGCCAGCCGCTCCAGGAACGGTGCCGTGGTTCCGTAGAGGATGGGCTTCCCGGGCCCCTCGTCGCGCCCCACCTCGGCCACCAGTCCCCGATCGACCAGCGCGCGAAGGACGCCGTCGGAATCGACACCTCGGATGCTGGAGACCTGGTGCCGGGTCACCGGCTGCTTGTACGCGACGATCGCCAGCGTCTCCAGCGAGGCCTTGGTCAGCCGAGTGTGCCGAGAGGCCAGCACGAACTGCTCCACGAAGGGCGCCGCGTCGGGATGGGTCATGAGCCGCCATCCACCGGCCACCTCGACCAGCACGATCCCGGCACCACGGGCCAGGTAGTCCTCGGCCAGCTTCTTCAGGGCTGCCTCGACCTCTCGCCGGCCCACCTCGACCGCCTGGGCCAGGACCGTGGCGGTCAGTGGCTCGTCGGCCAGGAACAGGATGGCCTCCAGGGCCCGGCGGGTCTCAGCGGATACGGAACCGTTCACCCCACGCCTCCTTCTGCTTCAGGTCCAGCTGTGGTGGAACCCTGCCACCTGACCTCGATCTCCCCGAAGACGCTGGCCTGTTGCAGCTCGACCTGCCCTTCACGGTGAAGCTCCAGGAGCGCCAAGAATCGCACCACGACCTCGATGCGCTCCCGGCAACCGTCGATGAGATCTCGAAATCGAGCCTCTTGCCGGCCCACCAGCCGCTCCCGAACCGCCTCCATCGCCTCGGCAAGGGTGACCTTGATGGTGGTCACGTGGGAGAGGTCGAGGTCCTTCGGCGGAGCGAGCACCGCGGCGGCCACCTCCCGCAGCATCTGGGCGGTCACGTCCTGCAGGACGTCCGGGTACAGGTGGACGAAGGCAGCGGGCGGGCCGGCCGTGCGGGCCGCCATCCGTCCCGCCTCGGCCATCCGCTCCGCCAGGGCCACGGCGACCCGGCGGAACGCCGCCAGCTCCAGGCTGCGCGCGTACACCAGATCGGGGCGGGCTCCGCCCATCAGCTCCTCCTCGTCCGCGGGCGCCGGCCTGGGCAGCAGGCGTCCCACCTTCAGCTCCAGGAGCACCGCGCAGATGCCCACGAACCATGTGGCCTCCTCCAGGGACCAACCTTCGATCCGGTGGGCCCCCTCGCTGATGAACCGTTCGGTCACTCCCGCCACCGGCACGTCGCAGACGTCCATCTTGTGGTCGAGGACCAGCTCGCTCAGCAATCGGAACGGGCCGGAGAACAGCGGCAGCTCGACGGTGAACTCTGGTGCGGTGGGCATCGATCGATGCTAGCGGCGTGCTTTGGCCGCTTCAATCATCAGACGAAGACGCAGTCGCCCCCTGCGACCAACTGGCAGATGCCGTTCCCGATGACCTTGACGAACGTGAAGATCGGTCCGGAGATGATGAAGAAGATCACCAGCATGAACAGCGCTCCGTACTGCTCGAGGTTCGTCATGACCTCGCGAGGACGCTGCGGCAGGAGGGTGGCCACGACCCGCGCCCCGTCGAGCGGCGGGATCGGCATGAGGTTCATGACGGCCAGGATCACGTTCACGATGACGAGGTCCCCGAGGAACCGGAGCACCGTTTCCGAGGCCGTGGCGCTCAGTCCCAGCCGGAAGAGCAGGCCGAACACGACCGCCAGCGCCAGGTTCGCGGCCGGGCCGGCCAGCGAGATGAGGATCACCTGGCGGTCCTGGCGGCGGAATCCCCACTGATTGATGGGTTGAGGCTTCGCGTAGCCGAACACGAAGGGGGGCTGACCGAACAGAACCTTGAGGAGAAGGATGCCGGGGAGCAGGAGGGTACCGAAAGCCTCTACGTGAGGTCGAAGCTTCCACGTGAGCCGTCCTGCCAGCTTGGGGCTCATATCGCCCAACCTCAGGGCGACGAAGGCATGGACGTATTCGTGAACCACCAGGCCCAGAAGCAGCCCGAACGCCAGGTAGATGACGTTTTGCAGACTCGCGCTGGTGACGGAGGCCGCGACGATCACGACGTCGCCTCGTGCCACCCGTAGATGAGCGGCGGCCCCTCGACGGGATCCGGACCGACCGTCAGGGCCTCCAGTACCCGTCGAGAAGCCTGGGTGGCCGCGTTGCCGTCCCGAGCATGGATCGTGCCGATGTCCTGGCCCTCCTCCAGCCGATCTCCGATCTTGGGCGTGAACTCGATGCCCACGGCCGGATCGATCGGATCCCCCTTCGTCATCCTGCCGGCGCCCAGGGCCGCGGCGGCGAGTCCCAGGGCTTCGGCGTCGATGCCCGCAAGATACCCCGCCTCCGATGCCTGCACGGGGAGGCGGATCGAGGGCCGGGACAGCACCGTCCAGGGGTCGTCCACCACGCGAGGATCGCCCCCCTGCGCCTGGATCATGCGGGCGAACGCCTCCGCTCCGATCCCCTGATCGATGACTCGCTCGACGCCGGCGGTGGCCTCCGCACGATCGATCCTTTGAAGGATCGAGACCGCTTCGGCGACGAGGGCGACCGACAGCTCGCGCAGGCGGCCGCGCTCCTCGCCCTTCAGCAGGCGGACCGCTTCGGCGATGTCCAGCGCGTTCCCGATCGCCGAGCCAAGGGGCTGGGACATGTCGGTCACGGCCGCCCGGGCCTGCCGGTGGTGCGTCGTGGCGAGCCGCATGCAGGCCGCAGCCAGCTCGGCCGCGGCCTCGGGGGTCTTCATGAACGCGCCGCTCCCCGCCTTCACGTCCAGGAGGATCAGGTCGGTCCCCACGGCCAGCTTCTTGGACATCACGCTCGCTGCGATCAGGGGGATGCTCGCCACCGTGGCGGTGGCGTCGCGCAGGGCGTACAGCGCGCCGTCCGCTGGGACCAGGTCATGGGTTTGGCCGGCCACCGCGCACCCGATCTCCTGCACCTGGCGTTCGAGCTGCTCCGGCGAGAGGTCGGTGCGCAGGCCGGGGATCGACTCCAGCTTGTCCAGGGTGCCGCCGGTGTGACCCAGCCCTCGGCCGGACAGCTTCGCCACCGCCAATCCCATCGAGGCCGCCAGCGGGGCGAACACGAGCGTGACCCCGTCGGCCACCCCGCCGGTCGAGTGCTTGTCGACCTTCGGCCGGGTGACCTCCGCCAGCGGGAGCGTGATCCCGGAATCGATCATGGCCTGGGTCAGCCCGGCCGTCTCCTCATCGGACAGCCCGTTCAGGTACGCGGCCATGAGGAACGCGGCGGCCAGGTAGTCGGGCACCTCGCCGCGGGCGTAGCCGAGGATGAACGCCCGGAGGGCCTCTGGGGGCACCTCACGCTGGTCCCGTTTGGTCGCGACGACGTCGCGGAAGTCCAGGCTCACCATCCCAGCTCCCGGGCAAAGCTGCTGCCCGCCAGCCCTTTTGGATCGACGTCGAGCACGTCCGCCACGGTCGCTCCGAGATCGGAGAATCCCGGCCGTGTGCCCAGGTCCACCGCTTCTCCTCGGCGGGCGCCCGTCACCAAGGCGGGGGTCAGCTCCCGCGTGTGGTCGGTGGACGGAAGGGTCGTCGGGTCGCACCCATGGTCCCCCGTGACGAACAGGAGGCCGTCCCCCACCGCGTCAAGAAGCTCCGGCAGGCGGCGATCGAACGCCTCGACGCAGCGCGCGTATCCCTCGGGATCGTTACGGTGGCCGTACTTCGAGTCGAAGTCGACCAGGTTCGTCATCACCAGGCTCGTGCCGGACCGTCGCAGGTAGGCGATGGTCAGATCGACACCGTGATCGTTGGAGTCCGAGTAGCTGAACTCCGTCAGGCCATGGCCGGCGAAGATGTCCCGGATCTTGCCCACGCCGTACACGGGGATCCCGGCCGCCTGCACCAGATCCAAGAGGGTCGGGCCGGACGGCGGCACGGAGAAGTCCCGGCGCTCCGGACGCCGCACGAACGCCGTGGGATCGCCGTCGAAGGGGCGGGCGATCACCCGACCGACCTGGTGCTCGCCGGTGAGGATCGCCCTGGCGATCCGCGACCACTCGTACAGCTGCTCCAGCGGCACCACCTTCACGTGCGTCGCGATCTGGAACACCGAGTCGGCGCTCGTGTAGACGATGGGTCGTCCCGTCCGCAGGTGCTCCTCGCCCAGCTCCTGGATGATCTCCGTTCCAGAAGCCGGCACGTTGCCCAGGACCGCGCGCCCGATGGCGCCCTCGAAGGGCTCGATCACCTCGGGAGTGAAGCCGTCCGGGTAGGTCGGGAACGGACGGTCGAGGACGATCCCGCACATCTCCCAGTGGCCGGTCGTGGTGTCCTTCCCGGCCGACCGCTCGGTGAGCCGGCCGTGCGCCGTCCCGGGCCGGGCGGCATCAGGATCCAGCCCCTCCATCTCGGTCACCGCGCCAAGGCCGAGCTGGGCAAGGTGGGGCGCCTTCAGCCCGCCCACCGCCGACGCCACGTGTCCGAGTGTGTTCGAACCCTGGTCCCCGTAAGCGGCGGCGTCGGGAGCCTCGCCTACGCCGAAGGAGTCGCACACCAACAGGAGGACGCGGTCGGCCGTCACGTCAGGCCTTCGCCTTGGCCCTGGTGCCGGCGAACCGGGCGCGGGGATGGGCCGCGAAGTACTCCTCGCGCAGCCGTTGTCCCGTCACCAGCGTGTAGATCTGTGTGGTGGATAGGCTGGCGTGTCCGAGCAGCTCCTGGACCACGCGAACGTCGGCGCCGCCCTCCAGCAGGTGCGTGGCAAACGAGTGGCGCAGCATGTGCGGGGTCACGCGCTTCTTCAGGCCCGCTCCACGAACGGCCGCCTTCAGGACGAGGTCGGCGCCCTGCCGGGTCAGGCGACCTCCGCGCCGGTTCAGGAACAGGGCCGCCCCCGACTTCGACGTCGCCAGGGCCGGCCGGGCCCTGGTGAGGTAGTTCGACACGGCTCGCGTACCGAACCGCCCGAGCGGCACGATCCGCTCCTTGCTTCCCTTGCCCAGCACCTTGACGCTGCCTTCGTCCAGGTCGACGTCGTCGACGTCCAGCCCGACCAGCTCCGAGATGCGCAAACCGGCGCCGTACAGGACCTCGAGCATGGCCCGGTCGCGCAGGCCGGCCGGTTCGGCATCGTTCGGCACGCCCAGGAGCTTGGTGACCTCGTCCACGGTGAGTGGTCGCGGCAGCGTGCGAGGGACCTTGGGGCGCACCACGCCCTCCGAAGGGTCAGCGTCAGTGTCGCCTTCCCGCAGGAGGAACGCGTGGAAGGTTCGCACCGCGGCGAGCGCCCGGGCGACGGATGAGGCCCGATACCGCTGCCCCTCGGCGTATTCGCTGGTGGAGAGGGTCCCCACGAACGCGCTGATGGTCGCCTCGTCCACCTTGGTGGCGTCGGTGATGCCGCGATCCCGCAGGTAGGCGGCGTACCGGGCCAGGTCTCGTCGGTACGCGTCCAGTGTGTTCCGCGCTAGGCCGCGTTCCACCGACAGGTAGTCGAGGAACCGCGAGATCTGCTGGGAGAGGCGCTCGGCCACGGACGCAGACTAACCGCTCGAACGGGTGATTCGGGCTCCCGAACGCCCCCATGAGGCGAGAGCCATGTCTCCCTTCCGGACATGCTGTGAGCGGCCGCGGGCCCCTTGCCCATTGCTCGACTTGCTGTTTCCGAGAGCGTATGGCAGCGTCTTCGGCCCTTGGAGGATCCGGCCGACCGCGCATGAGAGGATCCTGACCTGCCACCGCGATATGTCGAGCGACGGCTGACCAATGGAGGATCCATGATCCGAAGCGATGCGCGCGGAGGCCTCCGGAAGGTGGCGATGAGCGCCGCGATCGTCGTCCTCCTCGTCTCCTCCACGCCTGCGAGCGAACAGACGTTGCCATACGGCAGGGTGGACCCCGTCAAGGTCTCATCGGCGGTTGTTGGCCAGGTCCTGGCTCACGGCACGGCCACCTTCTGGGTGATGCTCGAGCCAACGACCGGCTCCCTCAGCCCTGCCTTCTCGATCGTCGACTGGTCTCAGCGGGGCAGGTTCGTCACGCATCAACTCCAAGAAGTGGCGGACACGTCACAGGCCGGTCTGCGCGGCTGGCTCCTCCGCCGCCACGTACCATTCCAGTCGTTCTGGATCATCAACGCCCTCAGGGTCACGGCCGGGTTGGACACCCTCCGCGACATCGCCGCGCGTCCAGACGTTGTCCGCATCGACCCCTCTCGGACGTACCGGATCACGCCCCAGCCAACCGATGCGAGCCACGACTCCATCGGACAGGTGGAATGGGGAATCGATCGAATCAGGGCTGACGAGGTCTGGACAACTTTCGGCACTCGAGGCCAGGGCGTGACCGTAGCCAACATCGATACCGGCGTCATGTTCGACCATGCCGCCCTGCGCCGCCAATACCGAGGCCGTCGACATGGCCGGCTCAATCACAACTACAACTGGTGGGACCCCGCGCACGCCTGCGGTGTTCCGACACCCTGTGACAACGTTGGCCACGGGACGCACACCATGGGCATCATGGTGGGCGACGACGGGGCGGGCAATCAGATCGGCGTTGCCCCGAGGGCACGATGGATCGCAGCGAAGGGATGCGAGGACGTGTTCTGCTCCGATACGTCCTTGCTGTCGTCGGGCCAATGGGTTCTGGCCCCCACCGACCTGGCCGGGAACAACCCCCGTCCGGAACTCCGGCCGATGGTCGTCAACAACGCATGGGAGGGAATCCCGAACGATCCGTTCTATCAAGCCATGGTCCAGGCGTGGGTGGCATCGGGCATCTTCCCGGTGTTCTCGGCGGGCTCCGGTGGCCCAGCCTGTGGGACCGTGGGCGCGCCGGCCAGCTACCCCGAGAGCTATGGCGTCGGTGCCTTCGACATGAACAATTCGATCGCGTCCTTCTCCGGTCGCGGCCCCTCCCCCTTCGGCGGTGTGATCAAGCCGGACGTAGGGGCGCCCGGAGTGGAGATCCGCAGCGCTTGGAACGACGGTGACTACGAGATCTTGACGGGGACGTCCGCGGCCACCGCGCACGTGTCCGGCACCGTCGCGCTGATCCTCTCGGCTGCCCCTTCGCTCGAGGGCGACGTCGGCGCCACGATGGCCATCATCGATGAGACGGCCATCGACACCCCAGGAACGTGTGGCGGGGAAACCGGCGACAACAACACCTGGGGCGAAGGCCGACTGGATGCCTTCGCGGCGGTGGACGCCGCCAACGGTCCCTAGTATCCGATCGAACGACGATCGAGGATCTCGCTTGACGGATCGGCGTTTCGACCGTTGACTGCTCGGCACGGACCCCCGATGACGGCAGCACCGAGGGAGGGACCTGGGGTGCATCCGTTCCGAACTGTCACGTTCCTCGTCTGCGTGATCGGAGGCTGTCTTCTGGCACCAGGGACCGCCGAGGCGGCCGGTTCGGTCAGCGGTCCTACCGGGTGTTTCGCGGGGTCACCGAAGGCATTCGTCCAGCCAGAGATCGGCGGCGCTCCTGATGCCCAGCTCTGGAGGTTCACCGGCCGCCAGAGCTGCGCCAGGCTGGGGAACTCCGTCGGGACGGCCGGCGACGTGAACGGTGACGGTTTCGACGACGTGATCGTCGGCGCCGAGTATTACGACGGCCGCGGTGGCGACGAGGGCGCTGCGTTCGCCTTCTACGGATCGACGTCCGGCCTCCCGCTCCTTCCGGACTGGGGTGCGCACGGAGCCGAACCGAGTTCCAACTTCGCCACGGCGGTGGCCACGGCGGGCGACGTCAACGGTGACGGCTACGACGAGGTCCTGGTGGGTGAGATCTCCCTGGGAGGCGGCGCCTTCGCCTTCTACGGCTCCGGGAGGGGGTTGAGCCCCACCGCATCCTGGACCGTGGACGAGGGGCAATCCGACAGCAAGTTCGCCGCGGCTCTGGCCGCCGCCGGCGACGTCAACGGCGACGGCTACGACGACGTGATCGTCGGCGATCCCTGGTACGACGGTGGCGGGCAGAGGAACGAGGGAGCGGCCTTCGTCTACATGGGATCGCCCTCGGGACTGAGCACGTCTCCAGGGTGGATGGCCGAGGGGGTCGAGCAGGACGCCTGGTTCGGATCCTCGGTAGCCCGGGCCGGCGACGTCAACGCCGACGGGTACGACGACGTGATCGTCGGCGCCGCCCTGTATGGCGGCGGGCAGCACGCCGAGGGGCGAACCTTCCTCTTCCTCGGGTCCGTGGACGGCCTGGCCGAGACGGCGTCGTGGACGGCCGAGAGCGATCAGGTCGACGCCGCCTTCGGAGACTCCGTTTCGACGGCCGGTGATGTGAACGACGACGGCTTCGACGACGTCATCGTTGGAGCCCCCGGCTTCGACAACCCGCAGCCCGGCGAGGGGCGAGCGTATGTGTTCCTGGGGTCCCCCGACGGTCTTCAGGAGGACGCGGCCTGGACGGCGGAAGGCGGCCGATCAGGCGTGGGCCTCGGCACCTCGGTCGGGTCCGCCGGGGACGCGAACGGCGACGGGTTCGACGACGTCGTGATTGGCGGTCCAGGATTCGGCGGCGGGGTCGTGCTGGTCGTTCCCGGCTCCGCGGACGGCCCCCTGATCGAGCTCGCGGGCGTCCTGGACGGCCCGCGCGGATCGCTGGGAACCACCAGCGGCGGCGCCGGCGACGTCAACGGCGACGGCCTCGGCGACGTCATCGCCGGAGCCCCGATGCACAGCCTCTTCGGCGCGGTCGAGGAAGGCCTGGCCATGGTCGCGATGGCGAAGCCGGGCTAGCTCGGCAAGGCCAGCAGGAGCCCGACGACCGTCTTGGCGTCCAGGATGTCGCCACGTCGGATGCCCTCGAGGGCGCGGTCCAGGCGCATGGTCACGACCTCGACCGACTCCTCTCCCCCGTCGCCCGCAGGTTCGGCGTCGGCCACGAACAGCTCGATGCGCTCGTCGGCGAAGCCGGGAGACGTGTAGATCGTCGCCAGCGGCCGCACGTTGACGGCTCGAAAACTGGTCTCCTCCAACAGTTCCCGGGCGGCGCACGTCGCTGCGTCCTCCCCCGCCACGTCGAAGATTCCCGCCGGGATCTCCAGCAGCTCCTGTCGCACGGCCTCCCGGAACTGCCGGACCAGGACGACCTCACCCTCGCGCGTGAAGGCGACGATCGCGCAGGCGCCGGGATGTCGAACGACCTCTCGCTCACCCGACGGCCACGTCTCGACGTCGACGCCGATGAGCTTGCCGTCGAAGACCCGGCGGACGCCCTGGGGCTCCACCGGCCTCGACCCCCTTAGCTGGGGATGGCCAGCGGCTCGTGCAGCGCGCCCTCACGGCGGGCCAGGGCCGCGCCAACGAAGTCGCGGAACATCGGATGTGGCCGGGTCGGGCGCGACTTGAGCTCGGGGTGGAATTGCCCGGCGATGAAGTACGGATGATCGCGGAGCTCGATGATCTCCACCAGCCGCCGGTCCGGCGACATGCCGGAGAACACCATCCCGTGCTTCTGCAGCACCTCGTGGTACGCCGGGTTCACCTCGTACCGATGGCGGTGCCGTTCTGAGATGACCGGCTCGCCGTACACCTGCTCGGCCAGCGAATCCGTGAGGATGTCCGCCGGGTAGGCCCCGAGCCGCATCGTCCCCCCCATGTCCTCCACGCCTTCCTGTTCGGGCAGGAGGTCGATGACCGGATGCGGCGTCGCCGCGTCGAACTCCGAGGAATTCGCGCCCTCCAGCCCGCACACGTTCCGCGCGAACTCGATGACCGCGCACTGCAGGCCCAGGCACAGCCCCAGGTACGGGATCCGATGCTCGCGGGCGAACTCGATCGCCGCGACCTTGCCCTCGACGCCGCGGATGCCGAACCCACCGGGGACCAGGATGCCGTCCGCGGTTCCCAGGACCTGTTCGACGCTGCCGGCGATCAGCTCGTCCGACGGGATCCACGTCAGGTTGACCCGAGCCCCGTGGTGGAACCCGCCGTGCTTGAGGGCCTCGATCACCGAGAGATACGCGTCCTTCAGCGTCACGTACTTGCCGACCACGGAGATGTTCACGGGCGTCACGGCCCGGTGGACGCGGTCGACCAGCTCGCGCCACTCGGTGAGGTCGGGCTCCTCGTCCCCGAGGTGCAGCAGGCGGGCCAGCAGCGTGTCCAGTCCTTCCCGATGCAGCACCAGCGGGACCTCGTAGATCGAGTCGGCGTCGACGGCGGAGATCACGCCCCGCGTCTCGACGTCGCACAGCAGCGAGATCTTCTCTTTGAGCTTGGGCCCGATGGGCCGGTCGGATCGGCACACGATCACATCCGGCTGCACACCGATCGACCGCAGCTCCTTCACGGAGTGCTGGGTTGGCTTCGTCTTGAGCTCGCCGGTGGGACCGATGAAGGGCATCAGGGACACGTGGACGAAGGCGACGTTCTCCCGGCCGACCTCGTTGCGGAGCTGGCGGATGGCCTCCAGGAACGGCAGAGACTCGATGTCACCGACCGTCCCGCCCACCTCCACGATGCAGACCTCGGCGTCGGTGGTGAGTGCCAGCCGGCGGACGCGGTCCTTGATCTCGTTGGTGATATGGGGGATGACCTGGACGGTCTTGCCCAGGAACTCGCCGCGCCGCTCCCGCTGGATGACGGTCTGATACACGGAGCCGGTGGTGACGTTGGACTCCCGGTGCAGCGACTCGTCGGTGAACCGCTCGTAGTGACCGAGGTCGAGGTCCGTCTCGGCCCCGTCGTCCAGCACGAACACCTCGCCGTGCTCGAACGGGTTCATGGTGCCGGGGTCGACGTTGATGTAGGGGTCGAGCTTCTGGAGGGCGACGCGCAGACCGCGGGACTTGAGGAGCCTGGCGATGGAGGCGGAGGTGATTCCCTTGCCGAGCCCGGAGGCGACTCCACCCGTGACGAAGACGTATTTCGCTCGCTCAGGCACTACGGGATTCCATCCTAACAGACCGGTTGGGTACCCGATAGCACCCGAATCAGTCCGGAATGTGAGAACGGCGCGGTGCCGGTTCGTCCGCACGAACGTGCGCGCGGCCCAGGTCGTCCAGCCAGCGCAGTGGCGGCGTCGCCCGGATGACCCGGCTGAGAGTGACGGTCTCGGCGGCCACGTGAACGGCCAGGACCGCCACCAGGGCCACGGCCAGCCCCAATGGGGACAGACCGGCCAAGAGACCCACGCCCACGACATAGCCGAGCAGGTTCGCGCCCGCGTCGCCCAACATGGCGCGCTCGCGCAGGTCGAACGGCAGCAACGCCACAGCGGCTCCCAGGCAGGCGACCTCCACGATGGCCGCGTCTGAGCGCCACGACAGCGCCGTCAGGACCGCCCCGGCCACCAGGAACGCCTTCAGTGCGCGGCCCGGCGCGACGTCGAGGAGGTTGAGCGTGTTGGTGGCCCCGGCCGCCGCCGGGATTCCGAAGGCCATCGCCCAGCCACCTGGACCGACCGAGACGGCGGCCAGCGCGGCGCCCGCCAGGCCGGCCAGCAGCTTCACCCCGCCGGCCGTCAGCGTTCCTCGAAGGAGCTGGCGCAGGTGCCCCAGAACGCCCCGCGTCTGCCCTGGATGGAGATCGTCGTAGACACCTGCCAGGAAGACGATGGCCCCACCGACCAGCAGCAGGAGCAGGCGTCCCGCGTGGCCGAGCCCCCCGTGGCCGCCCAGGGCGAACACCACCAGGACGGCCAGGCCCGGCGCCATCAGCGCCACGGCCAGGGACACTCCCAGGACGATCGGGACGCGTCGGCCCCGATAGTTCGGCACCGCCAGTCCCCGTCCGGCCCTCAGCCGCCCCGTGGCGTCGGCCCGGGCGTACAGGAACCCGACCGCGGCGATCAACGCCAGCGCGAACAGCCGGCTCATCGCAGCCTCAGGAACCGCGGGACCACCGCGGCCAGGATGTCCAGTCCCTGGCCGGCGCGGTGGCGGAACCCCTGGAGGCCGCGGCCGGTGGGCCGGTGGGTCATGTCGACGTCCACCTCACCCACCCGATAGCCCAGCCGAAGCGCGTCGATGGTCATCGCCGTCTCCACGCCGAACCTCGCGGCCAGGGGCCGGCATCCGTCCAGCACCTCACGACGCACCGCGCGCTGCCCGGAAAGCGGCTCCGCGGCGTCGAACCCGGTCAGCGAGCGGATGCACCACCTCGCCAGCCTCTTGACCAGGCCGAATCCGCCGCCCGGTTGTATGGGCAAGATCCCGACGGCGAGGTCCAGCCGCCCGGTCAGGACCTCCTCCACGAGGCGCTCGGCCTCGGAGGCCGACTCACCCACGTCGCCGTCGACCAGGACGTAGACACCCGCGGTATGTGTTCGTCGGAGGGCCGCTTCGACGGCGCCACCCTTCCCCACCGCCCGCGGGCCGGCCAGGACGGCGGCCCCGGCGGATCGAGCCTCCTCGGCCGTGCGGTCCTCCGAACCGTCCGCCACGACCACCACCTCGTCGATGGCGGGGATCTCCAGCAGCGCCTTGACGGTCATGGCGATCGTGGGCTCCTCGTTCTTCGCGGCGACCAGGGCCACCACCGGCGGACGGCCCGACGTGACGGCCACCGGCGTCACGGCCTCGGAAGGAGGGACGACGAACCCGGCCCCACACCGTAGTCGCCTCCCTGCCCCGGGGAGTCGAGCAGGTCGCGCAACCCG
>JBIOYQ010000074.1:0-5650 GCA_044870295.1 Actinomycetota bacterium
GGCGAGACCTAGCGGGGCAGCGCGCCCAGTCGGAAGGGGCTCTCCAACAGGTCGCCGAACTCGTGCATGGCTCTGCCGGCTTCGGCGCCGTCCAATACCCGGTGGTCGAACGACAGCGACAGCGTGACGGCGGGCCGGGCTTCGACCCGACCCTCCACCACCAGGGCTCGGGACTCGATCACGCCGATGGCCAGGATGCAGGCCTCTGGGTGGTTGATGATCGGCGTCCCGTATTCGGCGCCGAAGGAGCCAACGTTCGTGACCGTGACCGTGCTCCCAGTGAGGTCCTCGGGGGCGGACGAACCCTCGCGCGCCGCGCGCACCAATCGGCCCATCTCGCCGGCGATCTCCTGGATGCCGAACCGGTCGGCATGCCGGACCACCGGCACCAGGAGACCCCGCTCCGTGTCGGTGGCGATCCCCACGTGGATGTCGTGGCGCAGGACGATCTCAGAGGCGTCGGCGTCGAACGAGGCGTTGAGGGAGCGGAACTGCTGGATGATCTCCACGAAGCCGCGAACCAGGATGGGAAGGGCGGTGATCTTCGACCCGGTCTCCTCCTGCAGCTCCATGCGGAATGCCTCGAGGTTCGTGGCGTCGACGGTCAGGAAGGTGGTGACGTGAGGAATCTCCCGCGCGGACCGCGCCATCTTCTGGGCGATCAGCCGGCGGACCCCGCGGACCGGGATCCGTTCGTCGTCGTCCGAGCCCGGCGGCGCTTGGGTGGACGGTCCGGAGTCGGCGGCGGCCTGGACATCCTCGCGGGTGACTCGGCCATCCGGGCCGGTGCCGGTGATCGACGCCAGGTCCACGCCGAGCTCCTTGGCCAGCCGGCGGACCGGGGGAGAGGTCGGCACGGGTCCGCGTCGTTCCCTACCTCCGGCTCTCTCGGCAGGTCTGCTCTTGGCTGCGGGCTGCTCCTCGTCTTCCTCGACCCCATAGCCCACCAGGACCGCCCGGCGCTTCGGCCTGGCCTCCTCAGCGGCCTCGGGCCCGACCTCCTCGGCCGCCTGGGCCGCTTCGTGCGATGGCTCCGCCTCGTCATCCAGGCGGATGGTGACCAGCGGTCGACCCACTTCGACGACGTCTCCCTCCGCTGCGTGGAGCCGCTCGACCACACCTTCCCACGGCGACGGGATCTCCACCACGGCCTTCGCCGTGTTGACCTCCACCAGGACCTGGTTGAGGTCGACGCGGTCGCCCTCCTTGACCCGCCACGCCACGATCTCGGCGTCCTCCAACCCCTCGCCGAGGTCCGGCAGCAGGAACTCGCGGCCCGCCATCAGTAGCCCGTCACCCGGTCCACGGCGGCCAGGATGCGCTCGATCGACGGCAGGAAGTGCTGCTCGATGGTCGCTGGCGGGTAGGGCATGTCCCACCCGGTGACGCGGAGGACCGGCGCCTCGAGGTAGTCGAAGCAGTCCTCGACGATCCGCGCGACGACCTCGGCGCCGAAGCCCGCCGTCATGGGTGCTTCGTGCACCACCACCGCCCGGCCCGTCTTCCGAACGGACGAGGCCAGCAGATCCAGGTCCAACGGCACCAGCGACCGCAGATCGACCACCTCGATCTCCGTCCCGTCGTCCGATGATGCCCGCGTGGCCGCGGCCAACGATCGCGACACCATGGCGCCGTAGGCGATGACCGTGCAGTCGCTGCCCTCTCGAACCACCCGACCCTTCCCGATGGGCGATCCGCCGTCGCCGTTCGCCCGGAGCTCTCCTTCCTCCTTCGACCAGTACCGGCTCTTCGGCTCGAAAAAGATCACCGGGTCGGGATCGGCGATGGCGGCTCGCAGCAGCTGGTACGCGTCGACGGCGGAGGAGGGCACCACCACCTTCAGGCCGGCCGTGTGCGCGTAGTAGGCCTCCGGACTCTCGGAGTGATGCTCGGCGGCGCCGATCCCGCCGGCGAATGGGATGCGGATGACGAGCGGGACCGGCTGCCGGCCGCGGGAGCGGAACCGGTACTTGGCGATGTGGCTGATCACCTGGTCCAGCGCGGGGTAGGAGAACCCCTCGAACTGCATCTCCGCCACCGGACGCCAGCCTGCCAGGGCCAGGCCCAGCGAGACCCCGGCGATGGCGGCCTCGGCCAGCGGCGTATCGAACACCCGCTCCGACCCGAACTCGTCCTGCAGGCCGTCGGTCACCCGGAACACGCCGCCCAGGCGTCCGACGTCCTCGCCCAGGACCAGTGTCCGCGGGTCCTGCGCCAGCGAGTCGCGGAGCGCCTGGTTGATGGCCTTCACCATGGTGACCTCAGCCACCGTCGGCATCCTCCTCCCGGGCGAACCGCAGGGCCTCCTCCTTCTGCCGTGCCAGGTGGGGCGGCAGGTCGGCGAACACCCACTCGAACAGCTCGGCGACCGGCCGCGGCCCCGACTCGGTCACGCCCTTGCGCATCCGCTGGGCGAAGTCCTTCCCTTGCTGCTCCACCTCGTCGAAGAACCCCGCGTCCGCCGTTCCGGTGGTCTCCAGCCACCCGCGGTAGCGCTCCAGGGGGTCGCGGGCCTTCCACCCGGCAACCTCGTCCTCCGAGCGGTATCGCGACGCGTCGTCGGCGGTCGAATGCGGGCCCAGGCGATACGTCACCGCCTCGATCAGCGTCGGCACGCCGTCGTCGCGAGCCCGGGCGGCCGCTTCTCGCGTCGCCTGATACACGGCGAGCACGTCGTTGCCATCCACCCGCACGCCGGGGAAGCCGTACGCGTCGGCCTTGCGCCAGATCGGGGCCACCGTCTGCGCCGACAGCGGCACCGAGATGGCCCACTGGTTGTTCTGGCAGAAGAACACGACCGGCGCCTTGAAGACGGCCGCGAAGTTGCAGCCTTCGTGGAAGTCACCCTCGCTGGTCGCGCCGTCGCCGAAGTACACCAGCGAGCACAGCGAGATCCCGTCCATCTTCGCGCCCATCGCGTAGCCGACCGCGTGCAGGATCTGGGAGCCCACTGGCACGCTGACGTAGCCGAATCGGTGGGCGTTCGCGTCGTAGGTCCCGCCGTGCCACGTGGCCCGATAGAAGTGGAGGTATTCGACCAGGTCGACGCCTCGCACCACGGCCGCGCCCAGCTCCCGATAGGACGGGAAGATCCAGTCGGACTCTTCCAACGCGAAGGCGCTCCCCACCTGGGCGGCCTCCTGGCCGATCAACGGGGGATACACGGCCAGCTCGCCCTGACGTTGCAACGCGGTGGCCTCGAGGTCCGCCCTCCGCGTCAGCGCCATCAGTCGGTACAGCTCGCGGAGGTCCTCTTCCTTCAGGTCGAGGCTGGATGGGTCGGGATCCGCACCGCCGTCCGATGAGAGGACCTGCAACGGTTCGTCGTTCATCCGTTCCTGGCCCAGATCTTCGCCCAGCCACGGCCGCCGGGGACCCAGTACAGGCGAACGCGCCCGATCTTCCCGATGCGCTCGAGGGCGAACGCGTCGGCGGCCGCGGCCGTGGAGATGTGCCGGTCGCGGGCGATATGGAAGATCTCGCGCAAGGTCCGGTACACGGACTGGATGCGAGCCTTCGCCCGTTCGGGGTTATATCCCTGGAGCTCGTCGGCGACGTTGATCAGCCCGCCGGCGTTGATCACGTAGTCGGGGGCGTACAGGATGCCCAGGTCTGCCAGGGCCTCGCCGTGCTCCGGCCGCTCCAGCTGGTTGTTGGCCGATCCCGCCACCACGCGGCACTTCAACTCCGGGATGGTGTCGTCCCGTAACACGGCCCCCATGGCGCACGGGGCGAAGATGTCGCACTCCTGCGCGTGAATCTTGTCGGGCTCGGCGGTCTCCACGCCGAAGTCGCGGACGACCCGGCCGACCGCGTCCACGTCGACGTCGCTCACCACCACGCTGGCGCCGCCGTCTTCCACCAGCTGCTTCACCAGGTGATAGCCCACCTTCCCCACGCCCTGGACGGCGACCCGGCGGCCCTTCAGGGAGTGCTCCTGCCAGGCCTCCTCCACGCATGCCTGCAACCCGAGGTAGACGCCGTACGCGGTGACGGGCGACGGGTCTCCCGAGCCGCCCAGCTCCGGTGAGACGCCCGTCACATAGCGGGTCTCCCTCCGGATCAGGTCCATGTCGTCCCGATCGGTCCCGATGTCCTCGGCCGTGATGTACCGGCCACCCAGCGTCTCGAGGAACCGGCCGTACGCGCGCAGCAGCTCCTCGCTCTTGATGCGCTTGGGGTCGCCGACGATCACGGCCTTGCCCCCACCGAGGTCCAGGCCGGCCGCGGCGGCCTTGTAGGTCATGCCGCGGGACAGGCGGAGGACGTCGCGCAGGGCGTCCTCGTCCGATGCGAAGGGGTAGAAGCGCGTCCCACCGAGGGCGGGGCCCAACGTGGTGGAGTGGATGGCCACGATCGCGCGAAGCCCCGTCGGAGGATCGTGGAAGAACACGACCTCCTCGTATTCACCGTCGAGCTGCTCGAAGACGTCCACGTAGGGTTCGGCGAGTCTAGCAAACGGGCATTTCTGGACTGCTCGACCCTCGCACTAGAATGCGCGGATGATTCCGTGCGCCTACCTTCGGGTGTTCCGGCCGCTGGAGTCGTTCGACCAGGAGGAGCGGGAGCACTGGGAACGCTTCATCGCCGGTGGGGGAGCGCCGCCGGTGGCCAGGCCCGTCTATCGTGACGAGGCCACCGAACGCCAACGGCGCGTCGGGTTGCTCGCCTCCGCCGACGGCGAACACGCGGACGTCCGGTTGGTCGACGGCACCTATTACGTGTGTCCGTGGCGGACAAGACTCCGGATCCTGACCGGCATCCTGTCGCTGCGGGAGTCCGCACCCGCCGAGATGGTCGATGCGTTCGTCCCCGAGTCGGAGGCCCGCAGGGCCGCCCGGGAGCTGGCCCGGATCAAGCGACGCGACCCCACTGCGGCGCCGGCCATGCTGCAGAGCCCGTGGCACGTGCCCGTTCGATGGTTCGTGCTGGTGGACGATCCGGAGCGGCGGCTGGTGGAGACGCCCTCGGGAGAATTCCGGATGCTCTACTGGACGCCCATCGGCCTGGCGCGCAAGCGCTGCGAACGCGCGTTGCAGGTGCTTCGCCGATCGGAGCTCGAGCCCGTGGCCGAGCCGGTCCGCGAGCTGGCCGAGTGGCTCTCGAGGTTCCCCCGCGACGCCGTGGTCGAGCTGGACTACGGATCGGTGTCGGCGATGTTCACTTGGGACGAGCTGGACAACGACCACAGCGGCCGCGACCTGCAAGAGGCGGTGGAGGCGCTGGCTGGGCCGGCAGGCATGGCGCGAGCCGCCGAGCTGTACCAGACCGTGGCCAACCGGTGGGCCGAGACGCTCAATCGGGAGTCCCTGAACTAGCCGGTGGTGGCGAGGGGCAGAATCGAACTGCCGACACCGCGGTTTTCAGCCGCGTGCTCTGCCAACTGAGCTACCTCGCCGAGAGTGGCCGGCGGTCCCGACGGGATTCGAACCCGCGACCTCCACCTTGACAGGGTGGCGAGCACAGCCAGGCTGCTCTACGGGACCCTATGCGGTTCGTGCCCCCAACGGGATTCGAACCCGTGTCTCCGCCTTGAAAGGGCGATATCCTGGGCCGCTAGACGATGGGGGCAAGCCCCGCGCCCCCCGACCCGGGGGCACCTGGGCCAGTATATCGTCGGGCTCGACCGGGCCCCATCTGTTGGACCCAC
>JBIOYQ010000075.1:0-9564 GCA_044870295.1 Actinomycetota bacterium
TGGGCGCCCGGCCCCACTTGCTGCGGCCAATAGACTTCGGCACGTCCATGGAGTCCGCCACGCGCGCATGGGATCAGGCTCGGGCCGCGGCCTCGTCGGCAGGGGTCGGCCTGTCGGAGATGAGAGACATGCCCGATGCGCTTCGCGTCCATCGGATCGCCGCCGCCGTCTGGGGTGAGGCATCCCTTGATCCGTCACTGACCCATGCGTTCGAGCACGCCGGCTGTGGGGTCTACGGAGCCACCCGGCCCGACGGAGACCTCGTCGGCTTCGTCCTGGGTTTCCTCGGATGGGACGGCGGCCTGCACCTGCACTCGCACATGCTCGCGGTGTCGCCGGAATGGCGCGCCAGGGGCGTGGGATTCGCGCTCAAGCTGGCCCAGCGGGCGGCCTGCCTCGACGCGAGCGTGGACGAGGTCCGATGGACGTACGACCCGCTGGTCGCCCGCAACGCCCGGTTCAACCTGGTGAAGCTCGGGACCGCCGCCACGGCGTTCCTTCCCGACTTCTACGGCGAGATGACCGACCGCATCAACCGGGGCGACCGCAGCGACCGGTTCGAGGTGCGCTGGCGGCTGGCGTCGGATCGAGTCGATCGTTCGCTGACGGGGACGCCTGCCGTGCCCACTCCCGGCCCAGTCGTCCTGGCCCGGATGGGAGACGAGGACACACCTCGTCCGAAGGAGACCGGCGCCGCCCCGGCGGCCGGGGCCGTCGTGGAGATACCGATGGACCACGGCGCGCTTCGGGCCCGCGATCCGGAGCTGGGCAGGGAATGGCGTGACGTGTCCGGGCGAGCCTTCCGCGCCTGCTTCGACGCCGGGTTGGTCGCCGCCTGGATCGACCGGGCCGGCAGATACGTGTTCGTTCCGGCCGAGGACGACCGGTCGTGAGCGCGAATCCTGAGGTGCGGCTGGTCGCCATCGAGCTGCGCGAGGTGGCCCTGCCGTTGGTCCGTCCCTTCCGAACGAGCTTCGGCGAGGAGAGCGACAAGCGGGCGATCCTGGTCAAGGTCGAGACCGATGGGGCCGCGGGGTGGGGGGAGTGCGTGGCGTCGGAGCAGCCCCGCTACTCGGAGGAGTGGATCGACGGTGCGTGGCTCGCCCTGGAGCGCTTTCTCGCCCCGTCCGTGTTGGAGGGCGAGCCGGTTCGGTGGCCCCAGGAGATCGCCCGGCGCCTGAGCTGGGTTCGCGGCCACCGCATGGCGAAGGCGGCCCTGGAGGCCGCGGTGCTCGACGCGCAGCTTCGATCGTGGGGCATGAGCCTGGCCGAGCATCTCGGAGGTGTGCGCGACCGCATCCCGTGTGGTGTGAGCGTGGGGATCGCGCCGACGGTGGACGCCATGCTCGAGGAGATCCATGGCTACCTGGCGAAGGGCTATCGCCGGGTGAAGCTGAAGATCGAGCCGGGGCGAGACCTCGAAGTCGTGCGAGCGGTGCGCGACGCGCTCCCCGACACGCCGCTGTCGGTCGACGCGAACGCGGCCTACTCGCTGAGCGACGCGGCGCTGTTCGAGGCGCTGGACGAGCTGAACCTCCTCATGATCGAGCAGCCGCTGGACGAGGAGGATCTGCTCGACCACGCCTCGCTGCAGGGGCGCATCCGCACACCCATCTGCCTGGACGAGTCGATCCGCTCGGTTCGCGACGCCACCGCCGCCATCCGGCTGGAGGCCTGCCGGGTCATCAACATCAAGCCCGGGCGGGTCGGCGGGCTGCTCGAGGCGAAGCGCATCCACGACGTCGCGAAGGCCTCCAACGTGCCCGTCTGGATCGGGGGGATGCTCGAGACCGGCGTGGGGCGGGCGGCGAACCTGGCCATGGCGTCGCTCCCCGGGGTGACCTTGCCCGGCGACACCAGCGCGAGCGACCGGTATTTCGCCGACGACCTCACCGAGCCGTTCGTGTTGAGCCCCGACGGGACCATGGAGGTTCCATCCGGCCCGGGGATCGGGGTGGACCCTCGTCCGGATCGCCTTGAATCGTGCACGGTCCGAACGGCCATGGTGGAGGCAGGGTGAACCTTCCAGGGCCGCTGGTGGGGGCGGCATGGCTGTGGCGCGCCCTGGAGCAGCCCGACCTGGTGATCGCCGACGTCCGCTGGTATCCGAATGGCGGCGGACGGGAGGCGTACGAGCAGGGCCACATCCCGGGAGCGATGTTCCTGGACGTGGACTCGGATCTGGCCGGCGCGGTCCAGGGCGAGTCCGGGCGCCATCCCCTGCCCTCGCCGGGGCACTTCGCCCGGGCGATGCAGATGGTCGGGATCGGCGACGACACCGCGGTGGTCGCGTACGACGACGCCGGAGGATCGAACGCGGCTCGCCTGTGGTGGATGCTCACCGTGACCGGGCATGCGGCCGCCATCCTCAACGGAGGGCTGGCCGCGTGGAAGGGCGAGCTGGACGCAGGACCCCCCGCGCCCCGCGAACGCGCCACGTTCACGCCGCGGCCGTGGCCGGCCGACGCCATCGCCGACGCCGCCGAGGTGGACCGGCTGCGACGCGACCCCTCCGCGGTCGTGCTGGACGCCCGAGCGGCCGAGCGCTACCGCGGCGAGGTGGAACCGATCGATCCCATCGCCGGGCACATCCCCGGAGCGAAGAACGCGCCGTGGTCGGAGAACCTCGACGCGAGGACCGGCCTGTTCCTCCCACCGAACGAATTGCGTCGCCGGTACCGCGCCCTGGGCGCGAACGGCAGTCGAACGGCCGTCGCGTACTGCGGTTCGGGGGTCACGTCCTGTCTGGACGTCCTGGCCATGGAGGTGGCCGGCCTGCCCCGGCCGAAGCTCTTCGTGGGCTCGTGGTCGGGATGGATCGCCGGGCTGCGGCCCATGGCGAAGGGCCCCGCGCCCGGCTGAAGCTTGCAGATCGCTTGAACCCCAGGTCGATGAGGGTTCACTCCTCGGGACGTCGGCGCCATAATCCAACCGCCTCGACGCCCCGGAGGACCGATGGAGTCCGACGTTCATCCCAGAGCCAGCTCACCGACCGGCGAGCGCGAATCGGTGATGCGGACGTTCCTCATCGCGGACATCCGTGGCTACACCCACTTCAGCGACACCCGGGGCGACGAGGCCGCGGCGCGCTTGACCGAGCGATTCGTCGCGATCTCCCGCCAGGCCGTGGACGCCAACGCCGGAGCCATCGTCGAGGTGCGGGGCGACGAGATCCTCGCCGTCTTCGATCTGGCTCGGCAGGCCGTGCGGGCGGCCGTCGACATGCAGTCGGCGTTCTCCGCGGAACCCGTCGAGGGGACGGCCCTCGGGGTGGGGGTCGGGATCGACGCCGGCGAGGCGGTGGCATTCGACGCCGGCTATCGCGGGCGGGCGTTGAACATGGCGGCCCGTCTGTGCGCGAGAGCGAAGCCGGGGGAGATCCTGGTCACGCCCGAGCTGGCCCATCTTGCGGGTGCGATCGATGGCATCCGCTTCGAGGCCCGAGCGCGGGTCCGACTCAAGGGCATCTCCCGCCCGGTCGGCATGGTCTCGGTGTCACGTACGTCGATGGCGGTCGATGAGACGGCCACGACGCCCTCCGGGGGGAACGTGGAGTTCCACCTGCTGGGTCCCCTGGGGGCGGTTCAGGATGGCCGACCCGTCCAACTCGGTGGGCCTCGCCAGCGATTGGTCCTGGCCCACCTGCTGCTGTCGGCCAACCGTGTGGTCTCGATGGAGGAGCTGGTCGATCGGGTGTGGGACGGCGACCCGCCCCAGGCGGCGCGCAACACGATCCAGAGCTACGTGTCCCACTTGCGTGCCGCGCTCGGTGTCGATCGCATCGAGGGGAGGGTCCCCGGCTACGTGCTGCATGCCGAGCCCGAGCAGCTGGATGTGCTGCGGTTCGAGCAGCTGCTGCGGCACGCCCGCCGCCAGGCCGCCACCGAGCCACGCGAGGCCGTGGCCACGTTCGGGGCAGCACTGGAGCTGTGGCGCGGGTCACCGCTGAGCGATCTGTCGGACGCGCCGTCGCTCACGGGTGAGATCGCCCGGCTGCACGAGCTTCGCCTGGCGGCCTTGGAAGACCTCCTCGCGGCCCGGTTGGCCATCGGGGAGCACGCCGAAGCCCTGCCCGACCTGGAACGGATCACGCTGCAGCATCCGCTCAGGGAGCGGCTCTGGGCCCACCTCCTCCTGGCTCGGTACCGATCCGGCAGGCAGGCCGACGCGCTGGAGGGCTATCGCCGAGCTCAGGAAATCCTCTCCGAGGAGCTGGGGATCGATCCATCCCAGGAGCTCCAGGACCTTCACCGAAGGATGCTCCAGCAGGATCCAGCGCTTCAGCTGAGCGGTCGCCCGCTGCGCAGCTACCGGCTGTTGGAGCAGGTGGGCGAGGGTGCCTTCGGCATCGTCTGGCGCGGGCTCGATCCGGAGCTCGGTCGGGAGGTCGCCGTGAAGCAGATCCATCCTCGGCTGGCCGACGACCCGAGCTTCGTCCGCCGGTTCGAACAGGAGGCCCAAACGATCGCCCGGCTGGAGCACCCTCACGTGGTGCCGCTCTACGACTACTGGCGGGACGGAACGGGCGCCTACCTGGTGATGCGGTGGATGCGGGGCGGCAGCCTCGAGGACGTGATCGACCGCGGCCGCTTGACCCTGGAGCAGACCGCACTCGTGGTGGATCAGGTCGCGGCGGCGCTGTCGACCGCCCACCGGGTTCGAACCGTGCACCGCGACGTCAAGCCCTCGAACGTCCTGCTCGACGAGCACGGGAACGCCTACCTGGCGGACTTCGGCTTCGCCCTGGACCTCGAGGCCACCCCGGACGATCTCGCGCCCGGCATGGTCGGGTATCGGTCCCCGGAGGAGATCCGAGGCGAGCCGGCGAGTCCGCGGTCGGACATCTACGGCCTGGGGATGGTGGTCCAGGACCTGCTCGACGGCACGCGCCTCGAAGGCGGGGTCGCCGATGTGCTCGGCCGAGCGACCGCCGACGACCCACACGCCCGATACGAGGACGCCATCGACTTCGCCGCGGCGCTCCGCGACGCGTTGGGGCTCTCGTTGCGAAAGGCCTCGGCCCAGTCAGCGGTTGAAGCTCGGAACCCCTACAAGGGGTTGCGTGCGTTCACCGAGGCCGACGCGGACGACTTCTTCGGCCGGGACGCCCTGGTCGATCGGCTCGTGGCCCGCATGGCCGAACCGACGCCGGGATCCCGGTTCCTGGCGGTGGTCGGTCCCTCTGGCAGCGGGAAGTCCTCCGCGGTGCGGGCCGGCCTGGTCCCCACGCTGCGGCGCGGGGCGCTTCCGGGCTCCGAGCGATGGTTCTACGTGGACATGCTTCCCGGCGGGCATCCCATGGAGGAGCTGGAGGCGGCGCTCCTCCGGGTGGCCGTGGACCCACCTCGGTCCCTGCTGGAGAAGCTGGAACACGACCAGGACGGCCTGGCGCTGACCGTCCCCCGGCTCCTTCCCGACCCGGAGACGGAGCTGGTGCTCGTGATCGACCAGCTCGAAGAGGTGTTCACGCTCGTGGAGCACGACACCACCCGGGAGTTCTTCCTCACGAGCCTGGTCTCCGCGGTGCGTGACCCGGCCGCCCGCCTGCGGGTCGTGGTCACCCTGCGGGCGGACTTCTACGACCGGCCGCTGGCCCACCCTGGACTCGCCGAGCTGATGCGCCTGCGGAGCGAGACCGTCGTGCCGCTCACCCCGGAAGAGTTCGAGCGCGCCATCAGCGGGCCGGTGGATCGCGTGGGGGTCGTCGCGGAGCGAGCCCTGGTGGCGGAGATGGTCGCCGACGTCTCGGACCGTCCCGGCGCGTTGCCCCTCCTCCAGTACGCCTTGACCGAGCTGTTCGAACGGCGGCGGGGCGGTGCGCTGACGCTGGAGGCGTATCGGGAGATCGACGGCATCGCCGGCGCGCTGGCCCGCCGGGCGGAGGACCTGTACGAGGGCCTGAGCGAGACCGAGCGCGAGGCGGCCAAGCAGATGTTCCTCCGCCTCGTGGTTCCGGGAGAGGGTCGCGGGGACGCTCGACGACTGGTGCCACGGTCGGAGCTCGTGAACCTCCAGGTGCCGCGAGAGGCGATGCACCGGGTGATCGAGGTGTTCGGTCGCCACCGTCTGCTGTCCTTCGATCGCGATCCCACGAACCGGGGACCGACGGTCGAGGTCGCCCACGAGGCCCTCCTCGGCTCTTGGGACCGCCTCCGGATCTGGATCGACGAGGCGCGCGACGACCTTCGGCACCATCGCCGTCTGGCCGCCGCCGCCGCCGATTGGGAGGCGTCCGGTCGGGACCAGAGCTTCCTGCTCCGAGGCACTCGTCTCGAGCAGCTGCAGACCTGGCAGGGTTCGACGGGCCTGGTGCTGTCTCGGGACGAGCAGGAGTACCTGGGCGCGAGCGGCCGGCAGCGCGACCAGGAGCGGGCGGAGGAACGAGCCCGATCGGACCGGGTGCGCGCCCTGGAGCGCCGATCCCTGCGCCGGCTGCGCGCGCTCGTGGCGGCCTTGACGGCAGCGGCGCTGATCGCCGCCGGGCTCACGGCCGTGGCGATCAACCGAACCGGCGAGGCCGAACGCCGGCGAGACGAAGCCACCGTCATCGGGCTCACCGGAGCCGCCCTGTCGAGCCTGGGCACCGATCCACAGAACAGCCTTCAGCTCGCCCTGTACGCGGTCGACGAGAGCCTGTCGATCGGCCAGTCGGTTCCCGCCGAGACCGTGGAAGCGTTGCACTGGGCGATCCAGGCCGCGGGGATCGCCTACCCGGTCCGCGATGGGCCGGTGGTTCCCGTGGCCGGCCCGTTCGGGACTCGCGGTGTGTTCGACCTTCCGGTATCCGATCTCGCCAACCTCGCCGAAGCCCACGTCACCGACCCCCTCTCCGAGCCGCTGTGCCAGCAGTTCTTCGGAGCGGACGCGTGCCCGACGCTCCGGTCGTTTCCGATCGAGATCGCCGCCGAGCCGATCCGCCCGGCGCGGTCCCCTGTCCCCGGCCAGCCCCTGGCCGGCACCCAGGTCCTGCTCGGCGTGTTCAATCCCCGAGGGCAGGAGGACCTGCAGAGCGAGCTGGACGTGTTCACCGAGAAGACTGGCATCGACGTCCAGCTCGTGGAGGTCCCCGGGTTCGGCGCAGCCCCCGAAGGTGGCGCCCGCCCCGACCTCGGGTTCACCCCTGCCCCGAACGAGCTTGCGGAGGCGGCCCGGAGCGGAGCGCTCATCGACCTCAGCACCTATCTCGACGTCGAACAGCTCCGGAGGGATCAGAGCCCCCACCTCCTCTCCCTGGGAACCGTTGCCCGCGACGGGACATGGCCATCGACCGAAGGTGCGCTCTACGGCGCCTTCACCTCTGTGGACGTGAAGAACACCGTTTGGTACCCGGTTCCTGAGTTCCGAGAGGCCGGCTATACGACCCCGCAGACCTGGAACCAGTTGATCACGCTCAGCGACCGCATGGTGGCCGACGGACGGGACCCCTGGTGCCTTGGCTTCCTGTCCCAGGGTTCGGATGGATGGCCTGGGACGGACTGGATCGAAAGCCTCCTGCTCTCCGAGGCGGGTCCTCAGGCGTACGACCAGTGGACGTTCCACCAGATCCCCTTCGACTCCGCCCCGGTCCGCGCGGCCTTCCAACGACTCGAGACCATCCTGTTCACCGACGGCTATGCCCATCAGGTGACGGGCCCCCAGCGGTACTGGGACCTAGCCCCCACCTCCATGCTCGAGGAGGATCCACCCGGATGCTGGCTCTACCGCGCCCCTTCCTTCCTCGCCGGCATCCTCGACCCGGCGAACGTGGGGAACGCGACCGATGTGTTCCCCCTCCCTGCCGTGAAGGATGCGTATCACGGTGCCGTCATCGGAGGCGGCAACATGGTGTCGGCGTTCGCCGACCGCCCCGAAGTTCGAGAGCTGATGCGGTTCTTCGTCAGTCCGGAGTTCGGGCACGAGTGGGCGGCCCGGGAGAACAGTTCCTTCATCTCGGCAAACCGGCGGTTCGACCTCCAGAACTACCAGCCGTTCTGGAGAGGCCCCGCGAAGGCGACCTATGACGCCCTAGCGGCGGACCTGTTCCGGTTCGACGCGTCGGACCTCATGCCTCAGGAGGTCGGGTCCGGCGCGTTCTGGGAGGCCATGATGACCTACCTCGACCAGGGCCCGGGCAGCCTCGATCGGATCCTGGCGCGGGTGGACGCCGCCTGGCCAGCCGTCGGCTGATCACTTTCCACATGCCCATCTAGCTGCGGTTTCTGTCCCGGTGGCCTGAGCTGCCGCGGCTTCAAGCGTTCTTCAAGCGCCTCGCAGGGGAGCTCCATGAGGGCCTTGCGACCGTCCGCACATGCGGACGACACGGTGGACCCAGATGGCGGTGCTGACGGCGGCGGCCCTGCTGCTCGGGGCGGGGCGACCCGATACCAGGGCGGCGGTCATGGGCGGCTCGGCCGACCAGCGGGTCATGGCCCAGTGGGCGGTGGCGCGCTTCACCACCGCCGGGCTCTCGCTGCCGCCCCTGGAGATCCGGTTCCACGACGCGACCGAGGCCTGCCGGGGCCGCACGGGCTACTACCTGAACGGGGTCGTGGACATGTGCAGCACCCGCGTCAGCTACCTGTCCCGTCGGACTCTTCTCCACGAGCTGGCACACGGCTGGCTCGAGGCGAACCTCTCCACGGATCAGCAGGACCGGTTCCTCCGGCTTCGCGGGCTGGCGACGTGGAACGATCAGGCCGTGCCCTGGGAGCGGCGGGGGTTCGAGCACGCGGCGGAGATCATGGGTTGGGCTCTGGCGGACCAGGCGGTTGGCACCCGCATGCCGGCCCTTCCCGACAACTCGTTGCCGGAGCTCGCCGGCGCGTACGAGCTGCTGACCGGCCTTCCCCTTCCCGCGCCGTCCGAGCCTCTGGCCTGATGGCGTCGCCTATCATCTTCGTGGGGATGTAGCTCAGTGGTAGAGCACCTGCTTTGCAAGCAGGGGGTCGCCGGTTCGAATCCGGTCATCTCCACCGCCCCCGTGGGGCCGGGTCGGATCTACTGCGCCGGCATCGGCGAGGCAAGCTGGAAGTAGTTCCCGTCCGGATCTTCGAACGTGGCGATCCACATCTCCGGGGCGTCGGCGCCGCCCGGCTGGTACGGCTCCTGCTGGACAGCGGCGCCCAAGCCCTTGATCCGCTCGAACTCGCCCTTTACGTCCGGCGTCTCGAAGTTCACCATGATCCGCCCGGGCATTTCGTTGCTCCCCTTCACCTCGGAATGGGCGCCGATCATCAGCCACGCGCTTCCGGCCTGCCAGCCCACGTAGGCACTGTCTTCCCATGTGGGCTTGCCGAGCACCTTGGTGTAGAAGTCGCTCAGGGTCTTGGGGTCGTCGGAGCCGATCATGACGGTGTTGAGGTCCAACATCGCTGTCTCCTTTCGGCGGTCGGTCGCTCGACTCGATCCAACTTCCTTACCTTACCCCGATCACCCAGATCGCTAGCGTCGTGATTGGCGAGCCAGGCGGTGGGCAGCCGCAGGCATTGGAGCCCGGCATCTCCACCCGGTCGAGGTCGTGCGCTACGCGCGTCGGTCAGGAGACGGTGACGGAGATCGCGATGAGGGATATGAGGCGCTTCATGT
>JBIOYQ010000076.1:0-2146 GCA_044870295.1 Actinomycetota bacterium
GCGGAGATGGACATCGCGGTGCCCACGAACAGGGCGAACACGGGGCGGCTGATCCCCAGCCCGATCAGCCGGCTTGGCACCAAGAGCCCGAGGCCGAACCCCATCGCGAACGGCAGGAAGAAGCCGCCCAACCAACCGCTGATCACCGCTCGGCCGGCCTTGCGGACGATGCCCAGCCTGGTCTCGAACCCGGCCAGCAGCACTAGGAAGATGACCCCGACCCAGCTCAGGATGTCCAGGAACCCTCGCTGGATGGGATCCGCTGGGAACAGCGCCCCGAAGCCTCCGGGCCAGAGCTTCCCGAACAGCGACGGACCCAGGCAGATACCGACGGCCAGCTCGCCCACCACCTGCGCGATCCCCAGGCGAACCGCCAGCTCGCCTCCCACCCGGGCCGCGACGACGAGCACCGCGACCTCGGCGAGGAATAGGAACAGTTGGTGATCCGTCACGTTCGTCCAGTCCTCGCGCTAACCGGTCGGTCGGGGGGTCCCTGTCAGTTCTTGGCCGCGCTCAGGGCCCCCGCGCGCTTGTACTCCGCCTTGGATCCACACCTGCGGCAGATGTACGCCTGCTCGTCCTCCACGTAGTCGGCCACGCCCAGGCACGTGGGGCACGTCAGCGAGTGGTTCATCTCCGGGTCCATGACCCACGGGCGCAGCAAGTTGTCCGGGTGATTCATCACGTTCTCGTACGTCTCCTGCATGTGGTCCAGCAGCTTCCGGGCGCGCTCCTGCGTCTCGGGGAGGTAGGGGTTGCCCTGCAGGACCCGGACGATCTGCTCTCTCCAGTACGGGCGCGTGGCATACCGGCTGACCATGTTCTGCAGCTTGTAGAACATGGAGATCAACTCATACCAGTAGTCCACGCCCGTCTCGACGCGCGACTGGTAGCCGGAGAAGGCCTTCTCTTCGTTCCCGGTCTCGAACGCCTCCTTGATCGTCTCGTACGCGTACTTGGACGAGAACAGGGCCACGTCCACGCCAGAGGAGAAGATGGGGTCGACGAACCGGAGCGCGTCGCCCACCAGCAGCCAGCCGGGGCCGGCGAACTTGTCGATCTTGTAGGAGTAGTCGCCCTCGATCCACCACGGACGGATCCGCTCGGCGTCCTGCATGGCGTACTTGAAGGTGCGGTTGCGCTCGACCAAGGAGTAGAAGAAGTCCTCGTGGCTCATACCGGACTTCTGGAAGTCGTTCTTGTCGAGCACGACGCCCATGGAGGTGATGCCGTTGCGCAGCGGGATGTGCCAGGTCCATCCTTGGTTCAGCCCGAGGAAGTAGAACAGCGTGAACCCCTCGTAGCGCTTGGGCGGCTGCTTCACGCCGCGGAACCAGGAGAAGATCACGAACTGGTTGAAATTCGGGTCCTTGTGCTTCATGCCCAGCTGGTTGGCCAGGAGGCAGCGCCGGCCGGTGGCGTCCACAACGAGCTTGGCGCGGAGGTCGCGCTCCCAGCCGTCGGAGACCTCGGCGCGCACGCCCACAGCCCGCCCGTCCTCGAAGTTGACCTTCTTGACCTTGACCCCCTGCAGGACCTTCGCCCCGAGCTCGTGGGAATGGCGCAGGAGCATGGTGTCCAGGACGTCGCGCTCGGCGTTGTAGGTGAAGGGCTGGGGGCCTCCCGGGATCGGGTACTCGAACAGCCAGATCTCGATGAACCGCCACAGCGGCGACCGCGGAGCGTTCCATCCCGTGCCCGGCTTGTGGATGAACCCGGCGTCGTTCATCTTCTGGAGGAACCCGAGCTCGTTGAAGATCAGGTTGGTGGAGGGGGTCAGCGACTCGCCGACGTGGTCACGCGGGTGAATGTCCTTCTCGATGATGAGGGTCTTGATGCCGTCCCTGGCCAAGTAACCACCGAGGGCTGCCCCTCCGGGGCCACCACCGATGATGATCACGTCTGCGTCGTACGCCGGCTCGCTCACTCTCTCGTCCCTTCGTCGCGTCTGGGGCCTTGTGGCCCAGCCTTGATGATGACCAGCCATTCCTCTCCACGGCTCCCGCAGGAATAGAACGGCGGGGTCTTGGGGCCAATATTGTGAGGGCGGAGGTCGATCCAGGCAACGGATTTGCTGGTGACTCTGGCTACAGCCAACGTGTGCCCTGGATCACACCCCCACGCGAATCGGCCATCCGCGTTGACA
>JBIOYQ010000077.1:0-9288 GCA_044870295.1 Actinomycetota bacterium
ACGCCGTCATGACCTGAGGGAGGGTCTGGGCCGCCGAGACCAACGTGCGGGCCAGCGGAGCCATGGAGAACAAGCTGTCGGGCTTGGTCAGGGCCTCTGCATGCGCCGGCGGGAGCGAGTAGCGCCGCTCCTCCTGGTCCTTCGCCGGATCGTCGACCTCCAGGACTCCCGTGACGGCCTGCTGCTCCAGCCATTCCCGGGCGTATCGGCGGTCGATCCCAAGCCGCTCCGCAAGCTCCGAGGGCGTGACGACGTCGCCGCCGGCGAGCGCGGCATACAGGCCGAGCCGATCGCCGACGTAGACGCTCAGCAGGTCGAACGCCCCAAGCCCAGCCTCGAACAGCCGGCCAACGAAGGCCTCGGCTTCCTCCATGATCGCGTCGTTGTCAGACATGCGACTCCTCCCTTCCTCGTTCGGCCGTCTTCCCACGTCCGCCCCGCGGCTCACCCTGCCACGCCGGCGCGCTCCTCCGCCAGGTCGAGGAGTCCCTGGAACCCACGCCGCATGTACTTCGCGCTGACCCGGAACACGAGTCGGCTCAGGATGCGGCCGAACAGCAGACGTGGCGCGCCCTCGAGCCGGGTGAGCTCCTCGGTGTAGGTCACGTCACACCCCGGTGCGCTCGGGACGATCTCGTACCGGTGCACGGCCGTCGCCAGCCATGGGCGGCTGCCCGGTTTCCCGTCCCGACGACCCTCGGTCACGAACTCGAACACGGAGGAGCGGGTCGCCTCGGTCACGACCGATCGGTCCGACCAGCGGCCCACCTTGCCGTCCGAGCCAGTGGTGAAGAACTCCGTGCCCACGGCCGCCGGGCCATCTGGTGCTTCCACGGTGAGCAACCTGGTCGTCTCCAGCTGCCTCCGTCCGGCCCAGTCCAGGTGGCTCCCGAGGTCGGCCAGCAGGTCGTACACGGTCTCCGCTGACGCTCGACAGGTTCCATCGAACCTCAGAACGGGGTTCCGCCAGGGCGTGCGCTGCGTCCTCATCTGGTCCAGGGTCTTCGACATGCTCGCCTCCTCTCGACGGTCACGGGGCCAGCTTGGCACCGCCGTGGTGAGGAAGGATCGGAAGGATTACCGATTTCCGCTCAGGTGGCGCCGTCGAGACCGGCTGCCACCTCATCGCTCAGGTAGCGCTGCGCGAACGTCGCAGCCTCCGCCCGGTTCCGCACGTTCAGCTTGGCGAAGACGTTCCCGACGTGCGTGGCGACGGTCTTGGTGCTGATGTAGAGGCGGGCGGCGATCTCGGCGTTGGTCAACCCGTAGCCCAACAGGCGCAGCACCTCGACCTCCCGCTTGCTCAGCTCGTCCAGGAGCTTCGGTCCGGTCCGGCCACGCACCCCCCACTCACGAAGGAGCTTGGCCGCCTCGTCCGCGTCCTTGGTCGCTCCCAAGCGTTCGAAGGCGACGAGGGCTTGCCGAGCCTCGTCGACGGCCCGCCCCGAGTCCGCCACCGCCAGGGTGCGAGCCAGGGCGAGATGGGCTCTCGCCGCACGGTACGGCATCCGGAGGCCGGTGAAGAGGTCCACCGCCCGTTCGAGATGATCGACCGCGGCGTGATCCTGCGAACGTGCGGCGACCAACCCGGCCGCGAGTTCGGCCTCGGCGTGCGCCCGGTCGAGCCCGGATCGCCCCGCGATCGACGAGAGGGAAGCAGCTGTTGCCGCGGCGGCCGCCAGATCACCCTGGATCAGCTGCACCTCGACCAGCAGGGTAAGAAGAGGGACCGCGAGCAGCGTGTCACGCCCCACCTGATTGAGGCGGCGGTGGAGCCGGGCCGCGGCCACGGCAGCCTGGTCCCTGGCCAAGTACAGGGCCACCTGTGGCTGCACGGCTTCGGGCAGATCCTCGTAGCCGGCCAGCAGTTCCTCGGCCTCCTCGAACCTGCCTTGCAGGATTCGAAGGGAAGCCAGCCTCGTCGCGGGGTGGACACAGCGAGCGCGCTGGCCACTCGCTTCGAGAGCCCGGAGCGTGTCGGTGAGCCATCGCTCACTCTGGTCCCACTCACCGGTCGCCCCGAGCACCTCCGCACAACAGGTGCCGCAGAACGTGAGGACGTCAGGGTGCTGGTACCGCTTCATGTAGCCGAACAGCCTGCGGTTCCACTGCTCGAACCGGTCGGCCTGAAGGGTGACTTCCGCAGCGAGCATCAACGAGCAGAACAGGTCGCCGACCGTCCGGAGGTCGTGGGGTTCGCCGGCGGTCGCGGCGACCATCGCCGCCTCGAACCTGGCCATGCCTTCCTCCACTCGGCCGAGCCAGATCTCCGCCAGGCCCACCCTCCCCGTAGCTGTCAGCTCGAGGTCGGGATCGCGGAAGCGCCGCCCGCTGTCCAGCGCCCGAGAGGCCAGATCGAGCGAGGCGGCAGCGTCCGGCTCCGCTTCTGACCGAGCCAGCCACAGCCACCCATGCGCGGCGGATGGCGCCGAGCCGTCGAGGAGCCCAGTCGCCCGAGCCAGCCACGCCTCGCCGATCACCTGTTCGGCCAGGGTCCGGGCGTGCTCCTTCCACAGGAACAGGGCCACGCGCACGGCCGGCGCATCCGTTCCCTCGTGGCGGTAGGACGCATACGCGAGCTCCCACGACTGCATCGCCGCCGGAACGTCGCCCAGCCACCACTGGGCGCGGGCCAGGCCGTCCCGAGCCTCCGCCGACTCGGACTCGGTCAGCGAGCGCTCGAAGGCGGCCTGCGCCTCCGACCAGTTGCCGGCACGCAACGCCCCCCAGCCCTCGGCCGCGTGGCTGGTGCCACCAGGTCTCATGTCCGAGATCATTTCACGTGGTTCGCTCCGGTTGTCGGCCCGATACACTCACTGGCCAACGTGGTGGGGTCCAACGCGAGCGAGGGACACTTCCGGGCTGATCTGGTGCACCGGCTCGCCGTTGCGCGAGGCGACGAGCCCGCGGACCTTGTGATCAGGAACGGCCGCGTCCTCTCGGTCTTCACCGGCGAGTTGCTCGACCTCGACGTGGCGGTCGCGGGTGAGCACATCGCCGCCCTGGGCCGGGGCTACGAGGGACGGGAGGTGTTCGACGCCACCGGATCCATCCTGCTGCCTGGATTCATCGATGGGCACATGCACATCGAGTCGACCAAGCTCATGGTGGACGAGTTCGCCCGTGCGGTCCTCCCCCACGGGACGACCACCGTGGCGATCGACCCGCACGAGATCGCGAACGTGTTCGGGCTGGACGGCGTTCGGGCGCTGCTGGCGGTGGCGGACGGAGTCCCGCTCGACTACTACGTGATGGTCTCTTCCTGCGTTCCTGCGAGTCCGTTCGAGTCCAGCGGCGCCACCGTCTCGGCGGAGGACATCGCGCGGTTCCTCAGGGACGAGCCGCGGGCCATCGGCGTCGCCGAGATGATGGACTTCCCGGCCGTGGTGGCCGGCGACCCCGAGGTGACCGCCAAGGTCGAGGCGGCGTGGCGGATGACCGACGGCCACATCGACGGTCACGCTCCAGGGCTCACCGGACGGGACCTCAACGCCTACCTGGCGGCTGGCGTTCGGAGCGACCACGAGTGCTCCACCTACGAAGAGGCGCTGGAGAAGCGACGGCTGGGCATGTGGATCATGATCCGCGAGGGGTCGGCCGCCAGGAACCTCGAGGCGCTGCTGCCGCTGGTCGAGGAATTCGGTCCCGGCAACTGCATCCTATGCACCGACGACCGGGAGCCGGATCAGCTGCTGGACGAGGGCCACGTCAACCACGTCATGCGCCGGGCGGTCTCGCTGGGATGCAAGCCGTACTGGGCCGTCGTGATGGGCACGTTGTTCGCCGCGCGCTATCACCGCCTGCACCAGCATGGGGCGCTCGCGCCGGGGTACCTCGCGGACGTCGTCGCCGTGGACGACCTGGAATCGTTCCGGCCCACCCGCGTTTGGAAGCGAGGACGGTTGGCGGCCGTGGATGGCGTCGCGCTGGAGATCCCCAAGGTGAAAGCCCCGGACTGGATGCGCGGGAGCGTCCGGGTCCGCCATCTCACGGCGGACGACTTCGCCGTACAGGCGAACGGACCGGTCCGCGTCATCGGCGTGGAGGGCGGACAGATCGTGACCCGCTCCCTGGTGGCCGAGCCCGGTGTTCGGGGCGGCCGGGCCGTACCCGATCCTGCCCGGGATCTCTCCAAGATCGCCGTCGTGGAACGGCATCGTGATACGGGCCGGATCGGGATCGGGTTCGTCTCGGGGTTCGGACTGCAGCGCGGGGCCCTGGCGTCGACCCACGCCCACGACGCGCACAACGTGGTGGTGGTGGGAATGGACGAGGCCGACATGGCGGCGGCGGTGAACCGGCTGGCGGAGACCGGTGGCGGTCAGGTCGCGGTCGAGTCCGAGCGGGTGCTCGCTGAGGTCCCGTGTCCGATCGGAGGTCTGCTGTCCGATCGACCCGCCGAGGAGGTCGCGGCGGCGTTCCGTGCCGTGGAGGCGGCGGCCCGCGGACTGGGCGCCACCATCTCGGCGCCGTTCATGACCATGTCGTTCCTGGCGCTGTCCGTCGTGCCGGAGCTCAAGATCACGGACCGGGGTCTGGTGGATACCGTTCGGTTCGAGCTGGTTCCGCTCGAGGTCTGAGCAGGACCGCGCCCAGAGCCGCCACCCACGCACCGGCCAGGAGGTAGGCACCCAGCACGTCGGTGAGCCAGTGGGTTCCCAGGTAGATGCGGGACCAGCCGACCACCGCGATGACCACGGCGGCGATGACGGCCAGCAACCACCGGGTGCTCACCGGCGTGCCGGCTCCCATCACCAGGGCGATGGCGACGAACACGGCCAGGGCGTCCATGGAGTGGCCCGAGGGGTACGCGGCGCCCGACACGTCGGCGAGCCGGAGCGCTGGCGGCGGCCGGGGTCGGTCCACGAGCGCCTTCACCAGGTCCGAGAGCAGGACCGATCCTCCCATCGCGAGCAGCACGAACAGGGCCTCACGCCGCCGGCGACCCCGCGCAACGAGCACCGCCGCCACCAGTCCGACGACCGGCCACAGCACCAACGAGGAACCGAGCCAGGTCAGGATCTTGAGGATCGACGTGACCCAGCCGACCCGATGCGCCACGACCACCCGCTCGACGTCGTCGTCGAATCCCGCCAGTCCGCCTCCGGCCACCACGTTCCAGGTGAGCAGGGCGAACAGGGCGCCGAGGACTCCGGCCACCCAGAGGTACCGGTGCTCGGGGCGAGCGCTCATCGCGGCCCATTATCTCGGCGCGTCCCAAACGAAAGGGGGCGCCCGAAGGCGCCCCCTGTCGTTACGCCGTGCTGCACCGCGCTAGGCGATCAGTCCCTTCCAGAAGTACCAACCGAACACGGCTGACACCAGGAACATGATCGGGTGGAGCTTCCAATCGCGGGTCGCCAGCTCGCTCATGCGGCCGCTGGTGACGCTGCGAACAGCGTGGGACAGGTCACGGAGCCCATCGCCATTGAGCAGCTGGATGACGGTGTAGGCGATGAACCCGGCACCGATGCCGTTGGCGATGTTGAAGGTGAACGGCTGGACCAGGATGATCAACAACGCCGGGATCCCGATCGCCGCGTTCGACCAGTTGATGTCCTTGACGATCGTCATCATGAAGTAGCCGATGATGATCAGGATCGGGGCCGTGGCCTGCAACGGGACGGCTCGTGCCAGGGCGGCCAGGAACACCGCCAGGATGAACAACGCTCCGGTCACCATGGACGTGAGCCCTGTACGTCCTCCCTCCGAAACCCCGGCCGCGCTCTCGATGAAGGTCGTGTTCGATGATGTGGCGGCGATCCCGCCCAGGGCAGCACCGACCGAGTCGACCAGCAGCACCCGGTTGATCCCCGGAAGTTGCCCCTTGCTGTCGAGGAGCCCGGCCTCCCCTGCGATCCCCACGACCGTTCCCATCGTGTCGAAGAAGTCCGACAGCAGAACGGAAAGGACCAGGGCGATGGCCGTCCCGATGGCGATGCCCTTCAGGTTCAGAGAGAAGTTGAAGAGGGTGCTGAAGTCGGGGGCCACGAACCACTTGGCGGGGGCCGACGCGATGCCCTTCGGATAGAGCTTCGAGTCAGCGAACCCGACATTGATGATCGTGGCCACTATGGTCGTGAGCACGATGCCTCCGAGGAGCGCTCCCTTCATCTTTCGGGCAACCAGGGTGGCGGTGATGGCGAGCCCGATGACGAAGATCAGGATGTGCAGGTCTCGGAAGTTGGAGGTCAGCGTCACGAACGTCACCGGGTGATCGGCGATCAGGCCCGCGTTCTGGAAGCCGATGAACGCGATGAAGGCGCCGATGCCGACCCCGATGGCCTTCTTCAGATCGAGCGGTATCGCGTTCATCACGTATTCGCGGAACCTGGTCAGCACCAGGATCGTGATGCAGATGCCCTCCCACACGATGACGCCCATGGCCTGGTCCCACGACAGTCCGAAGGTCGCCACGAGCGTGAACGTGACGAACCCGTTCAAGCCCAGCCCTGCGGCCATCGCGAACGGATAGTTCGCGTACCCTCCCATGAGCAAACACAGGATCCCGGCCACCAACGCGGTGGCCGTCGCGATCGGAACGACGTTGAAGGTCGCCCCACCGGAGACGAACTCGCCGGCACGGTCGGGGACCTGTCCGAGGATGGCCGGGTTGAGGAAGATGATGTAGGCCATCGTCAGCCAGGTGGCGAGCCCGGCGATGATCTCGGTGCGGACGGTCGATCCGCGCTCCGTGATATGGAAGAACCGATCGAGCGACGTCCCGCCGGTGGCGCTCGGTTTGGGCGGTGCCCACATGTCCAACGCCATATGCGCTCCTTTCACACTCGTCTAGAGCGCCACCCCGGCGTTGTCGGTGGGCCCCAGACCACCCAATTGGGGAAGCTAGCCGAAGCATAGGTGCAGGTCAGACCCGGCGCAAGGAGCCGCCGGCAGCTAAGTGAGGTCGACGGCGACGGGAAGCGAGGTGGTCGCCCAGCCGCTCATGTGCCTGCCTTCCCGCCATCCCTGGTACTTGGAGGCGAGCAGCCGGCGTGCCATGGCGTCTTCCTGCGGATCCTCGACCACCCGAGCGCGGCCCTCCCACTCCCGGTCGGCGATCCGCACGTGGGCGGACGGGTCGGCCACCAGGTTCTTCACCCAGTCCGATCGATCGCCGCCCCCGGACAGGAGATAGATGGTGCGTTCGCTCTCCGCTCCGAACCAGATCTCGATGGTGTGAGGCGAGCCCGTCCGGCGACCCTTCGTGGTCACGTAGCAGAAGTCCTCGTCGTCCCAGGCGGTCATCGGCCGGGCGTCGCCTCCGAGAAGGCCCGGAGGCGCTCGGCGGCGAGGTGCAAGGTCTCCAAGCGCTTCGGGAAGGCGAGCCGGATGAGGTCGCGACCGTTCGCAGAATCGGCGAAGAAGCTGCTGCCGGGAACGGCCGCCACCCCGCCCTGGACCACCAGCTCCCGGCAGAAGCTCGTGTCGTCGTGGATCCCGCGAGCCTCGCGCAACCGCCGCACGTCGGTCATGGTGTAGTAGGCCCCCTCCGGGAGCACGGCGTGGAAGCCCGTCCCCTCCAGGAGGCCGAGGAAGACGTCGCGGCGCTCGGCGTAGGCTCGCGCCAGGTCCTGGTAGTACTCGTCGGGGAGGGCCAGGGCGGCCACGCCCGCCTCCTGCAAGGGAGCCGGCGCCGCCACCGTGAGGAAGTCGTGCACCTTTCGGATGGCTCCGATCACCTGGGCCGAGGAGATGGCCCACCCGACCCGCCACCCCGTGACCGAATACGTCTTCGACAGCGCACTGATCGTGACGGTCCGCTCCCGCATCCCAGGCAGCGTCGCGATCGAGATGTGGCCCCGGCCGTCGTACAGGATGTGCTCGTAGATCTCGTCGGTGAACACCAGGAGATCGTGGTCGTTCGCCACGTCCGCGATCGCGGTCAGCTCCTGGGCCGTGAAGACCTTGCCGGTCGGGTTGTGTGGCGTGTTGAGCACGATGGCCCGGGTCCGGGGGCCGACGGCCGCACGAAGACGGTCCGCGTCCAGCGACCAGTGGGGCGACGATAGCGGGACCATGCGCGGGACCGCGCCCGAGAGGTACGAGTCCGGCCCGTAGTTCTCGTAGAAGGGTTCGAACATGAGGACCTCGTCGCCCGGTTCGATCAGGGCCAGGAAGGTCGACGCCATGGCCTCGGTGGAGCCGCACGTCACCACGATCTCGGTCTCGGGGTCCAGCTCCGGCCAGCCGAACCGTGCGTACTTGGCGGCGATGGCGCCCCGAAGGGTGGGCGACCCCCACGTCACGGGGTACTGGTTGACCCCCGCCTCGATGGCCGCGATGGCGGCGGCCTTGATCCGATCGTCGGTGTCGAAGTCAGGGAAGCCCTGGGCCAGGTTGATGGCCCGATGCTCATCAGCGAGCCGAGTCATCTCGCGGATGACCGACTCGGTGAACCGAGTTACGCGGGACGCCGCGAGTTCTCGCCGTCCTCGGACCTTGGCCATGGCTTCCTCCGCCCGATAGTTGATCACACGCGCCGGAGGGCGAGGATGGCGCCCAGCGCGGCCGAGGCGGCCACCGCGACCAGCGCCCCCGGCATCCCGATCCTGGCGCCGACCAGGTCCAGCACCAGGCCGTCCACGACCAGCACGGCCACCCCCGCCGCGGGTGCCGACCCCAGCCACTCCAGGGGGCGCGCGTTCGGAAGGGTCCACCGCATCCACCCTGCCCCAACGACGCCCAGCAGCAGGACGGTCAAAGCACCGCCGGCCAACAAGGCGGGAAGCCCCGCGCCGAGCCGCTGCCCGGGACCCGTCGAAGCGTAGGGGGTGGACACGGGGCCGGAGAGAACCAAGACCCGCTCAGCCACCAACCGATCCGGGTGAGCGTCGCTTTCCGAGGCGAACTCGATTGCGTATCCGTCCAGCAGCAGGACGACGCGATCGTCGTCCTCGGACATCACCGGCAGCCGGTTCGAGAAACGGATGTCCGCCAGCCGGTCCTCGTCGACCGCGACCCGGAAGGTCTGAGCCAAGGCGTCGGGGTTGATCGACGGCTGGCTCGTGATCACGGTGACCGTCTGGTGGCGCGGCAGGTCCGCGATGTAGGTCGAGGCGATGCCGGCAGCATCCAGTCTCGGGCTTCGCAACATCGGGGGCGAGCTATGGGTCCACAGCACGTACCCGGCGACCGCCACCGCCAGACACCCACCGATCACCACTGCCAGGCCGAGCGACGGCCGCGTGGTCGACGCCCGATCCGCGAGCCACAGCAGCGCGACGCCGCCCAGCATCGGCAGCGGAATGGACAGCAGGAGGAAGCGGTGGACCGGCAGCTTCCAGC
>JBIOYQ010000078.1:0-7048 GCA_044870295.1 Actinomycetota bacterium
CTGGGAGCCGGGGCCGTGGCGATCATCCTGGCCACCGTCGGCTCATTCCTCATCAGGGCCGCTCTGGACATTCACGTCGATGAGGACAACGACATCCTGCTCGCCGTCTTCTTCTTCGCCTTCGCGCTCCTGCTCGTCCTCGGGATCCCGGCCGCCTGCGGCATCGCCATCCTCCGGTATCGCCTCTACGACCTCGACGTCGTGATCAAGAAGTCCGTCGTGTTCGGCGCGCTGGCGTTGTTCATCACGGTTGTGTACCTGCTGGTGGTCGGGCTGGTCGGTGTGTTCGTGACCGGGACCAGCTCCAACACGGTCTCCTTCGCCGCGGGGGCGGCGGCGGCCCTGGCTTTCCAGCCGCTTCGGGTCCTGGCCCGGCGGCTGGCGGACCGGGTCGTCTATGGGAAGCGGGCCACCCCGTACGAGGTCCTGACGTCCTTCTCCGGACGCATGGCCGAGACCTACTCGACGGAGGAGGTGCTCCCGCGCATGGCGGAGATCCTCTCGGCAGGGACCGGCGCGATCTCGGCCACGGTCTGGCTGCTGGTTGGCGGGGAGCTCCGGCCCGTTGCCACGGCACCGAACGCCCGGCCGGCCGCGCCTATCTCGCTGACGGGTGATGGTGATGCGCTCCCGGCGTTCCCGGCCGGTGAGCACGCCTTCGAGGTCCGCCACCAGGGGGAGCTCCTGGGCGCGCTCTCCCTCACGATGCCGGCCAGTGACCCGATGACCCCGACCAAGCAGAGCCTGGTTCGTGACCTCGCCTCCCAGGCCGGCCTGGTGCTTCGGAATGTGCGGCTGATCGAGGAGTTGCGCGCCTCACGCCAGCGCATCGTGGCCGCGCAGGACGAGGAGCGCCGCAAGATCGAGCGGAACCTGCACGACGGCGCGCAACAGCAGCTGGTCTCCCTGGCGGTGCAGCTGCGGCTGGCCGACTCGATGGTGGGGAAGGATCCGGAGAAGGAGCGCGAGCTGCTGACCCGGCTCCGAGCCGAGACGAACGACGCCCTGGAGAACCTCCGCGACCTGGCCCGGGGTATCTACCCGCCGCTGCTCGCCGAGATGGGCTTGCCTCCCGCGCTGCAGGCCCAGGCGCGCAAGGGAGTGGTCCCGACCACCGTGGAGGCCGACGGGGTTGGCCGCTACTCGCAGGAGATCGAGGCCGCGGTGTACTTCTGCTGCCTGGAGGCGATGCAGAACGTGGCGAAGTACGCGGGCGCGTCGACGGTCTCCGTCCGGCTCCTCGCCGAGAATGGCGACCTGCGGTTCGAGGTCGCCGACGACGGGCGGGGGTTCGATCCGGCGGTGACCAGGTTCGGCACCGGCCTCCAGGGCATGGCCGACCGGCTAGACGCGATCGGCGGGACGTTGCGAATCGAATCGCGGCCCGGGGAAGGAACCACGGTTACGGGTCGCATCCCGGCCGTGGCTCCTCGGCTGCCGGGCTAGCCGCCCGCCAAGACGTCTCCGATCCCGAGGATGGCCAGCTGCCCCCGCCACTCGGCCAGAGCGGCCGAGACCACGACGTCCAGCTCCTTCCCCTTCCTGCTGAGCATCCTCGTGCGGTAGGCCTCGATGCTTCCCCGATCCCTCAGCTCCCGCTCCACGGCCTCTCGGTCCTCGGCCTGCAGCCAGATCCCCAGGGCGGTGGCGCGACGGCCTATGGCCTCCGCCCGAGTCAGCTCGAAGTGTTCAAGGAATGATCGATTGACGTCCAGAAGGATGCCGTCCTCGAGGCCGACGAGGCACACCGCATCCGAGGTGTACGCGAACAGGCTCGAGAAGAGCGCCACGTAGTCAGTAGGCACGTATCCGTTGGATTTGTGGTTCGTCACCTCATGAGTGTCGGAGAGCAACCCCAGGTTGCGCCAACACGAGCAGTCAGCAGCTCACCCTGATCGGGTGGTGCGGCCCACGAGGAGCCAGAGCTGGCTTCAGATAGGTGGCTGGACCTGCCGCCACCCACTCGGGTGGCCGGGGTTGTGGTGCTCGAGATCAGCGGGCCACTCGGTGTACAGACCCTCGTGCAGGAACCCCTTGACCTGCCAGGCGGAGTTGTTGGTCGACACCAAGCGGGTCAACAGCTTCTGGCCGTCCGTCTCGATCCACTCGGCCATGAGAACCCAGCCGCCCAGGGCGAGTCCCTGTCTGGGCGGGACCACCGCCACGCAATCGGTGATGTGCTGCTCAGGTGAGACCACCTGCGCACCTCCGTCCACCTAGGGAACCGGAGAAGCGAGGCGAACCTGCGGCTCGTCCAACAAGGGCGGCTCCACGCGCCTGAGCGCGATGTACACAGTCTACCGCTCCGTGGATTGACCGAACGGCGTAGCCCCATGCGAGGCTTCGGGGTCCCCCGGATAGCCGAGTGATTCCACACCGGCCGTCGCGTACTGTGCCTTGGGGAACGCGTACCGATCCCTTTCGCGAGGGACGATCGGTCGCAACAAGAAAAGAGGATACCGGTGGGCAATGGCTCCACGGCCCGGACCCGCCTCGAGGCGGCCGTGGATCCTCATGGCCCCCGAGAGGTCGTCCTCGCCGATGTCGCCCACCTCATGGTGTCCGAGAGCTCGCCGGCGGCCGTCCTCGAGGCCGTGGCAGATGTTCTGGAACAGGTCGTTCCGCACGATGCTTTCACCCTGTACGCGGCCGACGCATCGACCGGTGTCCTCCGTCGGGTTCTCTTTCGGGGCACTCGCGCGATCGAGGTCCAGACCCCGGAGTCGTTGCGATTCGGGGAAGGGGTGGTCGGATCGGCAGCGGAGTCCGGAAAGCCCCGGCTGGTGCGCGCCGTCTCCGCGCCGTCGGGCAACGGGCGACCCACCGAAGCCGGCGCGGCCCCTCACGCGCTCATCGTCAGTCCGCTCCTGGCCAGGGACGAGCTGAAGGGCGTGCTCTGCCTGTACCGCCTCGGCGGCAACACGTTCACCGAAGACGAATTCAGGTCCGCCATCCGCTTCACCCTGCTGGCCGCGCTGGCCATCGACAACGCGGACGTCCGGTCCAAGCTCGAGAGCCTGGCGATGACCGATCACCTGACCGGGCTGCACAACCATCGGTTCTTCCAGGAACGCCTCCTGGAGGAAGTGAGCCGGGCCAACCGGAGTGGCGCGCCCGTGAGCCTCCTGGTCTACGACATCGACGACTTCAAGGAGGTGAACGACAGCTACGGGCACCTGCTCGGGGACCAGGTCCTCCAGGGAGTGGCGGCGGCAGGGCGAGAGATCGGCCGGATCGAAGATCCGGTCTGCCGCATCGGCGGAGAGGAGTTCGCCGTCATCCTTCCAGGGCAGTCCGGGAAGCGGGCCCAAGCGCTGGCGGAGCGCATCCGTCGCTCGGTCCTGGAGCTGTCCTTCCCCATGGGGACTCGCGTCACGGTCAGCATCGGCCTGGCGGAGTCACCGACCAACGCCTCGAGTCCCAGGGACCTGTTCGCCTGTGCCGACCTAGCCCTTCGCGGCGCGAAGGCGCAGGGCAAGAACCGCGTTGTCACCTATACCGGAGGCTCGCTGAAGCCTCGAGGAGAGTCCGGCGGGGACTACCCGCTCTCCGGTCAATGGGAGATCCTGGCCGAGGGGATGAAGACGAATCGGAGCCGGCAGCCCTGACCCCCGCCGGGAACGGATCACCTTCCAACGGATTCTGAGATAATAATTGGTAATAGCCACGGATGCCCTTCCGGGTCCCGGCCTCGACCTCATAGACCCTGCCGGAGTCTGTTATCTCCTGGCCCCGAGTTCGCCAGAGCGTCCCTTCCAGAAGGGACCGACATGGTCACGTTGATCGACCCGATCCTGGCGACGAAGCCGTCGCCCAGCGGCATCGAGCTCCAGCCGCTGCGCGAGCCGGACTCCATGCAGGATGACCGGGTGGAACTGACCGCCGTGAAGCGAAACCGGAGCTTCGAATGGGCCGGCCACCGTTCAGCTCTTCGTGGAGTCGTCCGCCAGATGGATCGTTTTGGGTGGACGGTGAGCGTTCGCGAGGCGGGTTCGGCGTAGGTTCGCCGGGGATCACAGCTCAAAGAGAAGGGAGCCCACTTCCGTGGGCTCCCTTCAATCTTGCCGGTCCGCTCAGGGGTGGCGGCCCGGTTCTGGCTCGGGCGGTTGGTTAGACCTTCACGCCCTGGAAGAACGCCAGGTCATTCACGGTATCCGACTTCAGCGCGACCCGGTCGTTGATGTGTTCCTTAACCCATGAAGCCGCCACGGGGCTCGCGGCCTGGGCCTGCTCGCGGGTCTCCCACACGCTCAGCGACAGGCACTTCTTCTCGCCGAGGTCGGCGAGGCCGAACCGGACGAATCCGGGCTGGCTCTGGAACTTGGGGAGCATTCCAGTCTTCGCCGTGTCGGCGATCTCTTGGAAGGTTCCATTGGTGATCTCGTATGTTGCCATTCGAAGATGCTGCATTGTTACTGTCCTTTCCGTACTCTCGGATGTCCTTGACCGTTTGGGACCACACTCGAGCCCGATCGGGAGCGAAAACGCTCGCGGTATCAAGCCTTCGCTGAGGACTCAGCGGCGCAGGACGGGATCTGGTGGATGCGATCCCGTGGGTGCTGTGACTCTCCCGTCTAAGAACGGGGTCGCGTCGTGCTTCTAGTATGCGCAGGCTTCCGAGATTCTGTCACGGATATTGAGAAGGTCATCCTCGGGTTGGAGTGACACGTCGGGGCCGCGTCGAGTGCCCGTGCGCGGCTCACCCCGATCGGATGATGCGCCATCTCGTTCCGCCCCTAGAGTCGAAGGCACACGCCAAGCTGCGCCCGGCAAGGGAGGAACCATGTGGTGGGGAATCGGTTTCGGCGGCGCCTTCCTGTACATCATCCTTCTGTTCACTCTGGGCATGATGACGCTCAGGAACGGACACGGGTTCTTGTTCTGGTTCGGGATCTTCGTCCCGTTCCTCTGGCTCATTGGCGCCGTCATGAGGCCGACGGAGCGGGCCCAGTCCGCGTACTGACCGTTCGCCGCGCCTCGTGAGCCCTACCGCATTAGCCGGCGCTGGGCGCCGACTCCCGCTCGGCAACCAGGTGGGTCACCGGAAGCCCGAACTTGTCGGCCACCCGGGATGGAAGGTCCAGCTTCAGCCACCGGGACAGGCCTGAGGGCAGCGTTGACAGGATGATCTCGTCGAACTGCTCGCGCATGAAGACGTCCTCGATCGCGTGCAGAGGGTTGGCGACGCCCACCTCCCCGTCGACGTCCGCACCGAGCTCGCGGAACTGGGCAAGCGCCATGTCGAGCCGTTTCTGCGCGATCGCGTTGGCCTCACCCTCGGTGAAGGTGAGGTGTTCTTGGGGAGGCGTTGCCGGCACCAGGATGTGGAACCGACACGGTTGGCTCACCACGGACGCGCGGACCTTTTCGGCCAGGGCCTCGCCTCCGAGCGTCTGATTGGCCACTACCAGATAGCGTCGCATCGCGCCTCCCGCCGATCGGCCCTGAGAGCTTGCCTCTTTCCGGGAATACGGGCGAGACGGGCGTCGGGATGTCGACCCGGGCCGGTCCGAGCTCGCGACGGTGACACCACGAACTGCCCCTGACGCTACGGCGCGATGTTCTGGTTCACGCGAAACACGTTGCCCGGGTCGTACTTCCGCTTCACCTCCACCAGCCGCGAGTAGTTCGCCCCGTAGTTGTCCTTCAGCCGGTCGGCCTCGTCGCCGGCGGCGAAGTTCACGTACCCGCCGCGCTCGCCGTATTTGGCGCTGGCCTCGTAGTACCCCTTGACCCAGGCGATGTTCTTGTCGTTGTCCGCAGGGTCCGGCCACGCGCCCGCGATCACCGTTGCGAAGGTGGCGTCACGGTGCCCGAACGCCGTGGCGTCGGAGGCCACTCGCTGTGCCGCTCCGTTGATGGGGTAGATGTGACCCGTCGAGTTGACCGTGGGCGCCTTCGGCCCCCACTCGAGCTGGGCGTCGATCTGATCGTCCGACAGCTCGGTGAGGAAGTTGGCCTTCCAGTACTGCTGCAGCCCAGGCGGAAGCAGCGCGTCGAACGCCGCGTTCAGCGCGGGATAGGGCATGGGCCCGACGTGCTCGGCGACCACCGGTGCGACGTCGTGGAGAGGCTTGAGGACGTTCTCGCCCTCCTCGACCGGTCCCGCCCAGCACGCCACGAACGCCAGGAACACCTCGCCGTGGCGGTTCTCCGGGATGAACGGCAGCGGAGGGGCGATCTGCCACGCCGGGAACCCGCCGAACTGCTCGGGGGCGTCGGCGATGAAGTCACGGTAGAACTCGAGCACGCTTCGAGCGTCGGCCAGCTCGAAGAACATGGGCCCGGCGTAGATCTCCTTCACCGGGTGGAGCCGGTACTCGAAGGTCGTGACGACCCCGAAGTTCCCGCTGCCGCCCCGGAGGGCCCAGAACAGGTCCTCGTTCTCCTTGTCACTCGCCGTCACGACCCGGCCGTCGGCGGTGACGACCTCGGCGCTCAGCAGGTTGTCGATCGTCAGTCCGGCGCCGCGGGCCAGATACCCGATCCCGCCGCCAAGGGTCAGGCCGCCGATCCCCGTGGTGGAGATGATGCCGCCGGTCGTGGCCAGGCCGTGGGCGTGCGTGGCGTCGTTGAAGATCCCCCACGTGGTGCCTCCCTGGGCCCGGGCGGTCATGGCCTTCTGGTCCACGTCCACCTGCTGCATCCCCGAGAGGTCGGCCACCACGCCGTCGTCGACGGTGCCGAAGCCGGGGACGCTGTGGCCGCCACCTCGGACCGCGATGGGGACGCCGTTCTCCCTGGCGAAGTCGACCACGGCCGCCACGTCCTCGACGCTGATGCACCGGATGACCGCCAGCGGGCGCTTGTCGACCATCGCGTTGTAGACCGTGCGGGCTTCCTCGTATCCCTCGTCGTCGCGCGTGACGACCTGTCCCTTCACGCGCCGGCGAAGGTCCTCGATGGTGGGCTTGGCCATGACGTCTCTCCCCTCGTGCGAGTAGGTGCCTGTTCTACACCCGCAGGGTAGGAGGGCTCCACTTGGCGCTTTGTGACCGATGTCACGTTGTGGCAGTGATCTCCAGAGGGTGCCGGGCGGTTCCCCCCG
>JBIOYQ010000079.1:0-18870 GCA_044870295.1 Actinomycetota bacterium
TACCTCGCATCCGCCGAGCCGAACGTAACGGGAAGATGAAGCGAGCTCTCAGGCTGGCGCATTTCTGGACGCACTTCTGGCCTGGCGACTCAAATGCATGGTACTTCCGTATCAGCTTGCTCATCGAGTCAGGCGAGTTCGCGGCAGCCGAACCCGTGATACGCGAAGCCATGTGGCGTCATCCAGCAGAAACGCTTTACCAAACACAGTTGGTCGAAAATCTGCTCTGGCGCGAACGCGTTGACGATGCTCGAGAGGCTGTTCGAGACCTTGCCGCCGCACACCCGACATCGCCTCTAGCCGCCTGCTGTCTCGGTTATATCGCTTGGCAAGAACGAGATCGGGACGAATACCAGCGGCGGGCGCTCCATGCACTCGAAGCGGTGGAGGCTTCTGACCCTCCATGGCACGGGGAAATCGTCCAGCGCATCGCCCTCATGCTGCTTCGTATGGACATGCAAGAGCGAGCGATCGAGTTCCTTCGAAAGGCCGCGGAGGGAAACGACTACGACGCTGGACCTCTACTCTTGCTTGGTGTGCTCATCGAAGCCAAGGACACAGAGTATGCCGATCGGCTCCTCCAGGAAGCTAGGAGCCTCATTCGCAACGACACCTTCTTCGAGCGACACGCCTCTATCTTGCGAGAGGCATATGGGCATGCGCCTGAGGATCGCGCGAGTGTGAACACGTGAGTCCGTTTCGCGGGTCGGCGGGAGCCACGAAGGATTGGAAGAACTTCCGCTTCGAGGTGATCGAGGATCGCGTCGGCACCATCACGTTCACCCGTCCCGACAAGCTCAACGCGCTCACGTTCGATGTGTACGCGGACCTTCGCGACCTGCTGGCCGAGCTGCCTCTGCGCGAGGACATCCGCGCCCTCATCATCACCGGAACCGGGCGAGGGTTCTGCTCGGGCGGGGATGTGCACGAGATCATCGGCGAGCTGGTGAAGATGGGACCGCGCGACCTGCTCGACTTCACGCGCATGACCGGCTCGGTGGTGCAGCGGATGCGCGACTGCCCCATCCCGATCATCGCCGCAGTCAACGGGATCGCGGCCGGCGCGGGGGCGGTCATCGCCCTGGCGGCGGACTTCCGGCTGCTGGCGAGGTCGGCCTCGTTTTCGTTCCTCTTCACCCGGGTAGGACTGGCCGGCGCCGACATGGGCTCGGCGTACCTGCTGCCCCGGCTGGTCGGATCCGGCCGGGCCATGGAGCTGTTGATGCTCGGGGAGAAGGTGGAGGCGGAGCGGGCGGTCCAGATCGGGCTGGCGACCTCGGCGGTAGATGATGGCGCGCTCGCACCACAAGCGCGGGACCTGGCCCGAAAACTGGCCGCGGGGCCCGCGCTGGCGTTCGCCACCACCAAGATGCTGCTCTGGAGAGAGCTGGACATGGACCTGGCCGGCGCCCTGGAGCTGGAGGCCATGGCCCAGGCGCTCTTGATGAAGACCGATGATCATGCCGAGTTCTACGAGGCCTTCAAAGCGGGGAGGGATCCGAAGTGGAGCGGCCGTTGAGCGACGACGCGTTGCCTGAGCCTCAACCCAAGACCATCCCGACGCACACCCCCCACCTCATCCTCAACCCGGCGTGGCTTCCGCCGGCCGTGGGGTTCGCCCACGTGGTCGTCCCGACGTCGGGCCTGCTCGTGTTTCTGGGTGGACAGGCGGGGCACCGGCCCGACGGGGCGCTGGCCGGCGAGTCGCTGCTGGAGCAGCTGGATCAAGCCTGCTCGAACCTGGTCGAGGCATTGGCCGCGGCCGGCGGCGCGCCGGAGCACCTGGTGTCGATGCAACTGTTCGTGACCGACGCGGAGGAGTACCGGTCCAGCCTGGACGACGTTGGCGAGATCTGGCGCCGCCACTTTGGCCGTCACTACCCCGCGATGGCGCTGCTCGAAGTGAAGGGGCTCATGGATCCCCAGGCGAGGGTGGAGCTCATGGGCGTGGCGGTCGTGCCCGATCGTCCTTGGGCGCACCCGGCGTAGCCGGCTAGCGTTAGTTGATGCTCGACCCGCGGGTGCGGCGAAACAACTCGCGGGCGATGATCTCGCGCTGGATTTCGCTGGTGCCCTCGTAGATCCGCGGGGCCCGGACCTCCCGGTACAACCGCTCCAACAGATGGCCGCGTTGCAGGCCGGTCGCGCCGTGGATCTGGAGCGCGGCGTCCACGACGAACTGAGCGGTCTCGGTCGCCGCGAGCTTCGCCATGGCCGACCGAAGGGTCAGGCCGTCGGACTCGGTGTCGTACGTGACGGCGGCCTCGTACACCAGCAGCCAGGCGGCGACGGTTCGCGTCGCCATCTCTGCCAGGAGGTGCGACACGGCCTGGAACTCCCGGATGGGCTTGCCGAACGCCTGCCGGTGGTCGGCATGCTCGGTAGCGGCCTCCAGTGCCGCCTCGGCCAACCCGACGGCGAAGGCGCCGACGCTGGGTCGGAAGAGGTCGAGCGTTGCCATGGCCACCTTGAACCCGGCGTCGACCTCGCCGAGCACGTGGTCGTTGGGAACGCGGACGCCGTCGAGCTCCAACCTGCCGACGGGGTGCGGGGCCAGCAGCTCGATCGGCTCGCCGGAGAGGCCGGCGCTGTCGCCGGGCACGACGAACGCGGTCACCCCGCGGGCCTTCGCGTCGGGCGTGGTCCGGGCGAACAGCACGTAGACGTCGGCGTCGGGCGCGTTCGAGATCCAGGCCTTCTGGCCGGTCAACCGCCAGTCGTCGCCGTCGCGCGACGCGATGGTCTCGATCGCGCCGGCGTCGGAGCCGTGCTCGGGCTCGGTGAGCGCCAGGGCGCCGACCGCTTCCCCGCGCGCCAGCGGCACGACGTACCGGGAGACCAGCTCGTCGGTCCCCGACTGGAGGATCGGGTAGCCGCCCAGACCCTGCATGGCGAGGGCCGTCTCCGCCTCCACGCACTCCATCGCCAAGGCCTCGCGGAGCAGGCACAGCTCGACGGCCGACACGTCCTGGTCCTGCACGCCTCCCACCCGCTTCGGGAACAACCGAGCCAAAATCCCCTGGTCTCCCAGCGCCTTGACCAGCGCCCGGTTGACTCGCCCCTCGGGGCCGGAGCGGGCGATCGGCTCGAGCACCTCGCGGGCGAGCCGCCGATCCTCGTCGAAGCGATGGCGTCGCTGTTCGTCCAGGGAGAAGACCGGGGACACGGCACCCGTAGTACCACGCTCGCGGGCCACTCGCTACGATGGCCTGGCGGTTCGACGACGTTCGACGAAGGAGACCGGCCATGGCGGACTCGCCTTACTGGAACCCCCGGCACGAAACGATGCCCCGCGATCAGGTGGAGGCCCTGCAGGTCCGGAAGCTGCGCAACCTGGTCGACTGGGCCGACAGCCAGGTCCCCTGGCAGTCGAAGCGCCTGCGCGACGCCGGGGTGACGGCCGACTCGATCCAGTCGCTCGACGACCTGCGCCGCATTCCCCTCATGACCCGCGACGACTGGATGCAGGGCCAGCTGGAGGAGCCACCCTTCGGAACGAACGTGGCCGCGCCCAAGGACTCGGCCATCCGGTACCACATGACCTCGGGCACCACCGGGAAGACGCCCATCCGGGTCCTCGACAGCATGCGCGACTGGGAATGGATCGCTGAGATGTGGTGCTACGGGCTGTGGGGGTTCGGGGTCCGACCCTCGGACATACTGTTCGTGGCGTTCGGGTACTCCACGTTCATCGGCTTCTGGGGGCTGCACTACGCCGGGGAGAAGCTGGGTTGCCTGACGCTCCCGGGTGGAGCGATGGCCACCGATCAGCGGGTGCGGCAGCTCGTGGAGATGGGCGCGACGGTGGTGGCGTCCACGCCGACCTATGCCTTGCGTATGGCCCAGGAGGCCAAGGCCCTCGGCATCGACCTGGCGTCCAGCTCCGTGCAGCGCCTGATCCTGTCGGGCGAGCCGGCCGGCTCCATCCCGGCCACCAAGAAGCTCATCGAGGAGGAGTGGGGGGCGAAGGCGGGCGACACCGCCGGCATGACCGAGCTGGGCACGATCATGATCTTCGAGTGCGAGGAGCAACCCGGGGGAACGCACATCATCGAGGACAGCTACATCGAGGAGGTCCTCGACCCCGAGACGTCCGAACCGGTCTCCTACGGCGAGCTGGGCGAGCGCGTGGTCACCTCGTTCGGCCGGGGATTCATCCCGGTGCTGCGCTATCGCACGCGCGACTTCGTGGTGAAGGTCCCGGGCTCCACCTGCGGGTGCGGGCGGACCTGGGACCTCTACGAGGGAGGCATCAGGGGCCGGGTCGATGACATGAAGCTGGTCCGCGGGACCAATGTCTACCCGCGAGCCGTGGAGGCCATCATCCGAGAGCACGCCGAGGTCGACGAGTTCCAGATCCACCTCTTCACCGAAGAGGGGCGCCGGGACGAGATCGAGATCCTCGTGGAGATCCCCGGCGAAGGGGTCGACGCCAATGCACTGCTGCAGCAGCTGGGGAAGGAGCTGGCCGAGTCGCACGAAGGGTTGCGGTTCGGGGTGCGCCAGGCTGAGAACGGCAGCCTTCCCCGCTTCGAGCTGAAGGCGAAGCGATTGGTGGATGAACGCATCGTGATCGGGACCGAGGGGGAACGGAGGTCGCAGGCATGACCCACGAGATGAAGAACCTGATGGACGCCGACCTCGCGGAGCCCGAGGCCATGCTGGTGGATGTGTACCGCCAGCTGGCTAGGACGCTGGAGATGTACGGCGAGGACCTCCCACCCTTCGCCCGGCGCACCAGCCTGAAGGCGCTGGCCGCTCTGTGGCAGGTAATGAACGGCCTCGACATGGACCCCGGGCACCTGTATCACGTCGGCGTTTAGGGCCTGGGTTGTCCGCGAGCGTGGCCCGGGTGGTTCTGGCCTCGATCCCTGCGGGTGGCTTCGCTGCCCTGGGGATCTGGAAGTGGCGAGCCACAAGACGGAGCGCCGGGATCTTGGAACGAGATGGCCGCTTTCCTCAAAACGCCATGAAGCTCCTGGTCTGGCGATCGTACTCCCGGGCTCTCTTCGATCTCGGTCTCAGCGGACACTGCTGGGCCGGACCTTCCTGGGCCTGACTCCCCAGGTTCGCGCACTCAGGAGGGATCCGCGGTTCCGCCAGGTCCGGCGTGAAACAAGGGCCTGGATCCTGTGACCTGGCCGTTCCCTTCGTAGCAACCCCCACTCGGCTAAGACACCGCCCTTCGACGCAACCGACAGCGCTCCCCTACTGATCGCGGGGTAGCTTCGATCACCCGAGGTGAGGGGAAGTTCGCGCGCTCCTCAACTTTCGACCGGCATTCCGTCGATCCAAAGAGGAGAGGGAGGGGATTCACATGTTCCGATGCACCGCTTGCGGGACCCGTCTCAGTGGTGAGGCGACCCGGTGCTGGCTGTGCCACGCGGCTGCTCCTGTGGCCGTGGAGGCGAACGCCGTGGAGCTGCCCTCGGACGTCATCCCCGTGGAGCACGTGTGGGCCGGTCCGCTGGACCGCACGAGCGAGCACGGCGACCCCGATCCCGTCGCGGCCGCGATCCTGGGCCGTCATGGGCGGCACATGACGTTCGGGCAGCGGGTGTCCGGCTACGTCCTCCACGCACTGGGGCGGCGACAGACCGTCACGTAGCCGGCACGTCCAGAAGGCAGAGGTCGGCCCGGCCGGCCGCCAGGATCGTGTCGACCTGGTCGTAGGTCGTGATGGCCCCGCCGACCATGGTGGGGACTCCGGCTTCGTTCCTGATGCGGTCGCTGAACGGCACCAGGAACATCGGACCGTACTCCGGGCGCGACCGCCACGTGGTCTGACCCGCCAGGACCTGGATCAGGTCGCAGCCATGCTCCTTCAAAGCTCGGGCGGCTTGGATGCCTTCCTCAGCATCCAGGCCGCCCGCAGCCCAATCAGCCACCGTCAGCGCGACGGCCAGGGGCCGGCTCTCGGGCCACACCGCGCGCACCGCGTCGAACACCTCGAGCGGGAACCGGAGGCGCGCGTGGAACGAGCCGCCGTAGCGATCCTCGCGCTGGTTCGTCAGCGGCGAGATGAACGAAGCCACCAGGTACCCGCGCGAGAAGTCGAGGAGCAGCCCGTCGAAGCTCGCCTGATCGGCGAGGCGCGCCGCCGCGACGAAGTCGTCCGCGATGCGAGTGAGGTCCCGCGGATCGGCCTCCCTCGGCCGCTGGCTTCGGGGCGTGTACGGGAGCGGCGAGGCGGCCACCAGCGGCCAGGCCCCGACTCGTAACGGCCGGTCGATGCCCTCCGAGCGCGGCCGTGTCGCGCCTCGCGCACCCGCATGGCCGAGGCGGAGCAAGATCCGCGCCCGCGAGTCGAGGTGGATCCGCCTGGACACTCGCCTCCACATGTGTAGGTGGTCCTCCGCGTAGAGCCCGGGCGTGGCGGGCGAGATCCTGCCCTCGGCCGAGACCGCAACGAAGTCGGTCAGCACGACCCCCGGACCCGCCGCGGCGGCGGCGTACAGCGCGTCCCGGATGCCGGCGCCGGGAACTCCTTCGTCGGCGTCCTCCTTCACCACCGGCGACAGCACGATGCGGTTCCGGGCCAGGTTGCCGCCCCGCCGGAAGGCCACCATGCGAGGTGGAGGGGCGACCACGAGGCCCGTTGGGCCTCCGGCTTCCGCCACGAACGAAGCGTCGACCCCCCTGACGAAGGAGGGGTCGCGCCGCGTCAGCTCCAGATGGGTGATCCTTCCGCTACGCGTCAGGAGGTTGAACGCGAACTGGATCGGTTCGAAGCTCGCGTACCGGCGAACGTTCTCGAAATAGCGCGCGCTGTCCAGGGCGGCCTCCTGGAATCGGTCCACGACCGGCTGGCGCTCCATCTCGAACTCCGTGAGGGCCGCTTCGAGGTCGGAGGGCCGCCGCGCAATCGCCTCGGCCAGGGCGACGGAGTCCTCCATAGCGAGCTTCGTCCCCGACCCGATGGTGAAGTGCGCAGTGTGAGCGGCGTCGCCCAGGAGAACGACGTTCCCGTGATGCCAGGTCTCGTTTCGGAGCGTGACGAAGCCAACCCACAGCGAGCGGTTCGACATCAGGGAATGGCCGGCCAGGTCCTCCGCGAACAGCTTCTCGCAGTAGGCGATGCTGTCCTGCTCCGTGGCCTGATCCAGGCCCGCCGCACGCCACGTGGCCTCCGGGCACTCCACGATGAAGGTGCTGGTGGAGGCGTCGAATGGGTACGCATGGACCTGGAACAGCCCGTGTTCGTTCTCCCGGAAGATGAACGTGAACGCCTTGAACACCAGGTCCGTCCCGAACCAGATGAACCTGGTCCCGTGGGTCAGCCCCGTGGGCTTGAAAGCATCCTCGTGGAGCCGCCGCACCAGGCTGTTGACGCCGTCCGCCCCGACGACGAGGTCGGCCGCCGGGAGCTGGTCCAGATCGGCGATCTCCAGGTGGAAGCGCAGGTCGACCCCGAGCTCCCGGCAGCGTTCCTGGAGGATGCGCAGCAGCTCCTTGCGAGCCAGCCCCGAGAACGCGTGGCCGCGCGACCGCACGGTCTCTCCGCGGTACCGGATGTCGATGGCTCCCCAGGTGGCGAAGCTCTCGGTGATGCGGTCGTAGCTGGTCCGGTCGGCCTCGCGCAGCGCGCCGAGCGTCTCCTCGGAGAACACCACCCCCCAGCCGTAGGTGGCGTCGGGCGGGTTCCGCTCGACCACCGTCACCCCGTGCCCCGGGTCGCTCTTCTTCATCAGGAGCGCGAAGTAGAGCCCCGCCGGTCCCGAGCCGAGCACCGAGATCCGCATGCCGGCTACCCCAGCACCTCGGCCAGCCGGTCGAGCTGGTCCAGGCCTCGGGCGGTGGGCAACAGGACGAGGTCGTCGCAACCGGCCTCCTCGCAGCCGCGGACGAAGTCGACGATGGCCTGCGGGGTGGTGAGGTTCGCGGCCGCGATCTTCTCCGCGAACGGACCGGTGAACGCGTAGTAGTCCCGGAGATACCGGGCACCTTCATCCGCCGCCTCACGACCGAGGGCGAAGTAGCCCTGGCCCCACAGGAGCGGGCGCCCGGGCCGGCCGGCGTCCGTCCACGCAGCCACCGCGCGGCCGGCGGCGCCGGCGAACGCCCGCGGCGGTCCGCCCCCGTGCACGTAGCCGTCCGAATACCTGGCCATCCTGGCGAACGCCTCGCCGGTCGACCCGCCGACCAGCAGGGTGGGTCCCGCCGCACCGCCATCGGCGTGCCGTGGAACCCACGAGCGCTCCTCCCACTGGTCCCTCAGCGCCACGAGCTGGTCCGTCAGGACCCGGCCTCGATCGCGGTGTTCCTTGCCCAGCGCTCGGTAGTCCTCGGTGCGGGCTCCCACGGCGAGACCCAGAACCAGCCGCCCCCCGGAGACCTCGTCCAACGATGCCGCCTGCTTGGCCAACAGCGCGGCGCTTCGCAGCGGACCGATGGCCACCATCGTGACCAGGGCGACCCTGTCCGTCGCGGCGGCAGCCGCTGCCAGCGACAGCAGCGGATCGAAGCTCCGATAGGCGATGCGATCTAGGACGCCGAGGCTGCCGAAGGGGCCGGCGTCCGCCCGCCTGGCCCAGTCGAGGAGGAACGGGCCGTCCACGCCGGGGATCGTGTTGGGCAGCCCCACGCCGACCCGCATGCGTTAACAATAGGGCCGTATGGGAGCGCCTCGCGAGCAAACGGCCGCGGACACGCCCTCGTCGCCGGCCAGCATCGTGGTCCAGCGCCGGATCGAGTGGTCCGACACGGACGCCTCCGGCCACTACCACAACACCGCCGCCTTCCGATTCATGGAGGTGGCCGAGACCACGTTGCTCGAGCGTCTCGGGTTCGTGCACGAGGTGTACGGGCGACACCCGCGGGTGCACATCGAGGCGGACTTCCTGGCCCCGCTGGCGTTCCGCGACCTGGTCGACATCGAGCTGACGGTGGCTGCGGTCGGACGGACGTCGGTCACCTACGACGTCGAGATGCGGACCCGTGGCCGCGTTGCCGTGCGGGCGAGGTTCGTGGCCGTGCTGATGACGAAGATCGACGGCGTGCCCACACCATGGCCCGAGGAGCATCGACGGCTCCTCTTGACCGCCGGGGTCCAGCGGCCCGAGCGGCTCGAGGCGGGGTGAACGTGCCGAGCGCGGCCGCGCGATGGCGGCAGGACCTGGCCTCGTGGGCCATTCCCGACGAGATCCTCGCCGCCGCGCCGGAGTCCCCCTGGCACTTCCCCGTGAAGCTCTTCGCCAGCCGGGCGGACGCGGTTCGAACCACCGAGCCCACCCCGTCGAACCGACGGGCGTCCGAGGCACTTTCCGAGGGTGGCACCGTGCTCGACGTGGGGTGTGGGGCCGGGGCGGCCAGCCTGCCGCTGGCTGGACGGGCCGCCGAGGTGATCGGCGTGGACACCTCCGGCGAGATGCTCGACGCCTTCCTGGAGCGAGCGGACGGCGCCGGCGTGAAGGGCCAAGCCGTGGAGGGGGCGTGGCCCGACGTCGCCGCTCGAACGCCCATTGCCGACGTGGTGGTCTGCCACCACGTGGTCTACAACGCGCCGGACCTCCGAACGTTCGCGAATCGGCTGACGGACCACGCTCGCGCCCGAGTGGTGGTCGAGATGACCGTGGACCATCCGCTGTCGAATCTCAATCCGCTGTGGCTCCGGTTCCACGGGGTGGTCCGGCCGACCCGCCCCACGGCCGACGACGCCGTGGCCGTCCTGCGCGAGGCGGGCGTGGAACCTCGCCGGGAGGACTGGGACGCGCCGCGCCCCGGAGGGTTCGAGACCAGGGCCGAGCTGGTGGCCATGGTGCGGCGGCTGCTCTGCCTGCCGGCGGACCGGGACCCCGAGATCGAGGAAGCTCTGGGCGACCGATGGGTCCAGGTGAACGGCCGGTGGGGGTTCCCAGACCGCCCGGTTGCGACGCTGTGGTGGGAGACCTGACCCGGCTCTACGGCGTCGGAAGGTCGAGGTCGTCGAGCGGCTCCAGATCCAGGTCCGGCAAGGTCGGACTGGGGAGGGGAGCAAGGGACACCGACGGCAGCGGGAGCGGCGGGGGCGAGATCGACGGCAGCGGCGGCGGAGAGATGGTGGGCAGAGGGAGCGGCCCGAGCGACGGTGACGGTTCGGGCGTCGGCGAAGCCGACGGTGACGGACTCGGCGACGGACCGGGTCCCTGCCCGGACCCACCATCCTTCCCGTTGCTCGATCCCTGGCCGGACGGGCTCGCCACCGGCGCCGCGATGGGACCGGGGATGGCCGGGCTGGTGATGGGGGGACGGCCCGCCGGGGCACTGGGCGCGGTGGCCGTGACCGTCGTGGGGGCGAGAGCGGCCGCCGTGATGCCCGCCGCCACCGTGGCCGCCGCCACGCCCTGGGTCGCGGCCGTGACGGCCTGCTGAGCCAGGGTCTGCAGCCGCGCCAGGTACGGCAGCTGCAGGAGGAACGCCAGCGGCCCCGTCTTCCACAGCAGCACCGGCAACGAGATGCTGAGGAACGCCCGAACCACCACGGGGTCGAACTGTCCACCCGCGGACCGCGCCAGTTCCGCCCGTGCTGCGACCACGGCCATCGGCTTCTTGTAGGAACGCGCCGCAGTCATGGTGTCGAACGCGTCCGCGACCGAGACCATGCGACCCGCCGGCGAGATGTCGTGCTGGGACAGCCCCGCCGGGTAGCCATTGCCGTCGAACCGCTCGTGATGCTCGGCGATCGCCCCGGCCCAGGGGCCGAGCCACTCGAGGAGCGGGCCGGCGATCCGCATCCCTTCCGCCGGATGCCGCTTGATGACCGCCCACTCGTCGTGGTCCAGCTTTCCCGGCTTGTTCAGGATCCCGGCATCGACCGTGAGCTTTCCGATGTCGTGGAGCAGCGCGGCCCATCGAAGCCGATCGCGATCCTCGACGGGGACCTTCATCTGGTCGGCCAGGAGGTCCGTGAACACCCTCACACGCTCGGAATGTCCGCGCGTCTGCCGATCGTGTGACTGCAGGGCCACCGCCAGCGCCAGGATCCGTTGCGCCGACCACGCCTCGGGGGCCGAGTCGGACTCGCCGCTGAGCTCCGCGAGCCGCGCCCGGAGCTTCCGCACGCTTCCGGCCTCGCGAGCCACCCGGTACCTGGACGGCGCCCGGTCCGGGAACAGCATCGACAGCTTCAGCATCATGACCAGCGGCAGCAGGCGGCGGGCGGCGCGCTCGACGAACATGGCCGTGATCCCGCCCAGCCCCAGGAACCCGATCCACCAGCCGATGCGAGGAAGAACCCCGAGCGGATACGGGATGAGCGGCCGCAACGCGATCGTCACGCCCAGGGCGGCCGCGGCCGGGACGCACAGGATCAGCACGCGGAGTCCGGCGGCCAGGACAGGACGAGCCCTCCACCGGCGCGGGCCGCGGGGTTCGACTTCCATACCAGTTACATCGGTCCATACCGCCCCGGCCATCCAGGGGCGATCGGGTATTTCTGTGCCCGGCGCTGGGTACGTCCTTCGCCCTACCCTCCCGAGCGCCCGGCCCATCGCCGGGCCGCGGCGATCCGTTCGGGCGCGGTGGGGTGGCTGAACGCCATCACGTACAGGAGCCGCGGAGGATCGAGGTCGGACAGGTTCGAGACGGCCAGCGAGCGGTGCGAGGACTCGAACACTCCCAGGTCGTTCACGAGGTCCAGCGAGAAACGGTCGGCCGATGTCTCCAGCCGGCGTGACAGGGCGGACAACAACGGCATCGACACGAGCTGGAGGAGCCCGACGACGAGCAGCACGAACGGTGTCACTCGCGGATCCCCCGGTCCTCCCGCCTCGACGGCGGTCAGGACGGCGTGCGAGGACAGCAGCCCCCACAGCACCAGGACAGAGGCGGCCGCCCCACCCATGGCCGCGGCGGTCCCCACCGCGACGTGGCGCAGGCGACGGTGCCCGAGCTCGTGCGCCACCACCAATCGGACGTAGGCGGGATCGCCCCGGGAGACCAGCGTGTCGTACAGGACTACCCGTCTGGTCCGGCCGAGGCCCGACACGTAGGCGTTCTCCTTCCGGGTCCGCCGGCTCGCGTCGGCAACCAGCACGTCCCGGACCGGCACGCCCGCCCGCACCGACAGATCGCGAAGCTCACCGGCCAGGGCCTGGTCGCCCAGCGGCTGGAACCGGTTGAAGACCGGCTCCAGCACGAGAGGGGCGACGAAGGACAGGAACAGGACGATCACGGCGGCGCCGGGAGCGACCACCGCCGGCCACGTGTGGGGCAGTTCGCGAGCCACGGCGAGGAACCCGAACACCGTCGGCGAGGTCAGCACCGCGGCGACCACCAGTCCCTTCAGACGATCCAGCAACCACCCCCACCGCGTCTGCGTCGAGAAACCCCAGGTCTTCTCGTGCACGAACCCACGCCAGTACGCCAGGGGCAGCCCGACCAGCCACCCGAGGGCCACGACCACGGCCGGCCAGGCGAGGGCCTCGGCCCAGAATGGGAGACCGTCAAGCCACGCCCCCACCCAATCGCCGGGCGGTCCGAACGCGAGCAGCGCCAGCACGGCGAGATCCAAGACGAGGTCGACCGCCCACAGCCGGTACAAGGGGCGGTGATACCGGCGGGCCCGCTCGATCTCCTCGGGTGAGAAGTCCTCGAGCGCGTTCACCGCGCCGCGCGCCGGGCCATCAGGTCGCGCAGCCGGGACAGCCGCTCGTCCCACGCCGCGCCCACCCCTGCCATCCATGACATCGCGTCCGTGAGGGGTCCCGGAGTGAGCCGATACCGATGCTCCCTGCCCACGCGTTCCCCGGTCACGAGTCCGGCTTCCTCCAGCGCCGCGAAGTGCTTGGCGATCGCCTGGCGCGAGATGGGCAGCTCCCTGGACAGGTCGGTGGCGGTGGCCGGTCCCTCCTCCGACAGCCGGGTCATCAGCGCGCGGCGGGTCGGGTCGGCCAGCGCGGAGAACACCGCTTCGGATCGATCGGCCCTGGTCATGCCGACAGCGCGCCCTCGAAGGAAGACGTCGACTCGGTGACGGTGAGCCGCGTCCCTTCCGGAATCTCCTCCAGCAGGAGCTCGACCGTGGTGCCCGGGGTCCGCCAGGCGACACCATCCGGTCCTTCCTCGATGGGAAGCCAGCGCAGGACGAAGCGACGCGGTGGATCGACTACGTGGACCAACGCCCGACGGAGCGCTCCGCCCTCGTTCACCACGACCCGCCCTCCGGGCCACGGCTCCAACTCGACGGCGACCCCACCGAACCACTCGGACACGCCCTCGCGGGTGGTCACCGCCTCCCACAGCTCTTCACGCGAGACGGGCAGCACCACCGACCGTTCAACCCGGCCTTGTCTCCCCATCTCGCAGTCGATGATAGCGCAACCTCTGAGTTGCGCTCAGTAAGGCTCGGTGCTAACCTGCAACCCTTGAGTTGCACACAGGTTGCAGGACGACAAGGAGACGACGTCATGGGCGACCACCTCGTTCCCATGGTCATCGAGCAGACGAACCGGGGAGAGCGTTCCTTCGACATCTACTCCCGCCTCCTCAAGGACCGCATCGTCATCCTGGGCACGCCCGTCGACGACGCGGTGGCGAACCTGATCGTCGCCCAACTGCTTCACCTCGACTCCGAGGATCCGGGGAAGGACGTGAACCTGTACATCAACTCTCCCGGCGGGTCCTCCACGGCCCTGCTTGGGATCTACGACACGATGCAGTACTTGCGCTCGGACGTGTCGACGATCTGCGTCGGCCAAGCCGCGTCGGCCGCCGCCGTGCTCTTGGCCGCGGGCCGGCACGGCAAGCGGTTCGCCCTTCCCCACGCCCGCGTGCTGATGCACCAGCCGCACGCAGAGCTCGGTGGGCAGGCCGCGGACCTGGAGATCCACGCGAACGAGATCATCCGTCAGCGTCGCCTGGTCGATCACATCCTGTCGCGCCACACTGGCCAGACCGTCGAGCGGATCTCCGAGGACACCGATCGCGACTTCATCCTCACCGCGGAGCAGGCGAAGGATTACGGCGTTATCGATGAGGTCATCTCGGGGCGCGGCGTCCTGGCGCCGTTCATACCCGAGCACGACGTGTCCGGCAACGGACACTCGATGGTGGCTCGGGGACGCTGAACCTCAGGCACCGCGCCGACTGACGTAGTCGCGGATCACGAACTCGCCGAGGCCCTCGCCGGCGGTGAGGAAGACCCGCCCGTTGGTCAGCCGAGCCAGCCGTTCCATGAAATGCGCCAGCCCCGGCGTCTCCTCGAGCATGAAGACGTTGATGGTGACCCCGGATCGCGCCAGCCGCATGGCCTCGTGGAGAGTTCGCCGGATGGTCTCCTGCACCGGCGGCCACGAGAAGAACACCTCCTCCCCCTCGAGGTGGGCGGTGGGCTCGCCGTCGGTGACCATGATGACCTGCTTGGTCGCGCGAGGGTGGTCCCGCAGCAATCGTCCGGCCAGGTGGAAAGCGTGTTGCATGTTCGTCCCGTAGACGCGCTCCCACCCCGTGCCGGCCAGGTCCTCCGGCTTGATCCTGCGGGCGTAGTCGGAGAACCCGATCAGGTACAGGGTGTCGTGCGGGTACCGCCCCTCGATCAGGGCGTGGAGCGCCAGCGCCATCTTCTTCGCCGGCACGAAATGGCCTCGGAGCGGCATCGAGAACGACAGGTCGAGCAAGAGCGCCGTGGCCGCCTCGGTCCGGGTCTCCGCCTCGACCAGCTCGAAGTCGGCGACATCGAGGCGGGGCCGGCGAGATGGTCCTTCCCGCACGACCGCGTTGAACACGGTCTTCTGCACCGCGATCTGGCCCGTGTCCCCGAACTGCCAGGGCCGCGTGGCCCCGGTCGGCTCGGCCAGGCCGCCGGCCGTCCGCGCGTCGTGCGTGCCCTCCCGATCCCGCCGGAGCTGTTCGAACAACTTGACCAGGACCCGCTCGCCCAACCTCCGGGCGCCCTTGGGGGTCACCTCCAGCCGGCCGTGGTGGCGGGCGACCAGCCCTGCTTGTTCCAGCGCCCGCTCGATCTCCTTCAGGCGTCGGAGATCGCGGACCGACTCCTCCCCCATCGTTCGGCGCAGCCGTTCCTCGTCGACGTCCTCCATGGACGCACCGGCGTAATCGGCCCGCATGGACCGGTCGAGGTCCTCGAAGTCCGAGAGGCGCTCGAGCGCGTCGACGGTGGCCTGCATGGGCATGGCGTCCTCGCCCCCCGACAGCGTCGGGTCGTCCCAGGGCAGGTGGGGGAACATCTCGTTGAGCGAGCCGACAAGCCGGTCCACCTCGAAGGCCAGGTCCATGTCCTGCAGCACCTCGCGGGCCAGGGACTCCAGCTCCGCCCGCTGGTCGGGCGAGAGCGAAGCCAGCAGCCGTGACATGGCCGCCATCCGCCGCGCCATCCCCTCGAGCAGCTCCTCCAGCGTGCCGGGGCGATCCGGGAAGAAGTCGCCGAAGCGCTGCATGAACGCGTCGAAGTGCTCCTGCCGATGCTGCCCACGGTCTCGCGCCTCGATCATGCCGTTCAGTTCGGCGAGCATGTCCTTGAACCGCTGGACCTCTTCCGGTGACATGCTCCGCATCCCCGAGGCCAGGTTGCGGAAGTAGGACCCGAGGACCTGTTCCTTCAGCCACTCCATCAGCTCGTCGAACTTCCGCTGGGCTTCCGGGTCCGCGAACCGGTAGTCCTTCAGCTCGCGGATGGCGCCGGCCGGATCGGCCGGCAAGGAGGCCAGCTCCTGCTCCTTCAGTCGGGCCTCGTCCTCCGCCATGAAGGACAGCGTCCGGCGCTCGGTCTCGAGGATGTCGTCGAGCCGCTCCTGGATCTCGCGGAGCGGTCCCTCCAAGTTGAGGCGTTCCATCTCTTGCCGTCGGGCATCGCGGAGCCGCGACCGCAGCGCGTCGAGGCCCGAGAACCTGCCCCGCAACCCACGGCGGAGCAGATGGGAAAGGGATCGTTCGGCTCCCTGGCCGGACAGCAGGTCGTCGGACATCGCCTCCAGGACCTCGGCGGCGGACAGATCGGGGCCCAACGGGTCCTGGGATCCGTCCCATCGCGAGTACCGGAAGCGCACCGATCGAGCGTAGCGCTTCGCTCCGGTTCGGGCGTCGGCCACAATAGAAGGCCGTATGTCTGATCGAGCCCCACCGATGACATCGCCCGCGGGCGCCGCCGAGTTGCGCGAAGAGCGCAAGGTGGTGACGGCGCTGTTCGCCGACCTGGTCGGCTCGACGCCGCTGGGAGAGGCCCTGGATGCGGAGGACGTCCGCCTGGTGGTCGGCGAGGCGGTGGCGCGGATGGTCCACGCCGTGGAGGAGTTCGGCGGCACGGTGAAAGACCTGGCCGGCGACGGCGTCCTCGCGCTGTTCGGCGCGCCGGTCACGCACGAGGACGATGCCGAGCGCGCCCTCCGCGCGGCCCTTCGGATCCTGGACGACATCCGCGGCTACGCGGACGAGGTGGCCCGGGCGTGGGGTGTCGAAGGGTTCGGCGTCCGGGCAGGCGTGGCCACGGGCCCCGTCGTGGTCGGGCCGGTCGGAGCGGGACGCCGCGTCGAGTACGGCGCGTTCGGGGACACGGTCAACGTCGCGGCCCGCCTACAAGCGTCGGCCGAACCCGGGACGGCGCTGGCGGACGGGGACACACACCGCTTGGCCGAGCCGCTGTTCGAGTGGGGACCTCCGGCGCCGATGACCCTCAAGGGGAAGGCGCAGCCGGTCGTGGCCCGTCTCGTGCGAGGCATCCGGCACGAGGCTGCAACGGTGCGCGGACTTCGGGGCGAGCAGGCCCCCCTGGTCGGGCGGGATCGCGAGCTGGCAGGGGCGACCGCGGTCCTGCAGGGCGTGCTCCAGGGCGCCGGTGGCGTCCTGTTCATCTCCGGCGAGGCCGGCATCGGGAAGAGCCGGCTCCTGGGCGAGCTGCACGCCGCGGCGGAGGACGCCTCGCGGCGGGCCGAACGACCACCCAGGTGGTTGAACGGACGGTGCGTGTCCTATGGGGAGGCCCTTCCCTACTGGCCGTACCGTGACCTCGTTCGCGGCTGGTTGGGAGCGAGCCTCGACCAGCCCGAGCTGAAGGTCCGGGTCTCCCTTCGTCGTGCCGTCGAAGGGCTGTTCGGGCCCCGTGCGTCGGAGATCTATCCGTACCTGGGGTCGATGCTGGGGCTGGCCCTCGAACCCGAGGCGTCCGCCCGCCTCGCTGAGCTGTCCCCGGAGGCCCTTCAGTACCGCACGTTCGAGGTGGTTGGCGAGCTCGTGGCTCACCTCGCGGCCGACCGGCCCTTGATCGTGGCCATCGAAGACCTGCACTGGGCCGATCCGACCTCCATCCAGCTCACGGAGCGGCTGCTGCTGCTGTCGGAGGAAGCCGCCGTCCTGTTCGTGGTGACCATGCGGCCCGAACGGGACCACCCGGCGTGGCAGGTGAAGGAGGCGGCCGGCCGGAGCCTCCCCCACCGGGTGACGGACGTGCCGCTCGAAGCCTTGTCGGACGAAGCCGATCGCAGGCTCCTCGGCGAACTGGTCGGTGCCGGCACGCTGCCGACGGAGCTCGAGTCGCGGATCCTTACCCATGCGGAGGGCAACCCCTTCTACCTCGAGGAGCTGATCCGGTCGCTCGTCGACGGCGGCGCCCTGGTCCGCGACGCCGAGCGGTGGCGGTTCGACCACGAAGTCGAGGTGGAGGTCCCCGAGACCGTCGAGAAGGTCATCCTGGCCCGCATCGATCGGCTGTCGCCGCGGAACCACGACGTCCTGACCGCGGCGGCCGTGATCGGCCGGCAGTTCGGCGTCCCGTTGCTGGAAGCGGTCAGCGGGGCCGACCATGAGCTGCCCGACGCGCTGCGAGAGCTGCAGCGGCTCGACCTGGTGCGGGAGGGTCGGCGCTGGCCTGAGCCCGAGTACCGCTTCAAGCACGCGCTGATCCAGGAGACCGCGTACCGCACTCTGCTGTCCGACCGGCGGGCAGCCCTGCACCGGAGCGCCGCCGTGTGGCTGGAGGCCCGGTACGCCGAACATCCGGAAGAAGCCTTCGGCATCCTGGCCCATCACTGGCTGGCTGCGCAGGACGAGGACAAGGCCATCGACTACCTGACTCGCGCGGGCGACAAGGCTCGGCAGGAGTACGCCCTGGACGAGGCCGTCGGCCACTACCAGGAGCTGTTGCCTCTGTTGGAGGCTCGCGGGGAACGGCAGGCGGTGGCCCTGGTGCTGTTCAAGCTGGCGCTGGCGCTGCACACCTCGTTGCGGTTCGGCGAGGCCAACGCGGCCTATCAGCGCGCCTTCGAGCATTGGACACCGCCGGAGCCGAGGGAGCTGGAAGACGAAGACCTCGCCACCCTGCGCGTGGCGACGAGCTTTCTGCCGAACGACCCCGACCCGAAGTCCGCCATCGCCTGGCCCAATATCCAGCTCTGTATGCAGCTGTTCGACCGCCTGGTGGAGCAATGGCCCGAGCGGACCATCGTCCCGTCGCTGGCCGAACGATGGGAGATCTCGGAGGATGGCCTGCGGTACGTGTTCCATCTCCGCGAGGGCCTTCGATGGTCGGACGGCCAGCCGCTGACCGCGTACGACGTGGAATTCGGCATCAAGCGGGTGTTGGATCCCGCGTCACCCGGCTCCTCCGTGGCCATCTACTTCGTCCTGGAGAACGGCCAGGACTACTACCTCGGCAACAACGCGGACGCCGACCGGATCGGCGTGCGCGCCCTGGACGACCGCACCGTGGAGTTCCGGTTGGCCGCGCCGGCCCCCTACTTCATGAGCGTGATGAACCGCCCCGACGGCGGGCCCCAGCCACGGCACGCGATCGAACGCGATGGTGACGCATGGACCGAGGTCGGGGACCAGGTGGTCAGTGGCGCGTACGAGATCGCGGAACGCGACGACGATCGCCTCGTCCTCAGGCGACGGGACCAGCCGGGGACGGCGCGCGCGGGGAACGTCGCGACGATCGAGTAC
>JBIOYQ010000080.1:0-5904 GCA_044870295.1 Actinomycetota bacterium
ATGTAGAGGACGCCCGGGTACCTCGTCAGCAGGTCGATCTTGCCGATCGTCTCCGGCTGGCTCCACGCGAACCAGTCCCGGTTCATGTCGAAGCCGTTCACGTTCGACCGCGTGTTGGCGTCGCGCCCGTCGGGGTTCTGGGTGGGGATGATGCCGATCACCAAGTTGCCCAGGATGTCCTGGACCTCGCAGTCGGACCGCGCGGCGAGCTCGTACAGGATCTCTGCCGCCGCATCCCCAGGAGCCGGCTCGTTGCCGTGGACGTTGGCGTTATACCAGACGATGGTGGGGGAGTCGTGCGCGATCGCGGCCGCCTGCTCGGCGCTCGTGGCACGGGGGTCGCGAAGCGACTTGTTGTCCGCGACGATGGCGCTGAGGCCTGCCAGGTTGTCGGAGGCACTGACCAGCGCGTAGGCGAGCGGCTTGCCGTTCACCGAGGTGGCGAAGGTCCCCGACGTAACTCGATCGCTGTCGGCGTCGACGGTGGCAACGTAGTCGAACAGTTCGTCGCTGGTGGCCGCGCGATCGCCGAAGCCGGGGATGGCCTCCCCGGGCGAGGTCACGCTCGAGTCGTAGACGGGTGGCCCCGGCTCGCACGCCGCGCCCGCCGCCTGAGGGACGGCGACGACCGCCAGGCCTGCGATTAGCACCAGGGACAGAAGGAGAGGGGTCCGCCTCATCTTCGATCGACCTCCAGGGGAGCCGAAGGGCTCAGGCTCCTTGTCTATTGCTTGCCACCGGACCCGTCAAACCGAGTGTCGTACCCGGCCCATACGTTCCATGGCTGGTCGGTCGTCAGTTCCCCTGGATCGGCACCGAGCGGATGGTCGGCGCGTAGGCAGGCGGGTCCGGGGTCCGCGGGAGTCGCAACAGTACCTGGACGCGCTCGAGCGGCAACAGATCGACCGCGTACGTGGCGAGCACCCGGCGCTGGAGCTCGTCCGGATCGACGTCCGTCGGCTTCGACCGTCGCCCGTCGGGGATCTGGATCCCACCGCGATGAACATCGCACAGTGTGTACAACCGTCGGAACATTGTGTGCACGGTCACGGGATTCCCCGGGCCCGGCTCGAACCACGCGCACATCGCGCACACCAGCCGGAGCCGTGACGGATAGGCGAACGCCGCCCGCCACCCCAGCTCGTGCTCCACCATCCGGCCCCACAACGTCACCGTTCCCACCACCGGAGGTGGGGGCCACGCCGGCCGGGGCCGGTCCATCGATTCCAAGGAGCGAGCCGCGTAGATTCCGCACGTGCAGCCGGCGTCCGGCGCATCGTGCGGCCGGCGGAACAGCGACAGGATCGGCGAGGCCGTGCACCGGGCCTCCAACGGACGCCTCGGCAACCAGGCATGGGGGCTGGGACGGGCCGGGTGAAGGAGCGGATTGCCCCCCGGGTCCGCGGACAGGTTCCAGGTCCGCCAGCCTTCGACCGGTTCGAGCATGATGTCGACGCTCGCGGGATCGGTGCTCATCTCGTCCGAGTATCCCGCGCAGATCGATGTTTCGCCGTTGGGAGGAAGGACCTGGTCGTTTCCGCACGCCAGGGCACGAAAAGGCGGTATGCTAAGGGTTCATGGCCGAGTCCAGCGTCTATCGAACCGAGCACGGAAAGGTCTTTCGTATCTCGGAGCATGATGACGGTGGCATCTCGGTCGAACTCCTCCAGCTGACCCACTGGGTTCCCGGTCCGATCGGTATGGCCGGGCTCCGAATCGCCCGGACCACGAAGCGGCTGACCGCTCGTCAGGTTCTGGCGCTGCCCCAGAAGCGCACGCCTTCCTCCACGACAAGCCCTCGTCCCGGATTGAGATGGCAACCTGCTATGGTGGCCTCCTCGGGCGACGCTCGAGGGTTCGCGTCGAGCGACGGACCGGTGGCGTTTCGCCAACCCGCCCCTCTCCTCACGGATCACCCACGTTCCACGACGAGAGGAGCGATCGCATGGCGGGACGGAGCGGGAGGAGCAATACCCTGATCGGCCCACCCGAGCACGGCCACGAGGCCGGTTCGCGCCCCTCTCGGGGGCGTACCTGCGACCAGGAAGGCTGCTCGACCATCCTCTCGACGTACAACCCCGCGAAGGAATGCTGGCTGCACGCTGAGCCCGCGTACCGCCACCCGCTCTGGCACTCATCGACCCCGCGGTGAGGATCGGGGCCTAGCCCGCCCTCGCCCTCGGCGGCTCGGCGGCGAGGTGCGCGTAGGCCTCGGCGAGGTGCATGATGACTTGCGCTTCCGATTGCTGTTCGACCGTCGGTACGAGCTTCGCGATCCTCTTGGCGATGGCCTGTCGAGCCTTCGCCGCCAGCTCAGCCGCCTCCGCCTGCACGTCCCCCTGATCTGCCATGTGGTGACCACCCCCGGGCCGATTCTAGGGTGGTCGCTTCCGGAGGATTGCAGCGTAGAAACTGCCGTGATCCCGGCGATCAGACGCGGCCCGTGGTCTTGCCGATGGCCCGGTTCACCTTCCCTCTGGTCCGGTTCATGCGGCTGGACATGGTCCGTCGGTGAGCCCGCCACCAGGCAAACACGGCGATGGCCAGCAGGACGACGAGGGCCACGACCACCCAGATCAGCCAGCTGTAATCCCCACCAGGGCTCCCGTATGCAGCAAGCATGGGCGACACCTCCGTCAGGGACCTTCCCGATCTTGGAGCGGCCGAAACAGGTGTTTGAAGCCTCGCGCGGCGCCTGTAGTCTCCGGCTCCACATGGCGAACCTGGGGCGCGTGGGGTTGTGAGCCGACGGAAGATCGGGTGGCTCGGCATCGGCGCGATCGGGGTGGTCCTTTCGCTCGGGGTCGGCGTGCTGTGGGCCCTCCGGTCGGAGAGCCTCCTTGGCGGCTCTCCCGGTTCACCGGCGGGATCGCCCGCCTCGCCCCGGTACGACCTTGCAGTGAACCTTCGCGCCGTTCAGGGCAAGGGCCCCGCCGGCATCGTGGCGAAGCCCGCCGCGCTGGCCGGCCCGGCCGCCGCCGTCGAGCGGACCATCGCTCAGCTCTACGACATCGGCTTCGTCGATCCCGTCCTGTGGGCCGGCGGGCGGTTCCCCTCGCTCGCCGCTCCGTTCGCCCCCGAAGCGAGGGAACAGGTTCGGGCCCACGTGGCAGACCTCTCCGTGGGAAGGGCCGCCGGGAGGCTCGAGGCGGTCCGGCCCACTCGAGCCCGGCTCGACGTGCGGTTCATGCTCGACCGAGCGCGCCATCCGATCATGGCCTTCGCCCACATGGACTTCGCCGGGGTCGGCCGGGCCGAAGACGCCGAGCTTCCCATCCGGCACCAGGGCGACTACGCCCTTCGCCGCACCGACGCCGGATGGAGGATCGTGTCGTTCCGGGTGAAGAGCCGAGTGCCCTCACCGCGGCAGATAGAGGCCAAGGTCCGCGAGGCTTCGCTGTCGCCCCCGCCCGCCTCGGGTGGCCTCCTGTTCGTGCTGGTTATCGGGAGCGATGCCCGTCCCAGGCAATCGATCACCTCGGGGACCCGCGGGGACGCCATCCACGTCGTGGCGGTGAACCCGAGGCGGGAGATCGTCTCGATCCTGGGGATCCCGCGGGACTCGTACGTGTCCATCCCCGGGGCAGGGACGGACAAGATCAACGGTGCCCTGGCCTTGGGCGGGCCGGACCTCATGGTCCGAACGGTCGAGAAGCTCACAGGGATTCACATCGACGCGTATGTCCTCACGGGGTTCGCCGGCTTCGAGCGCATGGTGAAGGCCGTCGGCGGGTTCTCCATCGACATCCCGTACGCGATGGACGACTCGGCCTCGGGAGCCCATTTCCGTCGGGGGCCGACGCACTTGTCGGGCCGCCAGGCTCTGGCCCTGGCCCGCAATCGCCACGATGCTCCGGGCGGAGACTTCGGGCGGTCGATGAACCAGGGTCGGATCATCGTCGCGGCCATGCGGGAGTTCCAGTCGGATCTTCGGAAGGACCCCCTCACCGCGCTCCGGTGGGGCCTGGCCGCGGCTCGGTTCATGAAGACCGACCTCAGCCTGACGCAGATGATGGAGCTCCTGGTGGCCGTCCCGTCGATCGCCCGCAATCCGGTTCGCAACGCGGTCGTCTACGGCAGGGGGGCGATGGTGGGGAGCTCGAGCGTGATCCGCCTCGGGCGATACGCGCACGCGAAGTTCCGGGATCTGCGAAGGGACGGCGTCCTGCGGCACTAGCCGAACTGCTTCGGAGCGAGCGGTACGGGTTAGCCGCTCTCGGCGGCGGAATCGCGGGAAGGCGCGGGCTTCTCGGCGATGGGGCGGGGGGCCCGACCGTCGCGGGATGTGACCGGCGGCAGTCCCGCCGTCTTGCTGATGTACTCCTCGTCCGCCAGCCATTCGTTGGGCCCGGCCGTGGGGTCGTTCTTGCGAGCCTTGCGGTCGTCGCGCCGTTCCTCCCTGGCCTGGCGCTTCTTGGCCTTCACCTCGCGGCGTTGTCTCTTTCCAGGGGTGTCAGGCATGAACACATGCTAGCGGAACGAGCCAGAGCACGACTTGATGAGCGAGGGGTACGGAAAAACCGCGACCGGTGACCCTCGGGGAACGAGGATCACCGATCGGGGAGCGAGGGGATGAACCATCGTTTGACCCCCCGCGTTCTCGGTGTGACTCGGCCTGTTAGGAAACGGGCTTCACGCTCGCGGCCTGCGGACCCTTCTGGCCCTGCGTGACCTCGAACTCGACCTTCTGTCCTTCGTCGAGGTTCTTGTATCCCTCGCCGGCGATGGCGCTGAAGTGCACGAACACATCGGCGCTGCCGTCGTCGGGAGTGATGAAGCCGTAGCCCTTCTCGGGGCTGAACCACTTCACGGTCCCAGTCGCCATACGCAATCCCCTCCTTTCCTCGCCTCGGGGCGTTACGTCTGCCCGTCAGGCACCCGGTGGGAGCCGGGGAGGGAACTGCTCGAAGCGGACTGCGATCGGTACCCTCGTGAGCACCATACCAGGGGGACCCCGGCCGTCAATAGGGGAGTACCGCCGTCGACCCGCCCTGGCCCGACGTGACGAGGGGAGTCACATCGGATAGGATTCGGAGCGTGACAAGACTCCAAATCCGCTCCGTACGGGATCCGGTCGCCACGCCGGGCGCGACTCGGGCCGCCGTGGAGGCCCTCAAGCTCATGGATGCCATGGGGCTCATGGAGGCCGGGGAGTACATCGAGGTGCTCGACCTGGAGACCGTCCGGGCGATGGCCCGGCGGGCGGCAGGGGCGGGGATCGGGGAGACCGCGACCGTGGCTCTCCGAGCCCGGACGAGACCCCAGTCCGAGGAGGTCGAGGCCGTCCTGGAGGCCCTCCGCCGAGCCCTGGAGGCTTCACCCGTCCCCGAGTTCGAATGGCCATCGCTCATCGAGCTGTTCGGGGCGGAGCAGCTGGCCGGACTGGTCGGGGTGTCGGTGGCCAGCCTGCGCCGATACGCGGGTGGCGCACGTCCGACGCCCGACGCGGTCGCGGCCCGGCTCCACCTCCTGGCTCAGCTCACGGCCGACCTGCGGGGGGCGTACTCGGAAGTCGGGGTTCGGCGGTGGTTCGAGCGCAAGCGGACGCAGCTGGACGGGCTGGCTCCGCGCGACATCCTGAAGGGCGATTGGGATCCCGACGCCACCGGACCTCAGGAGGTCCGGGCCCTGGCCCGGTCGCTCGCCGGGGCCTCGGCCACGTGATCGTCGTTCGGGGGGTTGCCACGTGATCGGCTTTCGCCACACCGATCCCCGGTTCCCATTCCTGTGGGAGGACGACTCGCAGCCACCCGGCCGGTGGCACGGGAAGGGGGAGGGGCCGGTGCACTACTTCGCCGATACCCCCGACGGGGCATGGGCCGAGTTCCTCCGGCATGAGGACATCACGGATCCCGGCGACGTGGCAGGGGTCCGGCGGGCAGTGTGGGCCGTCGAGCTCGGGCG
>JBIOYQ010000081.1:0-5422 GCA_044870295.1 Actinomycetota bacterium
CAGATCGAGACGTTGCTGACAATCCACTTTGAGCCTGGCGAACGGGTGGCGATCGTCCACGGCGTCCCAGCCGCGGAACGAGCCGAGACAGGTCCTCACACAGCGCTGACTCCCCTGCTGTTGATCCCGATCGTCCTGATCCTGTTCGTCAACGGCGCCGTCGGGGCGATCGCGTTCGTTGGAGTGATCGTCTTTGGCTTCTCCCCTCGCTTCAGGAGACGCGACTACCTCGTCGCGGTCACCGATCGCCGGCTGCTCCTACTGCCCCTCAGCATGTGGAAGGGTCTTCCCTCTGGCCCGACCATCTCACTCGCCCTGACCCAGGTGGAGGTTGGCCGCTTCCGAAAGCCATCCTTTTTCCGGAACGGGTGGACGCTGCACCTGCTGATCACCGACCCGGCCGGGTCACGCACGATGCGGTTGATCTTCCTGCGAGTCAAATGGCTGCCCACCTACGCGATCGCCATCAGGAAGGCGCTCGAGCGCGGGAATCCAGTCGTGCCAGGTTCACAGATTCAGGGCGGTTCCTGACCTACGATTCGCTCGTGAACGAGCCCGATCGGGAAGTCGTCGAGTCCCTGGGCAGCTACGCCGTGGCCGAGGACGGCACCGACTTCATCGTGTACGCGACGGCACGACCAGACGAGATCCTGGGGCGATTCGCCGGCGATGACGACGGCTTCACGAGAGCGGAGGAGCTGTTCCGATCGTTGACGGCGCCGTTCCGGCGACGGCGCCTGGTTCGGATCCTGCTCGTGGCGTTCGTGGTCGCGCTGGTCGTGAACGTAGCGGGGGTGACCCTCACGTACCTGCTCCAGGCGACCGAGAGCACCGAAATCAGCTTCGGCAACAGCCGATCAACGCTCATCGAGCTGATCGAGCGGTGGTCCTCCACCTCGGCCGCCATCGCCAATACGCTCTGGATCGCCATCCTGGCGGCGATGGCCGGGCTATGGCTTTCCCAGCGGGTCTTCCAGAAGGAGCTGGCCAGCTAGTCGAGGGGACCGATCGCGCCTTCCACGGCTTCCAGCAGGATCCCGGACTGGATCAGCTCGATGGCGCCGTCGACGTCGGGCTTGAGCTCGCGGTCGGCGTCCAGGAATTCGATCTCCTCGCGCACGGCCGCAAGCGCGGCGGCGGTCCCGGCCGCCGGCTTCAACGGCCGGCGAAGATCCAGTGCCTGGGCTGCGGCCAGAACTTCCATCGCGACGACGGCCTCGGCATTCGACACCACCTCGCGGGCGTGGCGGGCAGACGTCATGCCCATGCTGACGTGGTCCTCCTGGCCGGCGGATGACGGGATGGAGTCCGTGGCTGCCGGGTGCGCCAGCGACTTCGACTCGGACACGAGGGACGCGGCCGTGTACTGCACGATCATGTAGCCGGAGTTGAACCCCGGCCGCTCCACCAGGAACGCCGGAAGGCCGTTGTTGGTGGCGGGATCCAGCAACCGATAGAGGCGCCGCTCGGAGATGGACGCGAGCCCCACGGTCGCCGCGGCCAGGGCATCGAGGGCCACCGCCACCGGCTGCCCGTGGAAGTTCCCTCCTGACACGACGTCACCGTCCTCCAGCACGATCGGGTTGTCGGAGACCGAGCCCATCTCGACGCCCAGCACACCCTCGGCGTAGGCCAGCACGTCGCGGAAGGCTCCGTGCACCTGCGGCGCGCACCGCAACGAGTACGCGTCCTGCACCAGGTGCTGGCTTTCCTTGTGTGACGCCACGATCTCGCTGCCCGACAGCAGCGTTCGAAGGTTTGCCGCGGACGCCGCCTGGCCCGGATGGGGCCGGAGGCGCTGCAAGCGCTCGTCGAACGGCGTGGCCGTCCCGAGGATGGCCTCCACCGTCATGGCGGCGGCGATGTCGGCGGCCTTCGCCAACAAGCGCGCGCGATGCGCGGCCAGCACGCCGACCGCCAGCATCCCCTGCGTCCCGTTGATGAGCGACAGGCCTTCCTTCGGCGCCAGCTCCAACGCCTCCAGGCCGGCCCGCTCCAGTGCCTCGGCTGCGGGAGCCGGTTCGCCCTCGAACGACACCACGCCCTCACCGATCAACGGCAGGGCCAAATGAGCCAACGGAGCGAGGTCGCCGGACGCCCCCAGGGAGCCCTGCTCCGGCACCCACGGATAGACCTCGTGGTTCTGGAAGTCGATCAGCCGCTCCACCACCACCGGCCGCACGCCCGAGTATCCGAGGGCCAGGCAGTGGGCTCGCAGCAGGAGCATCGCCCGGACCTCCCACTCGGACAGGGGCGGGCCGACCCCGACCGCGTGTGAGCGGAGGAGGTTGCGGTGGAGGTCGCGGATCTCCTCGGTACCCAGACGGACGTTCGCCAGGCTGCCGAGTCCGGTGGTCACGCCGTACACCGTGTCGCCGCCCTCGACGGCCGCATCGACGACCTTCCGCGACGCGTCCATCCGTGCCCGGGCTCCTGGTGACAGCTCGACGTCCTCGCCGCGGGCGACCGCCATCACGTCGTCGATCGATAGCGTCTCCCCGACCAGCACCGGCACGCTGCGCAGGCTAGTGGGCGTGGCCGTGCCCGACAAGCCGAGCCGCACCGAGCCGAGCCGAGCCGAGCCGAGGGCTCGGCACGATGGAGGCCGATGCTCCGCGCTCTGGACCCGGTGGTGCGGCCTCTGGGAGAGACTCCGGAACATAGTTCGACCGCCGTCTAACAATGATCGGGAGTGAGGGCCGGGGGACTCCGATCAGAACCGGTTCGCGGCCATCGCGTCCGCAGCCTCCCCAACCAAAGCTGCTATACAGGCCACATGACCATCGTGACCGCCGACCTGGTGTTCGCGGAGGATCGCTGGCAGCGTCGGCATGCCTTCGTCATGCAAGGAGCCCGCATCCTGGACACCGGCCAGCCGGCCGAGCTGGCCGAGCGCCATCCCGAGCACGAGCGAGAGGACTGGGGCCACGCCGCCGTCCTCCCCGGGACGATCAACGCACATGGGCATTCGTTCCAGGCCCTCTTCCGAGGCTTCGGCGACGACCTTGGGTTCGAAGGGTGGCGCGACGCCGTCCTCTATCCATTCTCCGAACGGCTGGACCGGGACGGCATCAAGACCGCCGCGCTGTTCGCCTTCGCGGAGATGGCGAAGGCCGGCATCACCACGGCCGTCGACTTCTTCTACCTCCACGATCGAGGCCTGGAGAACGACTTGGCCGTGGTGGAAGCGGCCAAGGAGGTCGGCATCCGGCTGGTGCTGGCGCGTTCGATGTACGACTGGGCCGGCGCGCCGAAGCGCTACCAGGAGACGCCCGCGGAGGCCGAACGGAACTTCCGCGAGCTGTACGCGGAGCTGCGAGGCGACCGCATGGCCTTTCCCCAACCCGCTCCCCATTCGATCCACGGAGCCAGCCCCGACATGATCCGGGCCGGAGCCAGCCTGGCCATGGACTTCGGCGTGCCGTTCCACATCCACGTGGCCGAACGCCAGAGCGAACGGGAGCTCTCGATCGAGCGGCACGGGCTGTCACCGGTGGCGTACCTGGACTCGATCGGAGTGCTGTCCGACCGAACGCTCACGGTCCACGCTGTCTGGATCGATCCGACGGACCTGGCCATCCTGCGCGACCGAGGCGTGCGCGTGGTCCACAACCCGTCGGCCAACGCGTTCCTGGGGGACGGGATCGCGCCGCTTCGCCAGATGCTCGAGTTCGGGATCCCGGTGTGTCTGGGCACGGACGGTGGTTGCACCAACAGCCGACAGTCCATCTTCGAGGAGATGCGCATGGCCGCGCTGCTGGCCAAGGCGGTCGCGACCGACGGCTCTGTCCTGGATGCGGCCGACGCCTTGCTGATGGGAACGGTTCGCGGCGGCGAGGCGCTCGGGCTGCCGATCGGGCGGATCGCCGCCGACCACGCCGCCGACCTGGTGGTGGTCGACCTCGACGCGCTGTCGGTGCAGCCGCGGCTCACGGCTCCCCAGCAGCTCGTGTACTCGATGCAGCCCGAGGCGATCCGGCAGGTGATCGTGGGCGGCGAGGCGGTGGCGCAGAACGGCCGCCTGACCCGCGTGGACGAGCACGAGATCGTGATGAAGGTCCAGGGGCTCACGTCCCGGTGGGAACCGGTCCCGAGGGATGCCGTCGCGCACGCCCGCTGAGCCGGTTGCGGCCGACGACGTAATCCGCGAGCTTCGGTCGATGGCCGACCCGACCCAGCTGGCCGGGATGGCTCGGTTCGGCATCAACACGGAACGCACGCTCGGCGGGATCGGGCTGCCGGCCCTTCGCTCGCTGGCGAAGCGCGTGGGACGGCGGGATCACGAACTCGCGGCCGAACTCTGGGCATCGGGGATCCACGAAGCCCGGCTCGTGGCCGCCATGGTCGACGATCCCGCGGCCGTGACCGAGGCGCAGATGGAAGCGTGGGCGGCGGACTTCGACTCGTGGGACGTGGTGGATGGAACGGTGAGCGGGTTGTTCGACAAGACGCCGTTCGCGTGGGCGAAGGTCGTGGAGTGGAGCTCGCGGGAGGAGGAGTTCGTGAAGCGGGCCGCGTTCGCCATGATGGCCGCGCTGTCCGTTCACGACAAGGCAGCGTCAGACGAGGCGTTCATCGAGCTGCTGCCGATCATCGAGCGAGAGGCAGGCGACCGCAGGAACTTCGTGAGAAAGGCCGTGAACTGGGCCCTGCGACAGATCGGCAAGAGAAACCTCGCGTTGAACGCGGTGGCCATCGCCACCGCGGAGCGGATCCATGCCGGCGGGCCTCGGTCGGCGAAGTGGGTCGCCTCCGACGCACTGCGCGAGCTCAGGAGCGAGGCCGTCCAGGCGCGCCTGCTGGAACGTACCGCTCGCGGAGCGCGGTGACCGTTTTCGCGGGAAGGGCGCGACCACTCAACAGCTCCTCCAGCGTGGTGGAGGAGAAGGTCGACGGGTCGGACAGCATCCCTCGGTATCGCGTGCACGCTTCGGCGTAGTCGCTGTTGCCCTCGGGGTGGACCACGACATACCGACCCCAGCTCCACTTCCCGCCCGGCCGCTGCAGCATCGACAACAGCAGCAGGTGTTCCAGCCACATGACGGCGAGGCCGCCTCTGCCCTTGACCGCATCGACCGCCCCCCGACGGAAGGCCCGCGACCTCCGGGCCACGTCCAGGTACCGGGGAAGGTTGCTCGGCTTGGGGGTCTCGGGCTTGAGCCATTCGTGGTACTCGACGTCGATGCCGACGATCGCCCGCGTCCCATCGTCCACGTCCAGCTCGAAGGCGGCGTCAAAGGCGCGGAGGCTGTTGAGGTACGTCGGGTCCAGCCATCCCGGGGAGTGCGCGAAGAGGACCTGCGACACGGTGCCGGGCGCGTCCGGCCACCACACGTGGACCGCGTGATCGGCCCTGCGGAGATCGCCGGCCAGGTCACCGAACAGATTGAAGGCCACGGATGGTGACCAGAGAAGGTCCGCC
>JBIOYQ010000082.1:0-3482 GCA_044870295.1 Actinomycetota bacterium
ACTGTACGGACCCCAATGGACGAAGATGCCGAACTTGCCGTCGACGTACCAGTCCGGGACCTGATAGCCGGAGGCAATGGAGTCCCAGTCGACGCTGAACGGGCCTTCTGTGATGCCGGCTTCGACTCGGCCGAGGATCGTAGCGCGCGTTTGTTCAAGGGCCGAAGACTCGGTTGCCATGGTCGTCCTTCCTCGGTGCCCCAGGCGACGCCTCGATGATCGACCAACGCCTGTCGTCTTGAATCATCCGACCTTTGAGCCCATTGTGTTCCCGCGCCCGACGCCGAAGCAAGGTGATGTGATGATCGGTGTCAGCAAGGGTAACCAGCGAGTCCTTCAACCACAGATCACGATTCAGCGCACCCAGGGAAATCTCGACAAGAGCGTTGACATCGCGAGATGTATGAGACGACGATCAGACCTACGAGGTCTTGTGCTCCGAACATCTCTCTCGGGCCAGTTCCGTCATGGACGACGATGACGTCACCTCTAGGAGTGCTATGCGAATTTCCCGTCTCACCAAGTTCCTCGCGTCGGCCGCAGCCGTCGTCCTCCTGGCTGCCTGCGGCGGCAACAGCGGCAGCTCCAGCTCGGGTAGCTCTTCGGGCGGTCCGGTGACGCTGACCTGGTTCATGTGGTCCGGTTCAGACGTCGAGAAGAACGCCTGGCTCCACGTCGCCGACATGGTTACCCAGAAGTACCCGAACATCAAGATCCAGTTCGAGACCACGCCGTTCAACGACTTCTGGACCAAGCTGACCACCGAGGCGGCCAGTGGCCAGGCACCGTGCATCATCGGCCTGCAGGGTCAGCGGGCGCCGCAGTTCGGGAACCTGCTGGTGCCTCTGGACGACTACATGAGCAAGGCCGGAATCAAGGCCGAGGACTTCGTGCCGAGCATCACCAAGAACCTGCAGTACGAGGGGAAGCAGGTTGCCCTGCCGTACGATGTGGGTCCCTTCATCATGTTCTACAACAAGGACGCCTTCAAAGCCGCAGGGTTGAAAGAGCCGGCTATCGGTTGGACCACCGACGAATTCATGAACGCCGCCAAGACCCTGACCAAGCCGCCGAAGTACGGATTCTGGGCACAAAGCGACATTGGCCAACTGCTTCCGTGGGTGCTGAGCTCCTCCGGCAAGGCGGCGGTGAACGCCGACGGCAAGCTGGACGTCGACAATCCCGAGTGGCACGCCGCCGCGCAGTGGTACACCGACCTGGTCAGCAAGGAGAAGGTTTCGCCCCCAGTTGCCAGCGCCAACTCATCCTCGGCCAGCGCAAACCAGTTCCTGGCTGGCAACACCTACATGTCGCTCGACGGTCCCTGGGACCTGATCAACGCCCGGGAACAGGCCAAGTTCAAGGTCGGGATCGCTCCGATGCCCGCCGGCCCGAGCGGTTCCAAGACGTGGTCCGACGGTTCCGGCTTCGGTGTCACCCAGAACTGCAAGACTCCAGACGAGGCGTTCAAGGCCGTTAGCGTCATGGTCAGCCCGGAGGCGGAGACCTATCTGGGCAACGAGGGCCGCGCCTACCCAGCCCTGATCTCTACCCAAAACTCCTGGTACGAGGGCAACCACACGCAGGATGTCAAGCCGGTCATGGACGCCGCCTTGGCCAACGCGACGCCGTACACCACGATCCCGACCTGGCAGCAGGTCGTAACGACGTTCTCCAAGCAGGCCGTGGCTACTTACAACGGCCAGGGTTCCGTCGACGAGCTCCTCAGCCAGACCCAGGCCCAGGGCGCTTCGTGACCTAGACGCTGTTGGTTTGCGGCCTCCGCGCTGGCATCCCACAGCCCATCTCGGGAAGGAGGGCCTATGACTGTGCTCCCCGCTGACGTCACCGCCGCCGCGGCCACCCCTACCCAGGTCGGGCGAGGTAGACGCGGCGACGGTAAGGCCGCGACCGGCTTCATGGCCCCGAGCATGTTAGGCCTGCTGGCGTTCACCGCGTTTCCGATCGTCGCGTCGCTCATCATCGGGTTCTACAACTGGCCCGTGATCGGCACTCACACCTTCATCGGTTTGAAGAACTATCAGAACTTGCTGACCAGCAAGGAATTCCACACCGCGATTCTCAACACGTTCGTCTTCGTGCTGCTGTACGTCCCGCTCAACATCGTGATCTCACTCGGTCTCGCGGTCTGGATCGGTTCGAAGGGGATCCGGTTTCGCGGTCTCTACCGCACGATCTTCTTCATCCCCGCCGTGACGCCCGTCGTCGCCAACGCTGCGATCTTCTCGCTCATCCTGTCGCCGAACGGGCTGATCGACTCATTGATGCAAACGTGGTTCGGGGTCCAGGCCCCGAACTTCCTGGGCTCGAAGACCTGGGCCATGCCGGCCGTGGTCATGCTGTCTATTTGGCAGGGCTTCGGCTACAACATGCTGGTGTTCTCGGCGGCGCTCGACGCCGTTCCCACCAGCCTCACCGAAGCCGCCGCGATCGACGGGGCAGGGAGCGTCGCACGGTTCTTCCGGATCGTACTGCCCCTGATTACGCCGTCGATCTTCTTCGCCGTGGTGCTGACCTTGATCTCGTCCTTCCAGGTCTTCACCCAGGCGTACGTCCTCACCGGAGGAGGTCCCGGGAACGCTACTACCACCATGGTGGTCTACCTGTACGAGCAGGGTTTCCAGTTCTACAAAATGGGCCTCGCCTCGGCCGTCGCATGGGTGCTGTTCATCATCATCCTGGTGATCACAATCTTCCAGTTCATCGGACAGAAGAGGTGGGTGCATTATGACCAGTGAGACCCCCACCTTCACCCCGACACCGGCACTGGGCGCTGTAGCGGTCGCCACCAGCCCACACCCGAGCTCGGCAGCGCGGAAGGTCAGGTCCCGGGCTACTTCCGTCGTCTCCCAGATCCTGCTGTCGCTTGTGGCCCTGCTGTTCCTGGTACCGATTATCTGGATGCTGGTGTCGGCCCTCAAGCCGAGCGCCGAGGTCTTCACCGTTCCACCGAAGCTGTTCGGGTCCGAGGTCAAGTTCAGCAACTTCATTGAGGCCTGGAACTACCTGCCATTCGGCCGGTTTATCCTGAACACCCTGTTCGTTGCCGGGATCGGGACGTTGATCACGTTGATAGCCTCCGCGATGTCCGGATACGCGTTCGCACGGTTGAACTTCAGGTTCCAGGGCGGCCTGTTCGTGCTCTACCTCAGCACGCTCATCGTCCCCCAGGAGGTCATCGTCATCCCGATGTTCCTGATCATGCAGAGGCTCGGCTGGGTTAACTCCTACCAAGCTCTGATCCTGCCGTGGGCGTTTACCGCATTCGGGACCTTCCTGCTCCGGCAGTTCTTCCTCACCATCCCTCGGGAGTTGGAGGAAGCCGCCAAGATCGACGGCTGCGGGCACATCCGCATCCTCCGCAGCGTCATCATCCCGATCGCGGCCCCGGCTCTCGCCGTCTTGGCGGTCTTCACCTTCCTCAGTTACTGGAACAGCTTCCTATGGCCGTTGATCATCAT
>JBIOYQ010000083.1:0-3932 GCA_044870295.1 Actinomycetota bacterium
GCGACGGGCTAGAGCCTGCGACGAAGGCCTTTGCCGAGCCCGCCGCCCGCGACAGCGGCTCGGGCGCCGAGCGCTGCAACAGCTCACGGCCGACCCACGCGAACCAGAGCGGCGAGAGGACGAATCCCGTCAGGATGGCGGCGGTGAGGACGACCGGGTTCTTCGGGTTCAGGATGATCAGCCGGCCCAGGTAGACCACGATCAGCAGCAGCCCGGTGACCATGCCGAGCGACCCCAGGCGCTTCGGGAACGGCGCCCCCTGCAGGATCAACCACGACGCCACCAGGATCGACAGTCCCGACACGCCGAACGTCATCAGCCCGCGCGGGTCGACGGCGTTAGGGAGGTTCGCCAGCCCGGCAGGCGCCCCGACCGGATGCTTCACGAAGTTGGCCAGGTCGTACGCACCGTGGATGGACGAACCGGCCGCCGCCACCAAACCGAGCGCCAGCGCCCACAACGCGAACCATGGATCAGCCTCGCGCAGTCGCGCGTACACGGCGATCAGCACGCTTATCACCAGGACGCCGCCACCGAAGAGCAGGAACGTGGCGACCTGCGCCGCCGCGACCCTTCCCGACTTCAGATAGACCATGAACGAGACCGAATAGGCCAGGCCGCCGATGGCGACGGCGATCGCGCAGGCGCCGGCGAAGCGCTCGTACCTCCTGGTCACGACGACATCCCCCCTGTTGTCCTCGGGCATCGGGCTCGGGTCGGGCGGAAGCCTACAGGTAGCTGCGCAGTTCCCAAAGCTCGGGGTAGAAGCGCTTCTCCAGCGTGGTCCGGAGGTAGCCGACGCCGGCCGTACCACCCGTGCCCGTCTTGGACCCGATCTGCCGCTCCACCATCAGCACGTGATGCTGCCGCCACAGACAGAACAGCTCGTCGTGCGTGAGCATGGACTCGGCCGTGTAGAACAGCTCAGGATAGGCGTCCTTGTCGCGGAACATCTTGAGCAGGCTGGCCCGCCGGACCTCCACGTTCTCCTCGCCCGTTGGCATGGGCAGCCCGTTCGACTCCAGCAGCGCGCACAGCGCGTCCCACAGCGACGGCTCGTCGAGCCGGCGCTTCAGCCGCTCGTGCTCCTCGGGCGTCTCCGCCAGCCGAGCCATCAGCCCCGGCTCCTTCATGCCTGAGAGGAACTCGATCTCGCGGAACTGCACCGACTGGAACCCGCTGGCCGGTGCGAGGTGGGTGCGGAACTGCAGGAAGTCCTGCGGCGACATCGACTCGATGATCCCGATGTGCTCCAGGAGCATGCGCTCGATGTTCTGGACGCGCTTGAGGTAGTGGCGAGCAGGGAAGGTCCGTCCTTCGAAGATGGCTTTGCGGGCCGTCTCCAGCTCGAACAGGATCTGCTTGAACCACAATTCGAAGGACTGGTGGACCACGATGAACAGGAGCTCGTCGTGGGCCATGGGAGAGGAGATCGGCTCCTGGAGCCGGAGCAGCTCCGGGATCCGCAGGTACTTCCCATAGGTCAGCCGGTCGTCCTGTGGCTCCATGGCCGAAGCTTACCTCCGTGGCCGAGGCGGCTCTTACAGGTCCGCGAACAGGAAGCCCATCCACAGGCCCCTGGCGATCGCCCCGGCGTCTGACCGCACGCCATAGCGCTCGAAATGGCGGCAGAGGTTCTCGACGTCACGAGCCAGCAGCTCCGAAGCGTTCACGTTGGATCTGGGATCCACCGCCTGCGGCAGGTCGATGATCGTGGCTGCGCCCTCCCACCACAGGATGTTGTACGGGGAGAGGTCGGCGTGGATGAGGTTGTTGCGCAGAGCGAGCTCCACGTTCCAGAGCAACCGGTCGAGCACGCTCTTGCCCTCCGCCTGGCTGAGCCGGACCTGCCGGAGCTGGGGAGCCGAGTGGTCCTCGTCGCCGATGTACTCCATGAGGATGGCCCCGTCGCCCGATGCCACCGGGCGAGGGACGTCCGCACCGGCCTCATGGAGCTGTTGGAGCACCTCCCACTCACGGCCGGTCCACCAGGCCGACTCGAACTCCCGGCCGTAGGTGCTCTTCTTGGCCACGGCCCGCCGGTCGTGGCCGTTCAGGATCACTCTGCCGGCCTTGTAGGCCGCGTCGTTCTTGAAGCTCCGGTGGTCGCGGCTCCGGTAGACCTTCATGGCGAGGAGACCGCCGCCCGCGGATTCGGTGGCGCGGCACAACGAGACCGTCGCTTCCTTGCCGCTCGAGAGCGGCCGGATGATGTGGGTGACGTAACCGTCGCCGAAGAACTGGTCGAACGCATCTTCTTGGGACAACGCTGGTTCCTCCTGATCGCAGGTGGCTGGAACGAGAGCGGCCGCCCCTCCGGGCGGCCGGATGCCGATCAGGAGTGATCAGGCGTCTAGACGGGCGAACCGGAGGGACGCGGCCGCAGGCTATCCGAGGTGATCGGCTGGGCCATTTGACATCCCTCCTCTCAGGAAAATGGAGCGTGGGGTCTCAGGATACCTCGGAACTAGGGGCCCGGGCCAGACCGAACTCCCCAGATCAGCACGTAGCCGTCGGGCCGTCCCGTCTGGCAAGCCGAAGGGATCCGCTGACCCGTCAGATCCTCCGCACTGAGACGACCGAAGTACCCCCCACCTCCGTGCACCATCTCGCCGATGCCGGCCACGGCGCGGCCGGAGCTATCGACCAGTGTCCCCTGCCGGAACGAGAACCCTTCCTCCCACAGAGGCAGCGTCTCCATGCCGTACCCCTGACCGAGGAACAGACAGCCGTCATGCTCGACCAAGGTTCCGCTGACTCCTGCCGCCGGAAGAGCTTCGTCCCATCGGTGGGGCCAGGTCGGGAAGAAGAAGATCCGTACGCCCCCGCTCCAGGGTGAATCCGAGGGTGACGGGGCGGTGCCTTCATTCGGCTCCGATGAGACCACGAACCCCGGCCCGCCGGCGCAGCCAGCGGCTCCCAGGAGCACCACGGCCAACAGGAGAGCAGCCCTCGTCTTCACCATCCATCCTGGTAATACGAGAGCAAGCCCTCATCAAGGTGGCTCCACTGGCCGTATAAAGTGATGACGCCCATGGCCGCCGACCAGTCTTCGCGTCGCAGCCCCCCGGATCCCCTCGACTTCCTCCATCTCGACGCTCTGCTGAGCGACGAAGAGCGACTGATCCGCGACACGGTTCGAGAGTGGGTCAAAGACCGCGTCCTCCCCGGCATCGACGGCTGGTTCGAGCACGCCGAGTTCCCGGTCGAGGTGGCCAAGGAGCTGGGCGGTATGGGCCTGCTCGGGATGCACCTCACCGGTTATGGATGCGCCGGGACCAACGCCGTCAGCTACGGGCTTGCGTGCCTGGAGCTGGAGGCAGGCGACAGCGGCTTCCGCAGCTTCATCTCGGTGCAGGGTTCGCTGGCCATGTACCCGATCTGGCGGTTCGGCAGCGAGGAGCAGAAGCAGCGCTGGCTTCCGCCCATGGCCGCAGGCGAGGTCATCGGCTGCTTCGGCTTGACCGAACCCGATTTCGGCAGCGACCCCTCCAACATGCGCACGTCCGCGCGGAAGGACGGCTCCGACTGGATCCTCTCCGGCACCAAGATGTGGATCACCAACGGCGGGATCGCGGACGTGGCCGTCGTGTGGGCGCAGACCGACGAAGGTGTGCGCGGCTTCCTCGTCCCTCGGGAGACACCGGGCTTTCACACCAGCGATGTGGAACGCAAGCTTTCGCTGCGCGCTTCGGTCACGTCGGAGCTGGTGTTCGACGATTGCCGGCTCCCCGGCGACGCCGTGCTACCTGAGGTCCGCGGGATGCGTGGCCCGCTGTCCACGCTGAACGAGGCGCGGTTCGGAATCATCTGGGGCGTCATGGGCGCGGCTCGCGCTTGCTACCAGACCGCCCTCGACTACGCGAAGTCGCGCGTGCAGTTCGGCAAGCCGATCGCCGGCTTCCAGCTCACCCAGGAGAAGCTGGTGAACA
>JBIOYQ010000084.1:0-5727 GCA_044870295.1 Actinomycetota bacterium
GGAGAGGGTGGGCTGAGATGGCCACCGCCACTCGCAAGCGCGTGCCCGAGGAGCCCACGGGTCCGGGGCCGATCGACTTCACCATCATCACCGGCCTGTCGGGGGCCGGGCGGTCCGAGGCCGCGAAGTGCTTCGAGGACCTGGGCTACTTCGTCGTGGACAACCTGCCTCCCGCGCTCATCGGCAAGATGGCCGAGCTGGCGGCTTCTTCGGGGTCCCCCGCCCGCGTGGCGATCGTGGCCGACGTCCGCGGAGGGGTGTTCTTCAGCGAGCTGTCGAAGGGGCTCCAGGATCTGAAGCAGCTGAAGATCCCATACCGGATCCTGTTCCTGGAGGCGTCCGACGAAGATCTGGTCCGGCGGTACGAGACCACCAGACGGCGCCACCCGCTGGCGGCCGCCGACCGCGTCGTCGAGGGCATCCGCAAGGAGCGCCTGATGATGCAGTCGCTCAAGGAGAGCGCGGACCTGATCGTCGACAGCACCGGGATGACGCCCCACGACCTCCGCGACCGTGTGCGCGACCTGTTCGCCAGGACGCCGGCCGAAACCAGGGTCCAGGTCTCCATCGTCTCCTTCGGCTACAAGAACGGCCTGCCCCGGGACGCCGACCTGGTCTTCGACGTCCGCTTCCTGCCCAACCCTCACTGGATCGATCGCCTTCGACCGCTCCCGGGCACGGACCCCGTGGTCCAGGAGTACGTCCGTGGGCAGCGCGCCTATGGCGAGTTCATCCGCAAGCTCCGGTCGCTCATGAACACCGTGGTGCCGGGTTACGTGGCCGAGGGCAAGTCCTACCTCACGATCGCGGTCGGGTGCACCGGCGGCCGCCACCGCTCGGTCGTCGTGGCCGAAGAGCTCGCCGAGTACTTCCGCAAGCACGGCCAGGACGTGGTGGTCGACCACCGCGACCTCGACCGGGACTGATCCATCTGGGGTACTAGGATTGGAAGGCTTCCCCTTCCACCCAGGAGGATCGAGATGGCGGTGAAGATCGGCATCAACGGTTTCGGCAGGATCGGCAGGAACTTCTTCCGAGCGGCCAGGAAACGGGGCGCAGACATCGACGTCGTTGCCGTGAACGACATCACGGACCCGAAGACGCTCGGGCACCTCCTGAAGTACGACTCCGTCCTGGGGAGGTTCGCCGGCGACGTCTCGGCCGACGACCAGGGACTGATCGTCGACGGCGACCGTCTGCGGGTGCTGGCCGAGCGTGATCCGGCCAACCTCCCGTGGAAGGAGCTCGGAGCCGAGATCGTCATCGAGTCGACGGGTCTGTTCACCGATCGGGAGAAGGCCCAGATGCACGCCGAGGCCGGCGCCCAGAAGGTCATCATCAGCGCTCCCGCGAAGGGTGAGGACATCACCATCGTGATGGGGGTGAACGACCAGGACTACGACCCGGCGGTGCACCACGTCATCTCGAACGCATCGTGCACGACCAACTGCGTGGTCCCCATGGCGAAGGTCCTGGGCGATGCGTTCGGCATCGAGCGGGGCTTCATGACCACGGTCCACGCCTACACCAACGACCAGAACCTGCTGGACCTCCCGCACCGGGACCTCCGCCGGGCGAGGGCCGCGGCCATCAACATCGTGCCGGCCTCCACCGGGGCGGCGAAGGCCAGCTCGCTGGCGCTTCCCGAACTCAAGGGGAAGATGGACGGACAGGCCATGCGGGTGCCCGTGCCCGACGGCTCGGTCACCGACCTGGTGTGCGTCCTGAAGCGCGACGTGACCGTCGACGAGGTGAACGAAGCCTTCCGAACGGCATCGGAAGCGGGCCCCTTGAAGGGCATCCTCGCGTACTCGGAGGACCCCATCGTCTCCAGTGACATCGTTGGATCCGACTACTCGTGCACGTTCGACTCGCCGCTGACCATGGTCATCGGGAACCTGGCGAAGGTCATCGGCTGGTACGACAACGAGTGGGGCTACTCGAACCGGCTGGTCGACCTGGTCGGGCTCGTGGCCTCGCGCCTGTAGGTGCCCCGCCTCCGCACGCTGGAGGACCTTCCCGACCTGGTCGGGGCCACCGTCCTGGTGCGGTGCGACCTGAACGTGCCGCTGCAGGATGGCCGGATCACCGATGACCTCCGGATCACGTCGAGTGTCCCGACCCTCCGGGAGCTGCTGGAGCGTGGCGCGACCCTCGTGGTGTGTTCGCACCTGGGCCGTCCCAAGGGCAGGGTGGTCGACGCTCTTCGGCTGGATCCTGTGGCGGACGCGTTGGGCGGGGCTCTCGACACGAAGGTCCGAAAGCTCGATCGGGTTACGGGTCCAGAGGTCCAGAAGTCGGTCATGGCCGCCGGGGCGGGTACGGTGACCATGCTGGAGAACCTCCGATTCGACCCCCGCGAGGAGCAGAACGATCCCGAGTTCGCCGACGAGCTGGCCGCCCTGGCCGACCTGTACGTGGACGACGCCTTCGGGGCGGCCCACCGGGCCCACGCTTCGGTGGTCGGTGTGGCCGAGCGCCTGCCGGCCGTGGCCGGCCGGCTCATGCAGCGCGAGGTCGAGGTCCTCTCCCGGCTGCTGGAGGGAGCGGAGAAGCCCTACGTCGCGATCCTCGGAGGGGCCAAGGTCTCGGACAAGCTCGCCGCGGTGCGGTCGTTGGTCGAACGCGTCGACGCGCTGCTGGTGGGCGGGGCCATGGCGTTCTCCTTCCTGGCGGCGGCCGGGGCCGAGGTCGGCAGGTCGCTGGTCGAGCCCGACCGGTTCGACGACGTCCGAGCCGCCGTCGCCGACGCGGAGGCGCGCGGCGTGCTGATCCAGCTGCCCGAGGACGTGGTGGCCGCGCCGGAGCCCACGGTCGAGGCGAGGCGCCGGACCGTCCCGGCCCACGGCATCCCGCGAGACCTCATGGGTCTGGACATCGGCCCCCGAACGGTGGAGGAGTTCGCCCGGACCATCGCGGACGCCAAGACCATCCTGTGGAACGGGCCCATGGGGATGTTCGAGCTGGAGCCGTTCTCGGCCGGCACCCGCGGCGTCGCCATGGCCGTGGCGGGCGCTCCCGCGTTCACGGTGGTCGGGGGCGGCGACAGCCTGGCGGCGCTTCGGACGTTCGGCCTGGCCGACTCGATCGATCACCTGTCGACCGGTGGGGGAGCCTCCCTCGAGTTCCTGGAGGGGCGCCGGCTGCCCGGCCTCGCCGTGCTGATGGAGAACGGGTCATGAGCTCGCCGGGCCGGCGGCCGATCATCGCGGCCAACTGGAAGATGCACAAGACGCACCTCGAGGCCATCCAGGCGGTCCAGAAGCTCTCCTATCTCCTGGACAAGAAAGACTCCGAGGTGGTCGAGGTGGTCATCTGTCCGCCGTTCACGGCGCTGCGGTCGATCCAGACGCTCATCGACGCCGACCGGCTGAACTACGGCCTCGGCGCCCAGAACGTGCACTGGGAGGACAAGGGCGCCCTCACCGGTGAGATCTCCCCGCCCATGCTGGCCGCGCTGAAGTGCCGGTACGTGATCGTCGGGCACTCGGAGCGGCGCCAGCACTTCGGAGAGACGGACGACGTGGTGGCGAAGAAGGTCCGGGCCGTGATCGGGGCGGGGATGGTGCCGATCCTGTGCGTGGGGGAGAGCCTCGAGGAGCGCGAGGCAGGCCGAACCGAGACGAAGGTCATCAGACAGGTGAAGGCGGCCGTGGCGGGCCTGGAAGCCGCTGCCGCGGGCGACCTGGTCATCGCGTACGAGCCCATCTGGGCCATCGGGACCGGGCGAAACGCCACGCCGTCCGACGCCGGTGAGGTCATCGGCATGATCCGGGCGACGATCGGCGAGCAGTTCCCCGGCGGCGCGGCCCAGAGCGTCCGGATCCAATACGGCGGCAGCGTGAAGGCCGGCAACATCCGTGAGTTCATGGCGCATCCAGAGATCGACGGGGCGCTGGTCGGAGGAGCGAGCCTCGATCCCGAGGAGTTCGCGCTGATCGTGAAGTACCGATGAACCAGCTGCTGTACGTCTGCCTGGACGGGCTGGGCGACGAGCCCAACCCGGAGCTCGGTGGCCTGACGCCGCTCGAGGCCGCCCGCACCCCGGTCCTCGACGGCCTGGCACGCCAGGGTGCCCAGGGCCTGGTGCACACGGTCGGGCCCGACATCGCTCCCGAGTCGGACATCGCGGTGTTTGCCATCCTCGGCTACGACCCCCGTGAGGAGCATCCCGGCCGGGGCGTCCTCGAGGCCCTGGGATCCGGCATGGAGTTCTCCGACGGCGACCTGGCCCACCGCGTGAACTTCGCCACCCAGGACGACGGTGAGATCGTGGACCGCCGGGTCGGCCGGGATCTCTCCAGCGAAGACGCCCAGACCCTGGCCGAGGAGGTCAACCGGGAGGTCAGCCTGCCCGGCGCCACCTTCGAGCTGCGGGCGACGGTCGAACACCGTGGCGCGCTGGTGATCCGGCCCACCCACGGGCGACTCTCGGCGAACGTCTCCAACACCGATCCCGCCTACGCGAAGGAGGGCACCCTGGGCGTTGCGTTGGCTACGTTCGAGAACCGGGTCGCCTTGGCCACCGCCCTCGACGACACCGACGAGGCCCACGCGGCCGCCGACCTCACCAACCGCTTCGTGGAGGACTCGGCTGCCGTCCTGGAGGCCTCACCGGTGAACGCCCGGCGCCGCACGCAGGGCCGCCTGCCCGCCAACCTGATCCTGACCCGCGACGCCGGCGACCACATCCCGAAGCTCCAGCCGATCAAGGACCGGTTCGGGCCGTCGTGGGGCTGCTTCGTGGAGATGCCGGTGGAGCGAGGGATCGCCCTGATCCTGGGGATGGCACCCGTGGACGCCCCGACCGGCATGCCGCGGAAGGACCAGTACCTCGCCTGGGCCGAGCTGGCCGCCGAGGCGCTGGGGGGCTATGACGCCCTGTACGTCCACATCAAGGGACCGGACGTCCCAGCTCACGACGGCCGGGCCCATGACAAGGTCGAGGTGATCGAGGACATCGACCAGATGTTCTTCGGCGAGCTGCTGCCACGCATCGACACCGGCAGGACGCTGCTGGCCGTGACGGCCGACCACGCCACCTCGTGTGTGAAGAAGGCCCACACCGCCGACCCCGTCCCGCTGCTCGTCGCCGGGCCGAGGGTGGCCACGGACGCCACGCAGACGTTCGGGGAGCGGGCCGCCGCCTCCGGGGCCCTGGGGACGCTGGCCGGTACCCAGATCCTGCCCCGATTGATCGGCCTGCTTCGGTCTTGACTGCCCTTCCAAGGCTCTACCTGTCCCAATCCCGACAGTCCCGAGGTCCCGTATACACAGTTGGCGGATCATTGCGATACATCCGCCGGTATCTGTAGGCTTCAGCAGCTGCTCCGAGGGGAGCAGGGCAGAGAAGGGAAGGGAGGGAAGTCTATGAAGGTGCGCTATTACGCGCGCGCCGTCGCGATGCTCGCTGTTGTGGGCATCGTAGCCGCCGCCTGTGGCGGGGGAGGCACTTCAGGAACGCAGACCACGACGCCGGGACCGGTGACGTCGACCACCCCGGCAGCACAGAAGGGTGGCGAGATCGTCATCGGGGCCGAGCAGTGGCCGGAGTGCATCAACCCGATCACGAGCTGTTCCTCGGCCACGTGGTTCTGGTACTCGGTCGGTGAGCACGTGCTGCCGTACGCGATGGTGCTGGACCTGAACGGGAACTTCGTGGCCTCGCCGGTGCTGGCCGAGGCTCCGACCCTGGACAACGGGGGGATCACCCAGAACCCGTTCACG
>JBIOYQ010000085.1:0-14959 GCA_044870295.1 Actinomycetota bacterium
CGGGGGCGCCGGAGCTGGGCACGCAGCGGGCGGGGCCGTCCGAGAGCCCCCAGGGTCCCGTCAAGGTCCTCTACATCGGCGGCCTGGGCAGGAGCGGCAGCACGTTGCTGGACCGGATGCTGGGACAGCTGCCCGGCTTCTTCTCCGCCGGGGAGATCCGCGACCTGTGGCAGCGCAGCCTGAAGGAGAACCTCCTGTGCGGTTGCGGGCAGCCGTTCCGGTCGTGCCCGGTCTGGAGGGAAGTCGGTGAGCGGGCCTACGGCGGGTGGGACAACGTGGATCCCGACGAGGTGCTCGGGCTCATGCGGTCGGTGGACCGCCACAACAGGTTCGTGCTGCTGGTGAAGCCCGGGCTGTGGCCGCCCTTCGCCCGCAGGGTGGAGCGCTACGCCGCCATCCTGGCTCCGCTGTTCCGCGCCATCCACGAGGTGTCCGGCGGAGCCACCATCATCGACTCCTCGAAGGCCCCGTCGACCGCCTTCCTGATGCGCCGGGTACCGGGGATCCAGCTCTCCGCGGTGCACCTGGTGCGCGACAGCCGGGGCGTGGCGCACTCGTGGACCAAGAAGGTCGTCCGGCCGGACGCGCCCGGCCGCGAGATGTACATGCACCGCTACCAGCCACCGCGCATCGCGTTCCGGTGGATGACCCGCAACGCCATGATGGAGCTGCTGGGGCGGATGGGGGTCCCGGAGGTCCGGGTACGGTACGAGACCCTGATTCGAGAGCCGCGGCAGGAGCTCGCCCGGTTGCTGGACGGGCTCGGCCACTCGGTCGCCCCCGAGGACCTCGCGTTCATCTCCGACGGCGAAGTGACCCTGCGACCCAACCACACGGTCATGGGCAACCCCATGCGCATGGACCAGGGGCCCGTCCGGCTCCGCCTCGACGAGCAGTGGCGCACCGCGATGGCCCGCAAGCACCGTGGGATGGTCACCGTCCTCACCACCCCCCTGCTTCGAAGGTACGGATACCGCTGATGCCTGCGTCCTCCCGTCAGACTCTGCCGCGCGCCGAAGCGCCCGATCCTTCGACCGACGATTGGCCCTCGGTCAGCGTGGTCGTCGCCACCTACAACCGGCCACAGCTGCTGGCGTCGACGGTTCAGAGCATCCTGGACCAGGACTACCCGGGGCCGATCGAGGTCGTGATCGTGTTCGACAAGGAGGATCCGGTCCGTCCCGACGTCAGCGTGCCGGAGGGCCGTGACCTTCGGCTCTTGCGCAACGACCGGACCCCCGGGCCGGCCGGCGCCTACAACACCGGCGCCCTGGCCGCGACCGGCCGGTACCTGGCGTTGTGCAACGACGACGACGAGTGGCTGCCGCAGAAGCTGCGCCCCCAGATCCAGGCGCTCCGTGGCCGGCCGGACGCGCTGCTGGCGACGTGTGGCATCTACCTGGGTGACGGACGATCCCGCACCCGCAATCCCACACGGCTGCCCCCGAAGGACGTCCTCTCCATCGACGACCTCCTGCGCACCTCGCGCAACGAGATCCACACCAGCACGCTGGTGGCGGACCGCGAGCGCACGCTCGCAGAGGTGGGGCTGGTCGACGAGAACATCCCCGGCAGCTACGGGGAGGACTACGACTGGTTGATCCGGGCGGCTCGCCGGGCTCCGGTGGTCGCCGTGCGCCAACCGTTGGTGCGCGTCCGGTGGCAGCACTCGTACTTCGCCGACCGGTGGCCCACCATCATCGACTCGATCATGTACCAGCTGGACCGCCGGCCGGAGCTCAAGCAGGAGCCGAAGAACCTGGCCCGGTTGTACGGCCGATTGGCCTTCGCCCATGCCACACTGGGGCATCGGAACGAGGCCCGGGCCTGGGCCGCCAGGGCACGTTCGCTCGATTGGCGGCAGCCCCGGATCTATCTGAGCTGGCTGGTCAGCTCAGGGCTGATGAAGCCGCAGACGGTGGTTCGGCTGGTCCACGCGGTCGGGAGGGGGGTCTAGGTGCAGATCGGCGACTATCCGGTCCCCGGCGAGGCCCTTCCTGGATACCCCTTGCGCCGTCAGCGCCGGGGCCCGCACCTGCCGGCCGGCTGGGCCATCTACCTGCTGTTCGGCGGGCTGTTCGTATGGTGGTTCCTGGGGCTCTCGGGATTCGTCCAGTCGCTGCTCGCCCTCCCCCTGCTCCTGGCCCTGGTGTTCCGGTTCCGGGGCGTGGCGATGCCGAAGGGGTTCTGGTTCTGGCTCCTGTTCCTGCTGTTCATGTTCATGTCGGCCACCCAGCTCTCCGGGCTGGACAACATCCTGTCGTGGGGCTGGCGCATGACCATCTACGTCGGGGCCACCATCATGTTCCTCTACGTCTTCAACAGCCCCCGCGAGGCGCTGTCCGCCAAGACGATCATGAACGTGCTGGCGGCCTTCTGGGTGCTCACGGTGGTCGGCGGCCTGATGAGCATGGCCCTCCCCAACCACACCTTCAGCAGCCTCATGGAACACGTCATGCCGCACCGGTACCTGTCCAACGCCTTCGTCAAGGCGCTGGTGATCCCGTCCACGACCGGAGGGAACGCCTTTCCGGGCCTCGGGATCTACCGGGTGAAGGCACCCTTCATCTACACCAATCAGTGGGGATCGGCCTTCGCCCTGACCCTTCCCTTCGCCTTCGCGGTCATCACGCAGACCCGCAACCGCCTAACCCGCCTGGCGTTCGTCGGGCTGCTGATCCTGGCCGTGATCCCGCTCGTGTTCTCCCTGGACCGCGGGTCCTGGCTGTCGGCTTCCGCCGGCTCCGCCTACGGCATCTTCCGGTTGGCCCAGCACGGGCGAGGACGTTCCCGCCGGATGGCCAAGGCGGCCCGGGCGCTGATGTTCACCGGCGTAGTGGTCGTGACGCTGGTCCTGGTGAGCCCGCTGGGCGGCTACATCCTCACCCGGCTGAACTCCGGGTATGGCGACACCCACCGGCAGATCCTGTACAGCTCGTCGCTGACGCTGATCAAGCGGAGTCCGGTCCTGGGATTCGGGGCCCCGGTCTCCCTCAACGTCCTCAACCCCGCGGCTCCACCCGGACCGTCCATCGGGACCCATGGAACCTTGTGGACGATCCTCATTTCCAACGGCATCCCGGCGCTGGTGTTCTTCGCTCTGTGGATGATGTACGCCCTGTTCAAGACGGGGAGGCGGATCACCAACGAGGGCGGACGCGACGCCGACGCCCACTTCTGGTGCCACGTCGCCATCTTCACCGCGGTCATCCAGCTCCCCTATTACGAGCTGCTGCCGTGGGGTCTCCCCATCGTGATGATCGCCGCCGCCACCGCCATGCGTGAACGTCGCGTGCGCTACCCGGTGGCCACCGCGCCGCCGTCGCCCTCGACCCGACTCGCCGTCGTCGGCAGGTCGCCGACGCGCCGGTGAGCGGGCCCCACTGGCCAGTCGACCCGTTCGAGGTCTCCAACCTTCCCACGCCGAGGGGCTCGAGGGCAGCACCCGTCCGCGCCGTGGAGGCGCCGCCCTGGCCCGGCGACGGCATCGGACCGGCGGACGGGACCGGACGGCAGCCCGGCGGCGATGGGGGGCGTGGCCCCGGGAGCCTGCGGTCGGAGCTGTCCACGCTGGCGCGGGGGGGCAGCCTCACCTTGGCCGGCAGCGTCGCCAGCAGCCTGCTCGGCTTCGCCCTGGTCGTGGTCATCGCCCGCGGCTTCCGCCAGGCCCGTATCGCCGGCGTCCTGTTCGAGGTGATCGCCCTGTTCATGATCCTGGCGAACACCACGGAGCTCGGGGCCGACACCGGGCTGGTCCGCATGGTGGCCGGGTATCGCGCCACCGGGCGGATCCGGGACATCCGCCCGACGCTCTCGACGGCCCTGTGGCCGGTCCTGATCCTGAGCTCGGCGACGGCGGTCGCCGTGTACATCTTCGCTCCGCAGCTCGCTGAGGTGTTCATCAACGGCGGGAGCCGCGCCACCGCCGTCCGGTATCTCCGCGTGTTCGCGCCGTTCCTGCCCATGGCCAGCGCGACCACGGTGATCCTGTCGGGAACGCGGGGATTCGGAACCATGGTGCCCTACGTCGCCGTGCTGAACGTGGGCGTCCCGGCTCTTCGTCCCGCCCTGCTGGTCCTGGCCATCGCCGCCGGCCTAGGGGCGTCCGCGGTGGCACTGTCATGGGCCCTCCCCGTGGCGGGGGGCTTCGCCGCGGCGCTGGTGTGGACGTACGCGCTCCTGCACCGGACCGAGCGACGGGAGGGCCGAGGGTCCGAACCGCGTCGACACCGGCGCTCCCTGGCGGCCGAGTTCTGGCGGTTCTCCGCTCCACGAGGCATCGCCGGGTTCCTCCAGGTCACCTTGATCTGGCTCAGCCCGCTGATCGTGGGAGCGCTGGCCACCACGAGCGAGGCCGGCATCTTCGCCGCGGTCAACCGCTTCGTCGGGGTCGGAACGTTCGCGCTGCAGGCGGTGGGCATCGCCCTCGCCCCGCAGATCGCCTCGCTGCTGGCGCGAAAGGACCGGGCCCGCGCGGAGGCGGTGTTCCAGACGGGGACGTGGTGGCTCATGGCGCTGGGCTGGCCCATGTACATCACCATGGCGGCGTTCGGACCGTTCCTGCTTCGGATCTTCGGCCGCGAATACGTGGCCGGTCAGGACGTCCTGGTGATCCTGGCCGCGGGGATGCTCGCGCTCGTGGGGACCGGCAACAACAAGATCGTGCTCCTGATGGGCGGGGGCAGCGGCTGGAACCTGGGCATCTCGACCCTGTCGCTCGGCCTGAACATCGGCCTCAACCTCCTGCTGGTGCCGAGGTGGGGTATGGAGGGCGCGGCCGTGGCCCTCGCCGCCACCGTCGTGTTCGACATGGCGGCGACCACCCTGGTGGTGTGGCTGCGGCTGGGCCTCCAGCCTTTCGGGGCGGGCTACCCCGTGGTCATGTTGAGCTCACTGCTCTGCTTTGGCGGTCTCGGCCTGGCGGTGCGAATGTGGTTCGGCATGACGGCCGTCACCTTCGCCGGCTTCGCCGTCGTCTCGTCCCTGCTGTACCTCGCGCTGCTGTGGTGGTTCCGCGGCGTCCTCCGCCTGAGCGTGCTGCGATCCTCGCTGCGGATGCGGTCGGGTATGGCGGCCGGGTTCATGGGACGGGCTCGATGAGGTCTCTCCGGAGAACGAATTGAGCGTCACGCAGCGAGCGTGGCGAACCCTGCCGGCTCCGGCGAAGAACGCGGCCAAGGCCGCCTGGTCGGGCTACGCGTGGCTGACCAGCCGCGGCCGGGTCCTCCCGGACTTCCTCATCATCGGGACCCAGCGCGGCGGGACCACGTCCCTGTACAAGTACCTGGTCCAACACCCCAACCTGTCGCACGCCCTGACGAAGGAGCTGCGGTTCTTCGACCTGAACTACCACCGCGGGCTTTCGTGGTACCGGTCCCGATTCCCGTCCCGGCGCCATCAGCGAGCGGTGCGGAACCACCGAGGGTTCGAACCCATGGTGGGCGAGGCCAGCCCCGACTACCTGTTCCACCCCCATGCCCCGGCTCGCGTGGCCCGGGACCTCCCCCACGCCAAGCTGATCGTGGTGCTGCGCAACCCGGTGGACCGAGCCTTCTCCCACTACTGGCACCAGTTCAAGCGGGGGCACGAGCAGCTCGGCTTCGCCGAGGCCGTCGCGGCCGAGCCGAGCCGTCTGGCCGGTGAGCTTGAGAAGGTGCGGACGAACCACTCCTACGTCAGCTACGAGCGACACCACCATTCCTACCTCGCCCGCGGGCTGTACGCGGACCAGCTCGAGGCCTGGTTCCGGCACATCCCTCGAGAGCGGTTCCTGGTGCTGCGGAGCGAGGACCTGTTCGAGGATCCTCCCGCCGCCTTCCAGCGCGTGCTCGACTTCCTGGGGCTGCCCCCGTACGACCTGACGGAGTACGAGACGTTCAACGCGTTCAGCTCAGGTGAGATGGATCCCGAGCTTCGGGCTCGACTGGTCGACTACTTCCGGCCCCACAACCTGCGGCTCGAGGAGATGCTCGGCAGGGACCTCGGCTGGGACGCCTGAACGGCGTCCCAGCCGGGTCCTGACCGGCGAGCTAGCTGACGACGATCTGCACGCCCGGTGACCACCCGGACGACGCACCGTCGGAGTCCCTCACGTAGCGGGCCCGGAACGTGTACTTCCCCACACCGCTGTCGGGAACGAACGTCGTCTTCATGCCGTTCTGGTTCGTCTTCCAGTTGGTCCACGTCCCGCCGGGACGTTTGATCTGCGCGTCGTAGGAGTAGCCGTCGGGGGCGAGGTCCGCGCTCCATTTGATGGTGAACGTGGTGGTCACACCGCCGGTGGGCGGATCCGCCGTCGGGGCCACCTTGACCGCGCCCTGGAGGGCACCGTTCAACGAGTCACGGTAGGAGTACGTGCCTGCCTGCGTGAACACGAACACGAACGTGTCCCCCGGGGTGAGCGTTCCCGAGTTGAACAGCGCCATCTTCTTGGCCACCACCGTGTGATTGGCGGTGCCGTTGTTCGTCCACCGGACCACCGATCCCATGGGGACCGTGACGTCGCCGGGGGTGAAGCCGCCGTCCGAGATGCTGATCTCCGTGGTGGTCACCGGCGGGTTGAAGTAGGGGTCGGCCCCCATCGTGCTGAAGCCCGTCAGCGCGGTCGGCGTGCTGTCCACGTAGCGGTCGCACGACGTTCCACCGTTCCCCACGTTGAAGTACATGACGCCCTTGAACAGCGGCCACTTCTTGAGCTGGTCGGCGCCGTTGGTGAACCACTGGCCCTTCTTGCCGACGACGTCCGGATCCTCACCGGAACCGTACTCCCCGATGATCAGCGGCTTGTCGTGGTCGATGCCGAACTGGTTGAAGTTGGCGAAGATTTCCGACATCTCGCGCCATGGCCCCGGGTGGAACGTGCACCCGAACCAGTTGTAGCCGTCGGCTGCGACGATGTCGATGATGTCATCGCCGGGGTAGAAGTCCTCGGCCCTGTGGTGGTCGAAGCTCAGCGCCGTCGACGTGAAACCGTAGCTGACGTTGGTGACCCCGTCCGCCACGAATGTGTCGTGGATGTGTCGCCACGCGGCCTGGTATTCCTCCGGCGTGCCGCACGACTGGTGGTTCGGCGGGGCGGTGGTGGGCTCGTGGTGGAACGAGAAGATGAACGGGTATGGGAAGGCCACGATGCGCGCCGCCTGGGCATGGATGTCGGCGTCGTACACACCGTTGGCGATGTCATTCCACTTGCGACATCCGGAGCCGTCATCGGGGGACGCGTTCCAGCTGATGTACAGGGTGTGCCCGTTCTGCGCCGACCACGTGTCGTCGGCGGTGGGCCACGCTTCGTTCCACAGGTAGTACACGCGCTCGAGGGCGAGCGGCCGCCCGACCAGGGTCTCGTAGTTCGTCAACGCGGTCCGGCGGTCCGGACCGTTGTGCGCATCGGGCGGGACATAGGCGCCCCACAGCACCCCGGTGTCGGGGAGGGGGACGGCCCCATGGTAGGAGTACGGAGCCCGAGTGCGGGTGGCGTGCCCGGGTGCCGCCGCTGCCTGGGACGGGATCAGCAACCCGAGCGCTAACAGGCCCGCGGCAACGCTTGCGAACTTTCCGAACACGCGATTCATGGCAACACCTCTCAGACGGATGGGTCCGGACGGAGGGCGTATGTTACCAGCGCAGCTCACCTTCCGGAACCCGGGAAATCCCTAGGTCATGATCACTCCGAAAATGTCTCCCGACTCACACTGATCCTTCACTCCGTTCTTGTCCTGGGTCCAGTACTGGTTGTTGGTGGTCGTGATACCTACCCCAACCGTCCCGTACAGGAGGTTCATCGCCCCAGCGTCGGCGATGGTCCCGACGTCTTCGTACGCGGCCCCGTCGGCCAGGTCGGCCGCCCCATCGCCGTTGAAGTCACCGCCCAGCACGAACCACCCTGACTCGTCGCCGGTCTCGGCTTGGTCCTTCACCGAGGGGCTGTCCTGGGTCCAGTTCTCGCATCCGACCGCGGTGAGGCCGGCCGCCGAGCCGAAGATCACATTCGTCGCCCCGGCGTCCACGATCGAGCCGACGTCCTCCTCGGAGATTCCGATGGCCAGGTCCACGAACCCATCGCCGTCGAAGTCCGCCGCGCCCGACGTTCGCGAGAAGTGGTCGCCCTGCTCGGCCCCGTCTCCACACGTGGAGTCCTCCGTCCAGGCCTGGTTCGGGCTCCCAGACACTCCGGCGGCCGACCCCAGGAAGACGTCGAGCTCGCCCGCCGCCGACGCCGTCCCCACCGTGTGCTGGTGGGCGCTGCCCGCCAGGTCGACGAACCCGTCGCCGTTGAAGTCACCCGTGGTGATCGGCTTGCCGAACCACGCGTTGGCCTGGGTGTTCGCTCCTTCGGTGAGGAACTGATTGCCCGTCGCGGTGAGCCCGGCGGCGGACCCATAGATGACGTTCGCCGCGCCGGCGTCGGTGAGGGCTCCGAGGTCGTAGTTCCATGCTCCGGCGGCCACGTCCCCGAACCCGTCGCCGTTGAAGTCCCCGGTCGCCAACCCTCTCGAGAACACGGCGCCGATCTGAGCACCGCTCCCGTTCAGGTCGTCCTGGGTCCAGAACTGGTTGCCCGCGGTCCCCAGCCCCGTGCCGACGGCCCCGTAGAGAACCAGCACGGCACCGGCTGAGCTCTTCGTTCCGACCCCCTCCTGCCGGATCCCGATGGCCAGGTCGTCGGCCCCGTCACCGTTCAGGTCGCCACCGGCCAGAGACGCGCCGAACAGGTCGTTCTTCTCCGCGCCGTCTCCGGACATGCCGGGCGTGTTTTCGGTGAACACCCGGTTCCCCGACGACGCAAGGCCGGCGGCGGTCCCATAGAGGACGTTGACGACCCCAGCTCCCTTGATGGTGCCCACCGTGTCGAACGGGGCCCCGATGGCAAGGTCGGAGAATCCGTCGCCGTTGAAGTCGTCCGTGGCCAACCCGGTCCCGAACTGGTCTCCCTGCTCGGCCTGGTCCTTGACTCCGTTGCTGTCCTGGCTCCAGAACTGGTTGCCGGTGGTGGCGAGACCGTTGGCCGTCCCGTACAGAACGTTCACACCACCCGCGTCGACGACGGCCCCGACATCCTCCATGGCGGCGGCCACGGCGAGGTCGGCGTACCCGTCTCCGTTGAAGTCCGTGACCGGCGGCGGCGCGGGAACGAGGGCTTGAGCTCCACGCCGGCGAGCCGCAGCCTGGCCGCTCTGAGCCGCGGATTGGCTGGAGGCCAGAGTGGTTCCGGCCAGTTGGGTGGCAGCCACCAGCGCTGCCAGGACCACGACGAAACGACGCATGAAGATCCTCCTGTGGGTGAGGGGTGCCCGAAACAGGGGCGATACGTTAGACCCAGACCCCTTCGTTGGCAATGGTGGTTTTTCGGCAATTCCGGGTGGTCTGAAGGCCTGTCCACCAGGACCGAACGGCCCCCGACGTGGACCGGGGTCTCCGTCGACCCCGTGCGTGCCGCGCATAGTCCGTTGGTCCTAGCCGGTCGGAGCGGTACCCCGAAGCAGGCAGCACTTTCGAGCGAAAGCGGCCGGCGAGGAGCCATTTCGGGGCACAGTGCGTAACGGAATTCCGGCGCGGGCCCGATGCACGTCCTATGCGTCACGCATCCGGTCCCCACGGCTTCCGGCGCGTGCTGGTCACGACCACGACGCTGCTCCTGCTGACGCTCGTGGCAGGTGTCGCTCTCACGGGCGCCGCCGGCGCCTCGCGCCTCCACCGGCAGGTGGTTCCCCTGGCGACCGAGGGCCCTCAGCTGCCCACCACCGGCGCTCTGTTCGGGGCCAACGGTGCACAGCACGATCAGGACACCCAAGAGGGGGCGCTCAACGGATTCGAGAGCATGATCGGCCGCAAGGTGGCGGTGAAGCGCCAGTACGCTCTGTGGGACGACGTGTTCCCGGACGACTTCGACCGGTGGGTCCGGGACCGTGGCACCACCCTGATGTTGAGCTGGCAGTCCGGATCGCACGAGGAAGTCGACGCGTATTGGGACGACATCGCCCGGGGCCAGTACGACTCCCTGATCGATGCCCGCGCCGCCGACATCAAGGCCTACGGCGCGCCGCTGTTCTTCACGTTCGACCACGAGCCGGAGATGAAGACGTCCGGCACCTCATCGGAGTTCATCTCAGCCTGGCGCCACATCCACGACCGGTTCGTCGCCGACGGGGTCACCAACGTGAGCTGGGTGCTGATCCTGCTGTCGTACACCTACATGAACGACGGCGCGGACGCGTGGTACCCCGGCGACGGTTACGTGGATCTGCTCGGAGCCGATGGCTACAACTGGTTCCAGTGCCCACCGGACGTCTGGAAGCCCTTCGAGGAACTGTTCGACGACTTCTATGCCTATGGGGTGGCCAAGGCGAAGAAGATGGTCATCGCCGAGTTGGGGTCCATCGAGGATCCGGATGATCCGGGGGCGAAGGCCGCCTGGTTCACGGACGCCACGGCGGTCCTGAAGACCATGCCCGACATCAAGGTGGTCTCCTACTACAACAACGGGATCTCGGGCGGTGCGCTGTGCGACTGGTGGGTCGACTCCTCGGCCGCCTCGCTCGCCGCGTATACCGCCATGGGAGCCGACTCGTACTTCAACCCGCCGCCTCCTCTGATCTCGGTGACCGGGCCGCCCGACCCGGACAACGATGCCACCCCCACCTTCACGTTCTCCTCGAACCTGCCCGGCACGACGTACACCTGCAGCACCGATGGCGGCACGGCGAAGACCTGCGTGAGCCCCTACACCACATCGTCGCTGGCGAACGGCGTCCATACCCTGGCCATCATCGGTACCGACCCGGTGTCGCAGCTCTCCAACACCGCCCTGACGACGTGGACCGTCGACACGGCTCGGCCCACGGTCACCATCGAGTCCGGGCCCGACGACGAAACCTCGCAGACCAACGCGCACTTCCGAATGAGCTCGACCGAGGACGGCACGTTCAGCTGCCAGCTGGACGGCGCTCCCGCCGAGACCTGCGCCAACAACATCGACTACTCGGACCTGGCCGACGGCGACCACGTGTTCGTCGCCACCGCCACGGACCTGGCCGGCAACGTCTCGACACCCGCCACGTACCCCTGGACAGTCGATACGGTTGCTCCGACGGCCACGATCACCGACGGCCCGGCCAGCCTGACCAACTCGAAGGCGCCGAGCTTCAGCTTCACGAGCAACGAGTCCGGATCGACGTTCAAGTGCCTGCTCGACGACGGCAACTTCCTCACGTGCACGTCGCCCAAGAGCTACACCAACGTCACCGACGGCACGCACACCTACAAGGTCGAGGCGATCGACGGTGCGAACAACATCGGCTCCCCCATCGCCTACACGTGGACGGTCGACTCGTCCAAGCCCGTCGTCAATATCACCTCCGGGCCCGACGCGAACACGAAGCTGACCTCGGCCAGCTTCGGCTTCACCGTCACCGACGACCACGGCACCACGTCCACGTGCAAGCTGGACTCGGGCGTGCCGGCCCCGTGCGGCCCGGGCGGTGGCGGTGGCGGGAGCGCCAGCGACACCTTCGGCCGCAACCTGACCGACACCTGGGGCACCGGAGACTCGGGTCAGAGCTGGAAGCTCCCCACCGACAACCCGACCTCGGACTTCGATGTGAGCGGGGCGGTGGGGACCATGGTGGCCTCCGTCAAGGACAACCCGCGGCTCTCCTACCTGCCGCTGGTGTGGAGCGACCAGGACGAGCTGTTCCGGTTCTCCGTCGACAAGAAGCCCACCACCTCACGCGTGATCGCCTACGCGGTCGGCCGCTACGACAGCTCGTCCGGAGCCTTCTACGCGGTCCGCGTGAGCGTGGTCTGGGACGGCTCGGTCCGGCTCGACGCCAGCAAGAAGCCCGTGACGGGCGCGGAGACGGTGCTGGGGACCGAGGTCGTGTACTCGGGCATGGGGGCCGCGAACACCTGGTATTGGGTTCGCGCCCACTTCGGGACCGAGAACGGCAACGGCCGGATCCAGGGCAAGGTCTGGAAGGACGGCACGCCCGAGCCCACCGACTGGGGATACTCCTACCTGGACACCTCCTCGCCGCTGACCGGAAGCGGCCGTCCCGCCCTGCGAGCCCAGGCGTGGTCCACCGAGGTCCCCTTCGTGGTGAGCTTCGACGACTTCAGCGCCGCGTCCGGCCTCAACTACTCCAACCTGTTCGACGGCTCGCACACCGAGACGATCACGGCCACCGACGACGCAGGCAACGTCGGCACGGCAACGTGGAACTGGACGGTGGACACGGTGGCACCCGTCGCGACCATCACCAGCACGCCGGCCAACCCGACGAACCAGACCTCGGCCACCTTCAAGTTCTCCTCCAACGAGACCGGCGGGACCTTCACGTGCAGGCTGGACAACGGGCAGACGGCCTCGTGCACCTCCCCCACGACGTACAGCGGGCTGGGCGAGGGGTCCCACACGTTCACCCTGACCGCGACGGACAAGGCCGGCAATGCTTCGGCACCCGCCACCTCGACGTGGACCGTCGACATCACCGCCCCTTCGGCCATCATCGACTCCGGACCGGCCAATCCATCCAAGTCGAAGTCGGCGACCTTCACGTTCCACTCGGAGGCGGGCGCCACCTTCAAGTGCTCGCTCGACGGCGCCTCGTTCACGACCTGCATGTCGGGCAAGACCTACTGGACCCTGGCCGATGGGTCGCACACTGTGAAGGTCGAGGCCATCGACCAGGCAGGCAACACGGGTGTGCCCGTCCCCTACACCTGGACGATCGACACCGTGAAGCCCACCGTGACCATCACGTCGGGTCCGGCCGATCCCACCACGCAGTCGACGGCGACCTTCAAGTTCACCGCGAGCGAGGGCAACGTCACCTTCACGTGCCAGCTGGACGCCCAGGCCGCCACGACCTGCGTGAGCGGCGTGACCTACACCGGCATCACCACGGGCCGCCACACGTTCAAGGTGTGGGCCACCGACCTGGCCGGAAACGTGGGCGTGAAGACCACCTGGAGCTGGACGAAGCAGTAAGGGTCTACTTCGGGCGCGTCGCGCCGGCGCCCAGGACCTGACCGGCCTCCACTCCCCGTGCCCCGTGGCCGTTCACCCCGAGCCCGTCGGCCGTCCACTGGACGACCTCGGCGATGACACGCTCCTGCACGGCCCTGGACTCGAAGCCCGACAGTGGCCCTTCGTCGATCAGCATGGAGTCGACGCGCGACCGGCGTTCGGATGGAAGCTTGGCGATCATCTGCTGCAGCAGACGCCGGCTCTTGCCGACATAGGGGTCCCGGTCGTGCTCGCTGTACACGAACAGCAGGCGGGCGTGATCGAGCGCGGGTTCGAACGAGGCCGCCACCGGCGGTGACGCGACGTCCCGCCCCGTCTTCATGGTGGTGTGGGCGACCCGTCGCAGCAGCCGGTGCCGGCGAACGATGGCGCCCAGCCGCGACTTCCTGGCATCCAGGGCCTTCCGCCCCACCGTGCTCATCTGCACGAGCCGGGGCAGGATCAGGATGGCGGTTTCCACCTCGGGCATCTGGGCGGTGACCCCCAGGCCGACCACCCCTCCCGAGCAGTTGCCGATCACCGCGACGCGCTCCACCGAGCACGCCTGCATGCAGAACCGGGCGGCGGTGATGGCCTGCTCGGTCCGCTGGTCCCCCAGGACCGGCTGGAGCACCCGGCCGCTGCTGTCACCGATCCCGCGATAGTCCAGCCTGACCGACGCCAGACCATGCTCCGCCAGGCCCCGCGCCGTCCGGGTCCACAGCTGGAAGCGATGGCTCCTGGGAGCCCCCGTGCCTGCCAGCAGCAACACCAGCGCCTCGGGGTCGCGGTCGGGGACGGTCAGCGTGCCGGCGAGGAACTGGTCCTCGTAGGGAACGAAGAACGGGAACTCCTTCATGGCGTCACCCGGCTCTCGCCGATCCGCGCTGCCGCGCCCGCTTGCTCCAACGCCCACGCGGTGCTGACGGCCGCCATCTTCTCGTTCAACTCGAGCTGGGAGTCGCGCTTGGACCGTCCGCCCTCGACCGCACGCCACCGGAACTGGCCGAATTGTGAGGCGACGGGGTCCTGGACAAGCTCCACCCTGGCCGAGCCCCCTCCGTTCGAGATGGCCTCGGACAGCGCGGTGAGCGATCCGGGCACTTTCGGCGTGCGCGACAACGCGACGATGAGCGCGGACCCCTGGAACCGTGAGAGCGTGTCGGACAGGTCGATGGAGGAGATCTCGTCGTGAGCGTGGCGGGACAGCGGCCAACCCTTGATGTCCGTCCATCCCTGGGTATCGAGGTCGTCCCGAAGCTGCTGCACGTGGACGGCGCCTCCACCGTCCCCGTTCTCCATGATCTCGGAGAGGACCTCCGAGCGGAAGATCTCCCGGAGGTACTGACGTCCGCGCACGACGGGATCCCAGAGCACCGCGTAAGGGAGGCCCAGGCGCTGGGCGACGATGCCGGCCACGGCGCCGCCGAACCTCGCTCCCAGCACCCCGACGCGCTCCACTCCTTCCTGGGACCGCATCAGCTCGACGGCGTCCTCGGTCTCCGTCAGGTGGGAGGTCAAGCCCACCGCCTCCATTCCGAGCTCGCTGTCGCCGTACCCCTGGCCCGAGAACCGGAGCACCGGGAATCCGGCACCGGCCAAGACGCGGGCGGTGATGACCTCCAGCCGGCTCACGTGGATCTGTTCCATCCCGAACGCGTGGCACAGGACCCAGCCCACCGGTAGCGCGTCCCCCAGCGGCCTGGAGATCACGCCGACGGTGCGGCCCAGTCCCAGCTTCGGCTGGATGAACTCCTCCGAAAACCCAGCCGTGGGGTCCTCGAACCGACGATGGCGTTCAAGTGTTTCCAGATCGATGCCCATTCCCGGTCCCTCGAATATGGGGCGACATGCTACGCCGCCCCCCCGTTACTTGCCTACGACACATCTGGAAGTTCTCTGGGAACCGGTCCGCTCGGACGACCCCCGCCGACCCGGGTCGCACACCTACCCACG
>JBIOYQ010000086.1:0-23771 GCA_044870295.1 Actinomycetota bacterium
CTCCATCTCCTCAGCAACGCGGGCTCGCCACTCTTCGTAGGCCGGGCCATACGGGACTGAAGCGGATGCGAACTGGAGGAGGGCCTCATGGAAGTACCGTGCCTCGCGAGCCTCAGCCAGCGACCAACAGACACGGGCGCCGACAGGGGCGCCCCCGAGGTCGTACCTGCTCGCCTGGGGAAGAACGAGCGTTGCCAGGGGAACGGGGTCGACTGCGTCCTGGATCCGACCCCAGGTGACAAAGAAGCGCTCGCCTCCTTCCTCCAGGCGAACCGCGACGGCCACGACGTGTTCCATCGAACGGATGCTACGGCGCGTCGGCGCGCCAGGTCAGTGCCTGCCGGAGGGACCGAGTGAGAGCACAGGTTCCGGGGCGGGCTCTGCAGGAGGCGCCATAGGTGCAGTCGGCGCTCGCTCCACCGATCGCATCCCCGGGAGGAACAGGAACCCGAGGGTGGCCACCCCGCCGAGCAGCCCCGCCGCCACCAGGGTGGTCCGGGCGCCGATGGCGGCGGCCACCGGGCCGGTCAGTGCATAGGACAGCGGGAGCAGGCTGATCGAGATGAACCAGTCGAAGCTGGACACTCGGCCCAGGAGCCGGCCCGGGACGAGCCGGTGCTTCGTGGTGGCCCAGACGATGGTGCCGGCGGCCTCGAGCGCGTTGAAGGCGAAGCTCGCCGCCATGAGCTGCCACGTGTAGCGGGCCAGACCGTAGCCGGCCACCGCCACGGTGGACAGCGTCCACACGACGTAGATGAAGGTGATAGAGCGCCGCGGCTGGCCCCGGGCCCCCACGACCAGGGCGGCGAACAGCGCGCCCACCCCGCCAACGGCCAGGATGTAGCCGAGGTCGGCCGCCCCGCCGTGCAGATCGTTCTTGACCACGAAGGGGAGCAGGACCTCGGACGGCCCCAGGAACAGCAGGTACGCGATGGTGGCCGCCAGGAAGGTCCCCCACAGCCACACGTGCGAGCGGACGAACCGGAACCCTTCGGACACCTCGCGTACGGCCGGCCCGATACCTCCGGCCCGCTCCGTGACCGGCCGGGGCCGCGCCGACATGCGCGCCACGCACAGGATCGACAACCCGAACGTCCCCGCGTCTACCAGGAAGGCTCCGCCCGTCCCGGCGATCGCGATGATCCAGCCCCCCACGGCCGGCCCCAGCAGGCGCCAGGCCGCCGGCCGGACGAACTGGTCGAGCGAGTTCGCCTGCCCGAGGAGCTCGTCGGGAACGAGGTCGGGCACGATGGCGTCGAAGGCCGGCCCGAAGAAGGCGCTGCCGGCGCCGTAGAACCCGACCACCGACAGCACGTGCCAGAGGTGGAGGGCGTCGGTCGCCGCCAGGACGCCGAGCACGGCCACCGCGACACCTCGGACCACGTCGGCTCCGACCATCACGTGCCGCCGGTCGAACCGGTCCGTGATGACCCCCCCGACCAGCAACAGAGCCACCTGCGGCAGCGTCATGGCCACTCCCACCACCGCCAGCGCCGTCGGGGCGTTCGACAGCTCGTAGACCTGCCAGGCCAAGGCCACCAGGAAGATGCCGTCGCCCAGGAGCGAGGCCGTCATGCCGGTCCACAGCAGGCGGAAGTCGCGGATGCGCAACGGTTGGATCAGTCGCATCGGCGCCCTCCGTCCCGGTCCGTCCCGAAGGTGGGCCTGGCCACCTCAGGCCGAGGCGGCGGAGAACTCGTCGTGCTCGTCGCCCTCGTCTCCATGGCCGTCCAGCGCCGACGCGCCCGCCAGGGCCCGCGCCCGGTCCGGTTCGGGTTCCTCGGGGTCGGGCGGCTCCATGGTCGCGGCGAAGTGGGGCAGGTGCACCTTGAACGACGCCCCGCCGCCGACCCGCTCCTCGACCCAGGCCCTGCCTCGGTGCAGCTCGGCGAACCGGGCCACCAGGGACAGCCCCACACCGACCCCAGGCGAGTGCTTGATGGTCTCGCTGCCCTGGCGGAACGGCTCGAAGATGGCCTCGCGAAGCTCGGCCGGCACTCCCGGGCCCGCATCCTCCACCGTGATCAGCGCGCCGTCGCCCACGTCCTCGGCCGAGCACCAGATCTGGGTGCCCGGGGGCGTGTACCGGATGGCATTCGTCACCAGGTTCTCCACGATCCGCTCGCAATGCGCGGCGTCCACGTCGGCGAACACGGGCGTGGTGGTGGTCACGCTGATCGGGTGGCTGTCGTCCTCCAACTCGTCCAGGACGCCGACCATCAGGCTGGTCAGGTCCACCATGTGGCGGTTGGGCTCCACCACGCCCCGAGACATGCGGTCGAGGTCGAGCAGGTTGGTCAACAACCGGTGCAGCTTCTGGGCGTTGGCGGCCATCCGCCCGAGCATGTCCTTGGCCTCGGCCGGAGGGATCGCGCCATCGTCCCGCGCCAGTGTCAGCGACCCGGCCAGGATGGTGGTGAGCGGGGTCCGGAGGTCGTGGGAGACCGCCTGGAGGAACGAGTTCTGCATCTCGTGCAGCGACCGCAGCCGGCTCGACGCCTCTTTCTCCGTCTCGAGGGCCGTCATCAGCCGGGCCTCGGCCTGCTTCTGCTCCGTGATGTCGTACATCACGCCCTGCATGAACCTGGGGTGGCCGGAGTCGGCGAGCAGCGGCTCCGCCTCCTCCCGGATCCAGATCACCGCGTCGTCCCGGCCGAGGATGCGGTACTCACACTGCATGTGCCGGTCGCCCGCGAGCAGCTGCTGCTCCGCGTCCAGGGCGATCTGCCGGTCCTCCGGGAGGATGCGGTCGCGCCACAGCCGGGCGCCGGTCATCCATTCGTTCTGGCTGAAACCCAGGACGGACTCGATCTGGGGGCTGATGTAGGTCCACGCGCCGTCTTCGCCGAACTCGGCGATGTAGACCACGGCCGGCAGCCCCTCCACCAGCGTCCGGTACTTGTTCTCGGTCTCGCGCAACTGCCGCTCGGTGCGTTTGTGCTCGTTGATGTCGACCATGACCCAGTTGAGCCGGATCATCACCATCACGAACAGGGCGATGGTGCACGTCGCCACCACCGCCACGTCACCGTGGAGCGACGCGTCGCGCAGGGCCTGGATCAGCTGCAAGGTGGGCGACATGAGCGAAGCCGCAGCCACCAGGTAGAGACGCCGCCGGGACTGCTGAGGATCGAGCTCGAGCATCTCCCGATGCGGTTCGTCCAGCTCCTTCATGGCGGGGTGCAGGGCCGCCGCCCCCCACAGCAGGTAGAAGAGACCCCAGCCGCCCTCAAGGTAGCCGGTGCCGTTGTCGTACGTGCCGTGCAGGACGATCCATCCGTAGATGGAGTCGGTCACGAACAGGACGATCACCGACGCCGTCAACAGGTAGAACGCCGAGGGCCGCTTCCCACCCGTGCCGACCGTCAGCCGGACGGCCACGGTCAGCAGCACCAGGTCCATCACCGGGTAGGCCATGGCCACCAGCTTCTGGGCCAGGGACAGGGTCTCGTCGCGAACGTTCGGCGCGATCAGCAGGACCCACGACAGGGCACCCACGCCGACGCCGACGATCAGCGAGTCGAGCAGGCTCACCCGGTCCCCGCCGGGTTCGCGCCGCCGGATCAGCAGCAGGATCCCCAGGATCAGGAACGGATAGACCAACAGATAGAGGAGGTCACCGATCGACGGGAACGGCGCCTCGGTGCCGAAGAAGTCCTTGTAGTTGTAGGTGATGACGTCACCGGCGACGAACAGCACCTGGCCGATGGCCACGAGGTACCACGCCAGTCGCTGTTTGGGCCGGTGGATCCGCACGGCCACCACGATGGCCACGGCGCCCGACAGCCCGATCAGGTTGAACAGCGGCCCCACCCTGATGGCATGGATGAAGAGGTACGCGGCCAGCACCACCGCGCCCAGGCTGAGATAGGCGAGCCACGCGAAGCGCCTCACCCTGCTGATATCGGCGCGGCCGTCGGGGCTCCTGAGCACGGCAGACGGGCGGTGGCGGGTCATCGTGTCCATCTCACCCTCACCGGTGCTGGAGCTCGAACCGCCGGTCCAGGTCCCACAGCACCTGGCACAGCAGGTCCATGTCCTCGTCGCTGTTCGCCGCCGTGACCTGGATGCGGAACCCGACCTCGTCGCGCGGCACCAGCGGGTACGCGGCCAGGGTGACGTAGATACCTCGGTCGAAGAGGTAGCGGCCGACGGCGTCGATGTCCTCGTGCCGGCGGAGTGGAACCTCGACGATCGGCAGTCCGGATGTGTTCGCCACGGTGACGTCCAGCTCCCGCAGCGTGTCCAGCACGCGGCGTGTCTTGTCGTGGATCTGCCGACGCAGCTCGTCGCCCCGCGCGTCGTTCACGTCGAGCCCCAGCCACGCCGAGGCCAGCGAGGCCACCGGCGACGGACCCGAGTACAGGTACGGGGGCGCCGCTACCTTCAGCACGTCCTTCATCCGGGTGGGCAGGGCGACGAACGCCAGCAGCGACGAATACGCCTTCGAGAATCCGCCGACGAGCAGGAGGTCCTCGTAGGTCTCTCCGAGGTGCCGGACCACGCTGTTGCCACGCGATCCGTACGAGCACAGCTCGTCGGGCCTGCGTTCCCCGATGACGCCGAACCCGTGGGCGTCGTCGACGTACAGCAACGCGTCGTGCTCGCGGGCGACCCGGGCGAAGGCGGCCAGGTCCGGCGCGTTGCCGGTCATCGAGTTGACGCCGTCCATGACGACCAGCCTCGGGGTGACGGCGGTTCCCCGGAGCAGCCGCTCCAGGTCGTCGGGGTCGTTGTGATGGAACCGGTGCAGAGCGGCGCCGTGGCCCCGGGCGATGGCGCACCCGTCGTAGATCGTCTTGTGGGCGCGGCCGTCCATGAACACCACCCCCGACCCGGCCAGGACCGGGATCACCGACATGTGGATGTGGGTGATGGTCGGAAGCAGGAGTGTGTCCTCGCATCCGAGCAGCGACGCCAGCCGCTCCTCGATGCGCTCGTAGATCACGGGGCTTCCCAGAAGGCGGGACCAGCTCGGGTGGGTACCCCAGTCGTCGAGGAACGCCGGGATGCCTTCGATCACCTCCCGGTCGAGGTCCAGTCCCAGGTAGTTGCAGGACGCGAAGTCCGCCAGCCACTGGTCGCCGATCCTGATGCGCCGGCCGGCCACCTCGTCGATGACGGCGTCCAGCATCGGATGCGACCGCTTGAGGCGCGCCAAGTCCTCCACGGTCGCCATCCACCGCTCCAGCCATTCGTCCGTCTTCCGGCGCTTCGGCTGGAGGTGGAGGAGATCGCGGACACCCGTCGCTCCAGAGGCCACCTCAGGGTGCGGCGCGCCCATGCTGCTGGTATCGGTGCGCCGACGGGGGGCTGGATCGGGCCTACGGCGAGGCTTTGCATGCGCTGCCTAGGTCGTTGGTCCCAACCCGTCGGGCCGGAACCCCCTTCCACCTCGGCCTATCCGCCTTCGTGGAAAGCGGCCAGCGCGCGGGCCTCCTCGTCGACCGCGCGACGGGCAGCCCGGGGCAGGGGTTCGAACGGCTCGACCGCGACCCGGCCGTCACGGTAACTCCACGTTCCCGCCACCGCGCCGTCGACCAGGAACGTGGCCATCGAGTGCGGGGTCTTCGTGTTGAACACCCGTTCGCGGAACCGCTCCGGGAGCACCTGGGCCCGTCGGGCGTGGGCCAGGAGCATGGCCTCCCACGTGTGGACGAACCGAACGGGCGCGAAGGCGTCCGGATCGGGCAGGGGGGCCCGCGGCAGGTCGAACAGGCGGCCGCCGTCCTCGGAGCGGAGGCTCCGTAGGGGGAGGCGTTCCATCAGGGGCCGGACGAGCGTAGTGGGCACGCCGGCCCACCGTGCCACGTCGTCGGTGGAACCCGGACCGAACCCGCCCAGGTACCGCCGGACGAGGTGTTCCACCCCCTCCGGTTCCGTGATGCGCCGGTCGGCCCGGCCGAGCCATTCGTCCGCCAGCCCGTACAGGTCGGCGCGCCGGTGCACCCACGTTCCCGAGGGCGGGACCCTCACCAGGTCCACCCACAGGCCGACACCCGACATGGCGATGGCCGGGAAGCCCTCCTCGGCCAGCAGCTCCGCCAGCCGCGGCGCCCGTGCGGGGCCGTTCGCCAGGTGCCTTCGGACCCTGGCCGCGGCGCGCTCGATCTCCTTCCGGTCCATCTCGCGATGGATCCGCAGCCACCATTCCTGCCGGCTCCTCCGGACGCCGGCGGCGTAGAGGTGGAACTCCTCGGCCGACACGATGTGGATGGTGGTCCGCAGCAGGGTGGCCTGGACCACGCGGCGACGCTCCAGGGCGCGCGTCAGGGCCTCGCGCCGGAATCCCCGCAGCCGGGACCACAACGCCACGTAGGCCGACGGCGCGTACTGGGTCTGCAACCCGCCGACCCGGTCGACTGCCCGGGCGATCGACAGCCCCGACCGTTCCAGCAGCAGCTGGCGGGCCAGCAGCGCCCGGTTCAAGGCGCGGGTCGACAGGACCTTCTCCGACACCCCGGCATTCTTACCTTCGGCCTTCCCATTCGAGGGGGCCTTGTCTAGCATGGGCGCCTCAACCCGACCGACCAGCGCGAGGGGGGACCACCATGAGACGACTGACCGCGTTGCTGACCATCCTGGCCAGCATGACCTTGTTGGGAATCATGCCGGCCCACGGCCAGGTCAAGACCATCCAAGCCGTGCCCGTGATCGAGGACCTGGGCGGGGACGTCGCCTTCTTCACGTTCCTCCCAGACGGCCGCATCCTGTATGCCCGGCGCCTGATGGGCCAGATCTTCCTGTTCGACCCGGCGACGGGGGACAACCACCTCTTCTACCAGGTCACCCGGCTCTACAAGGGACCGGAGGATGGGCTGCTCGGCCTGGCCGTGCATCCGGACTATCCGACCCGGCCCTACATCTACTTCTACGCCAGCCGCAGGATCGCGAACAACGATCCACACAATCAGATCATCCGACTGACCGACTCGGGAGGCATCGGCATCGGTCCCAAGATCATCTGGCAGGAGGACGTGATCACCAATATCGCCCACAGCTCGGGGCGCATCCTGTTCGGCCCGGACAAGCTGCTGTACTTCGTGGTGGGGGATGCCGTGAACTCGGCCAACGCCCAGGACCTGACGAACCTTGCGGGGAAGACCCACCGCATCACGGACCGCGGCCAGATCCCGCCGACGAACCCCTTCGGCAACTCGATCTGGACCTATGGCCACCGCAACTCGATCGGGCTGGACTTCGACCCGCAGACCGGCTTCCTGTGGGAGTCGGAGAACGGACCGGACTGCGTCGACGAGGTGAACCTCATCGTCAAGGGAACGAACTACGGCTGGGGCCCGCTCTCCGACGCCAACCTGTGCACCAATCCTCCGGAGGAGCCCTTCAACGTCAACCAGGACGGGCCGAATCCGTTCATGCCCAAGACGTGGTTCACGCCCACGGTGGCGCCGGTCGGCATCTCCTTCTGCAACGGGTGTGGCCTGGCAGACAGCGAGGGCACCCTGTTCATGGGCGAGTTCAACCGGCTCGACATCGTGCGCATCGTGCTGACGCCCGACCGGCGGAACATCGAGTCGGTCACGGAGGTCTACCACCACCCCATCTTCGACGTGGTGTCCATCGAGAGCGCCCCCGACGGCACGCTGTACTTCAACGACTTCAGCGCGATCTACAAGCTCGTGGAGGTCTGAGCCGGTCTGACCGCTGAAACGGCCTCCCTCCCCTCCGGCGGGGGGAGGCCGTCCGCGGATCCGTAGAAGACGTACGCCGCACCCTGATGGAACTGCGGCTGGGAGTAGTTCGGGGCTCCCACCAGGATCTCGTCGTAACCGTCTGCGTTGACATCCCCGGCCGAGCTCACCGCCCTCCCGAACCACCCGTCGTCCTGGTCGTACTGCTTGACCCAGTCTGGGGTGGTGGAGGGGCCGGTCGCGGAGCCGTAGAAGACGTAGGTCCTCCCCGTGTCTTCCAGTCCGCCGTCGTCGTAGTTCGGCGCCCCGATCACCACGTCCGAGTAGCCGTCGCCGTTCACGTCCAGGGCACAGTTCAGCCTGCGCCCGTACCACGCTTCTGCCTGGTCGACGTACGTCACCCAGTTGGGCGTCGGGCTCAGGCCCGTCGCCGACCCGAAGAAGATGAACGAAGCCCCCGAGTTGAGGAAGTCTCCATCGTACTTGGGGGCACCCACCAGCAGATCGTCGTATCCATCGGCGTTGACATCGCCGGCCGTGGAAACGGCGCGGCCGAACCACCCACGGCGCTGGTTCCCGTCGGCGATCCAATCCACGGTGGTGCTGAGCCCGGTGGGTGATCCGTAGTAGACGAAGACGCGGCCCTCGTCTGCCTGATCAGCGTCGTAGAAGTGCGCGCCGACGGCAACGTCGTCGTATCCATCGCCGTTGACGTCACCGGTGGAGCCGACCCACCGACCGTACAGAGCTCCCTGCTGGTCGCTCTCCGTGACCCAGGCTTCCGTCGTCTCCAGCCCGGTCGGGGAACCCAGGTACAGGTAGGCCCGCCCCTCGTCGTTCTGACCGTTGTCCCAGTGGGGCGCCCCGACCACGACATCCTCATATCCGTCGCCGTTGACGTCGCCCGGGCCTCCCACCGTGCGACCGAACCACGCCGCCGCCTGGGGGCCCTCCACCATCCAGTCGGGTTCGGCGCTGAGCCCGTTGGCCGAGCCGTAGTACGCATAAGCCCACCCGTGTCCGCCGTTGCCCTTGGGGCTGGGCACCCCCACCACGATGTCGTCGTACCCGTCGCCGTTGACGTCACCGGCGGGGGCGACCGAGTGGCCGAGCAGCGCCCCATTCCACTTTCCAATCGCTGTCCAGTCGGGTGTGGTGCTCAGGCCCGCGGGCGAGCCGTAGAAGACGAAGATCTTCCCGTCTTGCGGGAAGAACGTCTTGTACCGGTACGCCGCGACGATGATGTCCTGGTACCCGTCCCCGTTGACGTCACCGGCCGCGTTCAAGCTCCAGCCGAACCACGCCCGCACCAGGTCGCCCTCGTACCACCAGTCGTAGCCGATGATCTTGGGATCGACCGGGCGGGCTCGGTCGGTCGCTGCGACCGCGCTCACCTGTGGCATCGCCACGATGGATGCGGCCGAGCCGACCAGGACGATCGACGTCAACGCCGCGAGCATGCGCACCCTCATTCCGTCCCCCTTCATCCCGTCCCTCTGGAGCATCAGTTGACCGTGATCGTCACTGCAGGCGAATACTGCGAAGCCTTGCCCGATGTGGCGTTGCGGATCCTGGCGCGGAACGAGTACTGACCGGTGCCGGCGTCGGGCGTGAACTTCGAGGTCAGGGCCGTCACGCCCGTCTTCCAGTCGGCCCACGATGATCCGGGGCGCCGGATCTGGACGTCGAAGAGGAAGCCGGCGACGGGCCCGGTGGCCCACGTGATGGTGAATTCCGTCGTCACGCCCCCCGACGCCGGGGTGGCGGTCGGCTTGACGGTGAGCTGCATGCGGTCGGCGCTGACCGTGTCCCCCGCGCTGTAGGTCCCCGCGGCGGAGAACGTGAACGTGTACGAAGTCCCGGCCGAACGAAGCCCCGAGTCGAAGAGCCCCAGTTTCTGGGCGTCACGCACCCGATGCGTGCTCAGGTTGGTCGACGGGAACGTCCACGTGGTGGTCGATCCCAGCGGCACCGGCGCCGAGTCCAGGGAGAAGCCGGCGTCGTTGACCACTGCCTCGCACAGGTTGGAGGACATCGTCTTGTCGATCTGGCCCTGGGGAGTCGTGAAGCCCACACTCCACAGTTGTCCCCCCGGCAGGGCCGCAATCCCGAAGTACGTGGCCATCAACACATCGGACGGGGCCGAGACGACCTGCCACGTCAGCCCGTCCCAGTGTTGGATCAGTCCTGTCGCGCCGGCCGCCCAGACATCGCCCGAGGAGACGGAGTCCACCGCGAAGAGCTTGCCCGCGCCGTTCGCTGCCTGCGACAGCGTCCACGTGGTGCCGTTCCACTTGAGGGCGATCCGCTCGAAGCCTTCCGTCCCGTTGGCGAACCCCACGGCCCACGCCTGCGTGCTCGACGTGGCATCGACGTCCAGCAGCAGGTTGGCCGTGTTCGCCACGCGGTTGGGACTGGCGAACGTGCTCCATGAGGTGCCGTTGTAGTGCACGATCATGGTCTGCAGGTTCGTGGCCGACGCCACGTACGTCGCGCCGACGGCCCAGATGTCGTTGGACGCGGTCGCGGAGACGGCGTAGAGGTAGTTCCCCGAAGCCGCAGGATTGGGACTGGTGACGATGGACCACGACGTCCCGTTGTAGTGAAGGATCAGCGTCTTGACGCTGGAGATGTCGTCCAGGGCGTATCCCACGGCCCAGACATCGGTGGCCGACACGACCTCGACCCCCAGCAGGAAATTGCTATTGGTCCCGATGTTCGGGCTGGGGACCAGTGACCATGCGCCGCCGGTGTAGTGCAGCGTCAGCGTCCGGTACCGATTGGTCGGGACGTCCACATAGGTCCCCACGGCCCAGACGTCGGATGAGGAGGCGGCCGCGACCCCGTACAGGTAGTTGGCCCCCTCCCCCACGTTCGGCGTCGAGGACACCGTCCAAGCCGAACCGTCCCAGTGCTCGGCAACGGTCACCGGTTCGTCATTGGCGGAGGCGCCGCCGCCGACCGTCCAGGCATCAGCGGCGCTCAGCACCACGACGTCGTTCAGGAAGTTGTCCAGGCCGCCCGGGGAAGGAGATGTCACGGCCGCCCACGACGGCACGCACGGGGCGAGGACAGGGACCGCAGGAGCCCCGGCGAAGCGACCGGGCTGGATGAGCTCCGGCACTCGGAATCCTGCCCCGGCCGCCCCCCCACCGGCTGCGATCAGCCCTGCCATCAGGACAGCAATGGTGAGGAGAGAGAAGGTGCGAGGTCGGGTCATGGCCGCCTAGTCCGCATTGTCCCGGTTGTACGTGGCGTGGATCTTGAGCCACTCGGGTGTGGCCGGCGGGCACGTCCGCGGCGACAGGATGAGTGGAGGTTTGGGCGTCTGCTGGAAGTCGAAGAAGTCCAGCATGTCGTTGGCGCCGGCGTCACGCGAGTTCAGTGCGGGGAGTCCCCAGTTCGTCTCGATGAGCTTGAGGGGAGAGCCGTGGCTGTAGAACGTGCTGCTGATGTAGCCGCCGTCGCTCCCACCCCCGTACTTGACCCAGGGCGAGATGACCAGGGCCGGGACCCGGAACCCATACGAGAGGTCATCGACGATCGGGGGGGCGACGTGGTCGTAGAAACCGCCCCATTCGTCCCAGTTCATGATGATCGCGGTGGTGTTCGCGTCGGGCCCGCTCAACGCCGCGTTGATCAGCTCGACGGCCTGATTCTCACCGTCACACACGCTGCTCTCCGCCGGATGGTCCGAGAAGGTGGACTGGACGAAGGAGACCGCCGGCAGATTGCCGGCCGCCGCGTCCGTCTCGAACTGCTCGAAGGGGACCACGTTCGCCCATAGCGACGGGTTGTATCTGACCTGGGCGATGGCGTCGATCGTGACGTGGGCAAACGTGACGTTGTTGGGGTCGGCGTACGTCTTCCAGCTCACACCGAACTCACCCAGCAGGTTCGGCAACGCCTCGAAGCTGAAACAGGGCAACGCGGAGCTGGTCGTGCGGTTCGGCGCCTGCATCTGCACGCTGAAGTCCGGCGGCAGGTCGCAGCCCCACCGGGTTCGACCCTCCCGGGTGAACCCCCCCGGAAGGCCGATGGCGGCCCGGGACCCGGTGCTCGGATCCTCTCTCCCGGTCTGGGCGGAATATCGGAAGAGGTTGTTGGCGAAACTGGCTCCCTGGTAGTCGGCGAAGAAGTTGTCCGCCAGACCGTACCGTCGCGCGTACGCCCAGTAATTGGGGATCTGGGACTCATCCATCTGGCTGTAGACGATGGGATAGTGGTTGGGGAGGAAGGCGTCCTTCTCCAGGTCGAACCCGTTCATGTCACCGTTGTTGTAGGCCTTGAGCCAGTCACCGGTCTGGTGCCCGGGGTCCACCGGCATGGGGTCGATGCCCGGAACCAGGTCGATGATCGTGCCGTCGTGCATCTCTCCCTGGGTGGCTCCATTCGCGCCCGGGAACTTCCCGAAGTAATGATCGAAGCTGCGGTTCTCCTTGAAGATGAGCACGATGTGCTCGAGTGGGGTAGTCGCCTGTGGGGCACTTGGGGGATTGGCGCTGGAATCGCTGGTCAGCAGCGGTCCCTGCCACGCCAGCACGATGACCAGCGCGATGGCAACCTGAATGAACCGGCGTGGCACGGGAGCCCCCTTCGTGGGTGTCGCCTGCCCAGAGAACTTCGGCGAACTCTACGAAGCGGCCATGCCGGGAGTCAATGGGTTTCGAAGACTGGTTTGCTCTTGTGGACTGCCTCGCGGCCGGCCCATAATCCCCGGCACGATTTCCCGCTCGACCGATCAACCAAGGAAGGGGGACCGTATGTTCCGCCGACTTCCCGGGCTCGCGGCGCTGGTCATGGCGCTGGTGATGCTTCCTCAGCCGGCCTTCGCCGCCACGACGAACGTGTCCATCGGTGACAACTTCTTCTCGCCTGTGCAGGTCAAGGTGGCCTCCGGAACCATCGTGCACTGGAGCAACGACGGGTCGAGTTTCCACTCCTCGACGGGTGACTCACCCCTGAACTTCTGGGACTCGGGCCTCCTGGATTCAGGACAGACCTACGACGTCACCTTCTGGGGAGCCGGCGCATTCTCCTACCACTGCATCCTGCACCCCAGCATGACGGGAACGATCTCCGTGCGGCCGATGGCGTTTCCGCGCAGTGGCCCGGCCGGCACGCAGTTCAAGATCCGGGCCGGCTCGACGGCGCCTCCCAGCCCCTTTGTCTTCGATATCCAACGCAAGAACCCGGGAGGGCCGTGGACCAGCTGGATGACCGGTGTGAGCACGCGGGACACCACGTTCGACAGCACCGGGTTCACGGCCGGCACGTATCAATTCCGGGTGGCGGTGCGGAACACCTCGACCGGCGCGTCCAGCAGGTGGTCGCCGTCGGTCGCGGTGACGGTCACCTAGCCCCGGCGGGGTCTTACGAGCCCACCAGGACCCAGGTGGCGATGCTGGGAACCCCGGCCGAGTCCACAATCGACAGCATGTAGTACCCGGGAGGGGCTTCATTCGGGGTGGCCGGGCTCAGAGCGGAGACCACGCCCGATTCCAGGGTGAAGGACAGCTCCAGATATCGCTGATCGAAGTTGTTCGTGTGTGTGACCGCGCCCGCTCGCATGAGCACCACCCGGCTGACGTCGACCGCATCAGGCGACTCGATCGTGAACGGTTGCCCATACGTCAAGCTGTTCGGGCTCGTCGTGATCGTGGGCCGACGCCCTTGGAAGAGATACGGAGGGCTATAGATCTCGATGGTCGTCGGCCGTGGACCCGAGTCGGAGCCCGCTGACAGCACCCGCCCATCCGGCAGGAGCACAGCGGTGGAATGATAGGTTCGCTGCACCTGCTGGGGCGCCATCAGCGACCAGACGCCCGTAGCAGGGTCGAATCGCTCCGCTTCCAGGACCGGATCGCCGTACCAGCCCCTCGAGCCGCCCCCCACCGCCAGGACGGTACCGTCCGGCAGCAACACGAGGTTGAGATGGGCGCGCGGTCGGTTCATCGAGCCCGAGTACGACCACGATGGAGTCGGTGCGGACAGGTCGATGACTTCGGCCGTATCCGTGATCTCCGAGAGGCCCCCGGCGCCCCCGGCCCCCCCCGCCACCAGGACCTCATGGAGCCCTGGCAGCAGGACGGCGGCTCCCTCCCCGCGGTCACCAAACACCATCTCGGTGAGACTCGTCCAGGTATTCGTTGTGGGATCGAAGATCGGCGTCGCCTGATCAGGGCCGGCGCGGAAGAGCCTGCCGTCCGTCATGACGAAGACCTTCGAGTACATAGAAGATCTGCTATCGGCCGAAGGCGGCAGCGTCGTCCATCTCTGGGTCGCAGGATCGAACGACTCCATCGACCGCTGAAGGACCCCTTGCCTCGCTGTGCCGGTCAACACGAGCGTGGTCCCGTCTGGCATCGCCACGTTGGACGGGTACCAACGAGGCTTCGCCATCGCTCGCCCGCTGGCCCAGGCTTCCGTGGCTGGATCGAAGATGGACACGTCTCGGATGCCGTCGGCCGAAGTGGAACCGTAGAGGTGCCCGCCGGTCACCAGCACGCGGCCGTCGGGCATGAACGACAGGCCAGAGCAGAAGATGTCGCGTCGACCGGGGAGAGTCACATCCTTCGTCGACCCGCTCGCCGGGTCGTACAGGATGGCGGCCGACCCGGGACCATCCCCCACGAACTCATACAGCAACACCTTGCCGGTATGCAGCATCGCCGCATGGATGCCGATCACGCCGATCTCGATCGGCTCGGCCCACCGGCCGACGATGGACGGATCCGCACGTGGTGATGGAAGGGCCTGATCGCCGACAGGGCCGATGAGCGAGACGGCCAGGGCGCACGCAAGCGTCACGAGGCACCGCAGGAACCGCCTGCTGTGGCCGACCCCCGCCTGCCCTCGGGCCATGGGAACCCCCTGGCAGGATTATGGTGACGCCGCTCTCTCCTCGTCAATGACAGGCGGTCTCATCCAAGACTGGACGGCAACTACAACTCCATACGATCTCCCGGCGGAGACGCGGAGTTCCTTCTAGAGTGAAGACGATGTCGCGGTGACCGGACGGCGCCTGGTGCTTTTCGTGGTGCTCGTGGCGGTCCTGGCGGGGGGGTTCGGGGTCGGCCTCTGGCTGTCCCGAGGGACGCCGGTGGCCGGGCCAACGACGCGTTCTCCCGTTTCGCTCTCACCCGGCGGCCCGGCGCCCACTCCCACATCGAAGCCGTCGAAGAAGAACCCCTTCGGGATCTTCCTGAACCCGCTGCAGTTCGACGCGTCGACGCGCATCCAGCTGGCCACGGAGCTGGGAGCCCATTACCTGCGCTCCTGGCCCCTGCTGCTGCAGTCGTGGGACGGGTCGTGCTTCGACGACTGCGAGGCCGTCGCCGGCGCGGGGCTCAAGTACTACCTGACCATCAGGAACAGCCCCGAGCTCAAGACAGCGGCGACGCCGGTCACCGATTTGAACGCCTACAAACAGCAGGTGGCGCAGGCCATCGAGGTCTTCAAGCCGGCCATCATCGCGGTGGAGAACGAGGAGAACGCCCCAGGGTTCTTCTCGGGGACGGCCGACCAATACCTGGCGGAGCTGCAGGCGGCCTGCGAGGTGGCCCACCAGATGCACGTGCTGTGCACGAACGGAGGGCTCACCGGGGACGGCACCACGTACCTCGCGTACAAGCACCTGCTCGACCTCGGTCAGACCGAGGAGGCTCAGGCGTACGCTCAGAACGCGTTCGCCGACTACCAGCTCCGCCGGTTCAACTCCCCGGACTTCCCGGCGTTCTTCGACCAGGTCTCCGCCCACCTGGCGCCCCTCGCCCAGGGTTACAAGGCGGCAGGCGCCGACTTCATGAACTTTCACTGGTACTCGGACAACGCCTCGGCGCTGGCGGACACCGTCAAGAACATCCAGGAGGCCACCGGTCTGTCGGCGGTCAGCAACGAGTTCGCCACGAACTCCACCGACCCCCAACCGATCGGCCAGCTCATGCAGACCGCCCTCGACCTCCACCTCCAGTACGTCATCTGGTACTCCTCCGACGCCAGGATCGCCAGGGCACTGCTGGAGCCCCAGGGCCAGCTCCGCCCCACCGGCCAGGCCTTCGAGGACTTCATTCGCAGCCACTTCGCGTCTGGGTGAGAATGGCGGGCCATGGGAGACTCCAGGACACCGATCGAGGTCGAAGCGTCCCTGGGCCAACGCGGCTACGAGGAGCTGGCCAGGACGCTGGAAGGTTTGGGCTACGAGCCGAAGCGGGTGGGCGGTGACGAGGAGGGCATGGGCCCCGGGGGCCACCCGCACATCACGCTGATCGTGCGGGAGCCGCCGGCTCCGGATGCCGTGAACCGGCTGGTGGAAGGGCTGTCGTCGTGGATCCGGCAGCGGCCCATGCAGCGAGGGAGGTTCCGGCGCCGCCGTCCCCGACCCATCACGGTCTCCGTGACGGGGCCGGGCGGGGAGGTCCTGTCGAACACCGTCGTCGAACGGGAGTGAGCGGCCGGTCCGCGCTCGGACTGCCGGACGACGCGCAGGGCGTGCTCCCCAGCCAGCTGCTGCAGAAGGCCGCCGACCTCGGGTTCATCGACGCCGGCGAGTACAAGATCCCGTCGTCGAGCATCCAGCCGGCCAGCCTGGACCTTCGGCTCGGCGAGGTCGCCTACCGGATCAGGTCGTCTTTCCTCCCGGACACGCGGCCCGTCGACCTGAAGCTGAAGGAGTTCGTGGTCGACGAGCTCGATCTCCGGCGCGAAGGTGCCGTGCTCGAGACGAAGCGGCCGTATCTCATCCCCTTGCTGGAGCAGCTGGAGCTGCCCGAGGACCTGCGCGGCCGGACCAACCCGAAGAGCTCCACCGGCCGGCTCGACGTGTTCACCAGGGTCATCACCGACCAGAGCTTCCGGTTCGACGAGATCCGCCCCGGCTACCGGGGGCGCCTGTACCTGGAGGTGGTGCCGCTGTCGTTCACGGTCCGGGTGCGGCAGGGACTGGCGCTCAACCAGCTCCGCCTCCTGACCGGGCCGGCGCGCTTGAGCGACGATGAGATCCGGGCGCTGCATGGCGAGCGACCGCTGCTGTACCGGGATGGGCAACCGCTCCGCGACGAGGACCTGGCCACGGCCGACGGCCTGTTCCTGAGCTTGGATCTTCGCGGGGACTCCACGGGGCGCGTGGGGTATCGGGCGAAGGATTTCCCGCCGGTGCTGGAGATGGGGTTGGTCGGCCGCTACGACTGGCGCGAGTTCTGGGACCCCGTGTACCGGGAGGAGGGCGACCGGATCGTGTTGGCGCCCGAACGGTTCTACCTGTTGCTGTCGGACGAGGCTGTGCGGATCCCGCCGGAGTTCGCGGCGGAGATGGCCGCGTACGACCCGACGAGCGGGGAGCTACGAACGCACTACGCGGGGTTCTTCGACCCGGGGTTCGGGTTCGATCGCGAGGACCGGTTCAAGGGGTCACGTGCAGCTTTGGAGGTCCGCGCGCATGACGTGCCCTTCACCATCGAGCACCGCCAGCGCGTGTGCAAGCTGTCGTTCGAACGGATGGTCGAAGCGCCCGAGGTGCTGTATGGAGAGGGGATCGGTTCTGCCTACCAGCAGCAAAGTGACACGCTGAGCAAGCACTTCCGCGCTGGGGACTAGGGCCGGGCTCGGGCTGCCGTCAAACCTCTCCTCGGTCCCAACCGTACGTCCAACCGTACGGTTCACGCCCCGGGGGATCTCTGAGCGTCCAGCCAATTCGTTCGGACCGGAGCCGGACAGATGCCCTACGTAGACTCGCTGGTAGGAGAGTCGACATGAGAGACCGGCTGATCGATGGTATCGACGAGCTCCTGCACGCGGGACAACGGGTGATCGACGCCGTTCGCGCGGGAGACGAAGTCCTCGGTTCCGGCCAACGACATCTCGAAGCCGGTGCGAACCCACTCGAGGTCGCGCTCAGCATGATGGACCTGGGCGCCGAGCCCCTGCGATCGGCGGTGTCGTCCTCCTTCCAGGACTACGAGCGCGCCGCGATGGAGCTCCGCCAGGCGTTCGTCAGGGCCGTCATCGACGAGCACGGATGGACGGTGTCGCAGGTCGCGAGGCAGATCGGCATCTCTCGCCAGCGTGTCTCGCGTCTCTATCAGGCCGCCAAGCGTTCCTGACGTTTGTCGCTACGTCACGATCCTGACCCTTGTCGCAACACCGGGTTGCTCCCGCACACTGGGACCGCACGAGCAAGAACTTGCGAGGGGGGCTTTGTTCGAACGCCGAATGCGCCCCCACGAGAGCGCCCCCACGAGGCGGTGTAGGCCGGCGCCCCGGTCTACACCGCCTCGGCTCCCGTCCCAGGCTCCCCCTCCGGGCCGCCGGCCGCGAACACCGCGGTGAGCATGCCGTAGTAGGTCGGCGCTTCGTACGCGAGGAGCTCGGCGCCGAAGTCTCCACCGTCCTCCTTCAGCGCTCCGTAGAGCATCAGCATCTGCCACCACGAGTCGACCAGCGCCGCCCGAGCCGCTTCCTCCGTGATGTCGAGCAGCTCGTGCAAGGCGTTGCGTCGAACGATGTCCTGGATGCGTTCGTCGAAGGCCGCGGACTCCCGATGGAAGCCGTACGGTCCGTCGGCCTGGTGGCCATGACCCTGGTCGGCGCTGGCGATGAAGGCGATCCGCTTGCCGGCCTCGCGAGCGGCCCAGGCGATCGCGCCGCCCGCCGTGACGTGTGCGGCAGCGTCCAGGTCTCGAGCGGGAGCGACCACGACGACGCGTGTCTCGGGCATGAGGCTGGCCAGGTGCCACAGGGGAACCAGCACGCCCCAGTCCATGGGGGACACGGCCTCGGCAGGGTCGTTGCCACCGTAGCTGACCTGGACCGTCGGGGCACCCGCCTCGTTCATGGCCTCGTGGACGGCCACAGCGAGGTCCCGGTCGACCTTTGCCGTGAGGGTGATGGGGCTCGCCGCCTCCTCCAGCTGCCCGGACAACTCAGACGACGTCAGGACGGCGATGTGGCCGGACACGTGGACGTTGTGCGGCGTGGCGATGACGAAGGTGTCGGGCTGGGCCAGGGCTACCCGTTCGGCCATGCGGGCCATGGCCCTCTGGGACTTCGCCGCCAGCGGCCGGTTGTCGTCGTCGCACGCTTCCGCGATGGCGAGGTCGCCGTGCGGCGCGATGACTCCGATGGCGACCGGGGCCTCGTCAGGCATCGTGGGAAGGCTAGCGGTTCCATGCCCATACGCCGGAGCCAAGCGCCGACTTCTCGGAAAGAGACTGGACGAGACCCATCCGACTGGGAGAAAGTACGGCACCCGGAACTCAGCGAAGGGAGACGACATGAGCATCGCCGTCACTCAGCCGATCGAGCGCAGGACCTTCGCCCAATTCCTCGACGACCTGAATGGGCGCTATCACCGGCGAGGGCTGTGGATCTTCATGGCGATCGTGCTGGCCCATTGGGCGGAACACGTGGTCCAGGCCATCCAGATCTGGGTGCTCGGATGGCCCCGGCCGGAAGCCAGGGGCGTCCTGGGACTGGCCCTCCCGTGGCTGGTGAAGACCGAGGCGCTGCACTACGGCTACGCCATCGTGATGCTGATCGGCATCATCCTGCTTCGGCCTGGATTCACCGGGCGGGCTCGCGCCTGGTGGAACGTCGCCCTGATCATCCAGTTCTGGCACCACATCGAGCACGCCCTGCTGCTCACCCAGGCCATCACCCACCCGTTCTTCGGCAAGGCCGTACCGACCAGCATCGCGCAGCTGGTCATCCCCCGGGTCGAGCTGCACCTGCTGTACAACGGCCTGGTGTTCGTCCCGATGGTGATCGCCATGGTCCTGCACATCCGTGCGAACGACGAGGAGCGCAGAGAGGCCACGTGCACGTGCGCCGCGGCGACCCGACGTGAGCTGGCGGGAGCCGCAGCGTGACGGCACTGCTGGCCCACAACGGGCAGCTCCACACCATCGACGTGATCGGACTCGGTCTCAGCGTCCTGGTGGCGATCGCCGCGGCGGCCTGGCTCGCGCTCCCATATCTGCGCAAGCGATGGGGCCCTCAGGACTAACCGTCTACCCAATCTGAGGCGCTCGGAATAGAATGCGGCGCTCGAACGGCAGGCGAACCTCCAACCCCCCAGTGACAGCGCTCACGAAGGAGGACTCGATGCGTCGAGGTGTATCCCGACTGCTCACCATTCCAACCCTGTCGCTCGCCCTGGCGTTGATCGTCGCGGCCGGCTCCCCGGCCGTCGCCACCCGGCCCCGGCAGGTCCCCCAGAACATCGACATCAGCCAGGACCCGGGCAACGAGGCCGAGGACGCCATCGCGATCAACCCCACCGACCCCTCCAACATCGTGGCCATGTCCGTTCTCCCAGGTGTCGAGGCCGGGACCTTCGTGGGCACATCCTTCGACGGGGGGCAGACGTGGACGCGCCAGGTCATCGGCGACGGCGACGACCTCGGCGAGATCTGCTGCGACCAGCAGCTGGCGTGGGACGACTTCGGCAACCTGTGGATGGTCTACCTCCTCAACGACAGCCCCGACGTTCCCATCGCGCTGTCCACGGACGGCGGCCTGACCTTCCGCGAGATCGCTCGGGTCGAGCCGGTGAAGCCGAAGGGCAGCCGCTCGCCGAAGAACCCGGGATCGAAGGGCACCCTGAGCCCTGAGGAGGAAGAGCACGGCTTCAAGGGCGAGGCCAGCGCCGACCAGCCCTCCATCGCGGTGGGCGCCGGCAGCGTGTGGGTGAGTTACGCCGTCTACCCCACGGTCACCATCCAGGCCTCCGGAGCCGAGGTGACCGGACTGGGCCAGTTCGGTGACTTCAGCGAACCCCAGAACGTCCCCACCGCCAAGGGACACGGGAACTTCGGCGGCACGGCTGTTGGGCCGGACGGCCAGGTCATGGTGACGTACCAGGACCAGACCAACGGCAACGGCGGCTCCAGGATCTACACGGCCACCGACCCAGATGGACTCGGGAAGAAGGGCTTCGACAACCCCGTGTTCATCGTGCACAGCCGCGTCGGAGGCTTCGACTACATCGCCCCGCAGCCGGATCGGTCGGTCGACGCCGAAGCCAACCTCGCATGGGATCGCAGTGGCGGCCCGCACCACGGCCGCGTCTACCTCATCTGGACGCAGGAGATCCACAACGAGAGCGACAACACCGACATCCTGCTCCAGTACTCGGACGACGACGGCGCCACCTGGTCGCCGGCCGTGCGACTGAACGACGACGACACCGTCAACAGTCAGTTCAACCCCGCCGTCGCCGTGGACCAGACCAGCGGCGACGTCGCGGTGTCCTGGTACGTCGCCCGCGACGACCAGGGGACCGGCGGGGATGGCGACACCGACGGCGTCCCCAACGACGACGTCCGGATCTGGGCGACGTTCTCGACCGACGGTGGCGTCACGTTCGTCCCGAACTTCCGCGTCAGCGAGGGCACGTCGAACATCCTGGGCGCGGAGACCGGCTTCGACTATGGCGATTACACCGAGGCGGCGTTCGTGGACCACGCGTTCTATCCGGCGTGGTCGGACAACTCCAACAGCACCGGGGAGAACCCGGACGGCACGCTCCACATGCTGGACCTGTACACGGCCAAGGTGGTCGTGCCGTAGCGGCCCCCAAACCGAGGCTCACGCCCGGCCGTAGTACCTCTTTGGCGCCCGCCAAGGCTAGGAGGTGCGGCATGAGACGTGCCGCTGTCATGTTCGGTCTGTTCACCGCCGTCACGCTGGCGATGGTGACGGTGGGCCCCGTCGCGAACGCCGCGAGGCACGAGCAAGTCATCTTCAGCGGCGAGGCCGAGGGGGCGTTCGAGGTCGAGTTCTGGATCTGGTGCGCCGTCGACGAGCAGGGCGCGTACGACGACTGCGCCGGCGCGGTGAGGTTCGACGATCTGGGCCTGGTCCGGCACGTCGAAGGCGAGGTCAGCGAACCCGAGGAGGACGTCTACGTGATGGATGTGGCCTCCACGCGCGACGGATCGGTGGCCTGCACCCTGGAGAACGTCCCACCGATCCTTCACGGACCCCGCAACACCGTGGACGTCACGTGCTCTTCACCGGCTGGCTCGGCCGAGGGGACCGACGTGGTGGTGGTCGCCACCGGATAGGCGGAGCCTCAGGCAGAACCCTCGAGCGACGGATCGTAACGGTCGACCGTTACGATCCATCGCTCTCTCGTCTTCTTCGCACTCTGCGACAGATTCACCCCGACCTGCGCATACTGGTGGTCAGACGCGACCCCGTTCCTAGACGGGAGAGTCAGAAAGCACGGGATCGCTCCCACCAGATCCCGTCCCACCGCTGGTTCCCTGGCGAAGGCCGGATTCCGCGAGCATGTTCGCTCACGATCAGCGCTTGAACCCAGATTCAACCGGCGGGAGTCAGGAGGTCAGCAATGTCGCGGTGTCCCGTCTGCCAGTCGTTCCAGATCGTCCTCGTGCTGAACCGCTCCCCCAAAGGCTGGTGCAGTCGATGTGGGGCAGGCTGGATTCAGGAAGGCAGCAGCCAACGCCGGGTGATGCGGGGACTCTTCGGTCCGAGCAGGGAGCGGCCAACGGTTCGACTGCCACGGGTTCCCACGCACTCTGAGCCGGCCCTCGAGGGGCTGGGAGCATGACGCAGAGCGGTTCACAAGTCCGATACAGGTTGTGGTCGGAGGATCCGGTGGATGGCACCGACACGTGGGAGGTCCGGTGGCAACCGGAGCCGCCGGCCAGCGGGCCCTCCATCCTCCGGCGCGTGTCGCGCGAGAGTTTTCTCCTGCTGGACGCCACCGGCCTCCTCGACTCCCACTACGCCTTCACCGCCAGCTCGCTTGCCTCGTTCCTGTCGGAGTCGATGCCGCTGGACTCGGGGGATTCGATCGCGACCGGCATGGATGAATCGCTCGCCACCATCCGGGGGAGCTAGAGGAAATGGTTCGATGTCCGGCGTGCCAAGGGGTCCAGGTCGGTTTCGTGGTCAGTCCTCGACGGACCTCCTGCTATTACTGCGGAGCCACCTGGCTCCAGGACGGCAGCGAGCAAGCCGCCGTTCGACCTCTTCAGCCTCGCGATGTGCCAACTGTGAACGAGGCGCCCGACACTAGCGGTCGCGCTCGAGTGGAAGAACCACGCGATTGACGATCAGCCAGCGATCCTTCCTCCTCAGCCACGTATCGACGGAGGCAAACTCTCCGCTGGTGTGTTCGCCGCCCACGGTCCCCTCGCGATTGACGATGGAGGCCACCACCCCGAGGTCGCCGATGACCACGCACTTGGCGGACCGGGTCTCGAACGAGTTCCATTCGATCCCCTCGGTAGCCAGTTCGAGCCACTGATCCCGGTCCACCGTGCCCAAACGAGAGGAGCCGGTCGTTCGGAACTCTTCGGCGAGGAAGCTCTCCAGCGACTCGCGATCGTGACTCCGGATGGCTCGTTGAACCTGGCGCTCCAAGTCCATGAGCCGTTCCTCATCCCCTTCGGTCATGTGAGCGACCCTACTCCTGGGCTTGTTCGACCGCCCGGGGCGCCTCGCGGGCTCCCTCCAAGGCGTCGACGAAGGCGATGGTGAAGGGAGGCAGACCTCGCGCGGACCACACACTGTTCGCAGTCAGCCGGAGGATCCGCTCCGCGGCCGACTTGGCCGCCATGTCGTCCCTGGCCTCGATCGTCATCTGAACGAGGACCGTTCCGCGGTCCCCGTGGCTGAGTTCGGGCCTCACGTGCTCCGTGGCCAGCATCTCGGTCAACGCGTCGATCCCCTCGTCGCTCAGGACGCCATCGTCGTCCCTGGCCAGCTCGAGGCGAACGCGCCACGTCTTGATCATCGATCGCCAAGTGTAGGGCCGCCGGCCCGAACCGATCCGCCCGCCGAGGCGTAAAGGGAAGCATCAGCAGCCCAGATCGGACGAACGCTCCCCGCATTCGTGTGACGCTAGCCACGATCCTGGTGGCGCTTGCCCTGGCCGCTTCGGCGTGCACGGGGTCGTCGGGGGGGGCCACACCTTCTCCGACCACTGGCTCACCGTCCCCGGCGACCGCACCATCTTCGCCTTCGCCTTTGCCGTCGGCGTCGCCGATCGAGCTGCGGGGCCGGCTGGTGATGTCCCGCGACGTCGGCGGCGATATCGACATCTGGGTCATGGACCTGCCCGGTAGCAAGCTCCACCGCCTAACGACGGAC
>JBIOYQ010000087.1:0-3694 GCA_044870295.1 Actinomycetota bacterium
CGACGAACGCCGAGCCGTTCCACCGCTCCGTGAAGGGAACGGTCTTGCCGCCTTCGAAGGCGGACCCTCCCATGTACACCGAGCTCGCCGAGACCGCGGCCACCCCCCACAGCGTCGCGCTGTCGTCGGCGTGGCCGTCGGCGAGCGTGTTCCACTTCGTGCCGTCGTAATGCAGGATCAGGGTCCCCTCGGGGTTGGTCCACCGCAGGCCGACCGCCCAGACGTCGGTCGCCGAGATCGCGGTGATCGCCTTCAGCTCCCCCAACCCTTGGAAGGGGCTGGGGACCACCTTCCACGACGTCCCGTCATAGTGCTCGATCAGCGGATTGAAGATGTACGAGTAATACCGCGGCGTCGAGTAGCCAACGGCCCACACGTCGTTGGCGGCAAGCATGGCCACGCCCTCGAGGTGGTTGTAACCCGGGCTGCCCGCCGGGACGTTGACGTCGGTGAACCGGGCGCCGTCCCAATGCCGTGCCACTGGGAGGTCGCGCCCGGTGGGCTGGTCGTACAGGTATCCGACGACCCAGAGATCGGTCTTCGTCAGACCCGAGACTGCCGTGAACGTGCCATATCCGGCCGTGGGCATCAGCTTCCAGCGCATGGCCTGGGGTGTGGCACCGGCGGGCGACGCGGACGCGGCCACCAAAGCCACGACGGCAATCGCGAGCGGAGCGACCGAACGACGAACGAGGGAACTGAACGGCGTTGATCGAGCCATGTCGTGTTCTCCTTCCGGCAGGCTCATCCAAGCGGGGCGACCGTCCGAGATTCGCCAGTAGTACGGGCCAGGGGCAACCCCGGTTCGCGTCTACCGAAGGATCACGCCGCCGGCTCGGACGTGCCCGGGCCGGTCCCCTCCTCGCCCTCCCGCGCCTCGGCCTGAGCGGTCAACGCCTCGACCGCGTCACTAGGGGTGGCAGCCAGACGCTGGCGGCGATGGCCCACCCATTCGCCGATGGCGATCTGGATGGTCCCGGCCACCGGCAGGGCCAGCAGCGCACCCACGAATCCCGCCAGCTCGACTCCCAGCAACGCTGAGAACAGGACGAGGAAGGGGTTGAGCCGGATGGTCCGCCCGTAGACCGCCGGCGCCAGCACGTGATTCTCGAACTGCTGGTAGACGACGAAGAACGCCAAGATCACGATGCCGGCCGTTGTCGAGTGCAGGAACGCGATGATCACCGCCGGCACCGCCCCCAGCGTGGCACCCACCAGCGGGATGAGGTCGGCCACTCCCACCCACAGGGCCAGGAGCACGCTGTAGGGCAGCCCGAGGCTCACCAGGGCAATCAAGGCGGTCAGGGCGGCGACCAGGCTGGTGACCACGTTGCCGGCGACCCACCCCGAGATGGCCTGGATCGACTGCTCGCCAACCCGTTCCACCCGCGACCTCCGCTGAGGATCCCGGATCAGCTCCAGGCCGACCTGGGCGAAGCCGGGCCCGTACAGCAGCAGGAACACGGTCATCACGAAGATCGTGAGCGTGGCGATGACAACCTCCGTGACGGTGCGGAACGCGGAGAGGATGGGTCCTCCCAGGCCCAGAAGACGATTGGGAAGGTCCTGAGAGACCTGGTCGACCCGGTTCTCGATGTGCAGCCGGTGGAGGACGTCGCGGACCCCGGGCGCGTTCCTGATCCGATCGACGGTCTCGGGCAGATTGGTGGCGAACTCGACGGCCTGGGTCGCCAGTGGACGCACGAACAGGTACCCCAGCCCCCCGATCGCCAGGACCACCGCGACCATCACGACCAGCACCGCAAGCCCTCGACGAAGGCCGCGGGCGGACAGGTACCGGACCGGCCGGCTCAGGGCGACGGCGAAGAAGACGGCCACCGCGACCCAGAAGAGGATCCGCCGAACCTGCCACAGGATGAGGACGCCTAGGACGAACAAGGCCGTCACCCACAGAACCGTCCAGACATCCCGGGGGTGGACGTGAGGGTGCTCGCGTTGCTCCACCCCCGTGCTATCCCCCCCGCTTCGGGTGGCAAACTACCGGTCTTCGGAGGCCCTCAGGACGCTCCGCAGAAAGGTTTGCTGGTGCCTACCAGCGCTTGACCGATTCCTTACCGGGCGACTCGGAACATGGATGGGACACCAGCCACCATCCACAACAGGGGGATCAAGTCATGAGGACCATGAGGCACGTCGGGATGATCGGCGCCGTGCTCGCCGCCTTGCTGCTGGCGGGCTCACCAGCGTCGGCCGCCGTCAGCGGCACCTGGACGAAGCAGAGCCCGGTATTCACCGGGGCGACGCTCAATTCCGTCGAGGCACTGTCGTCCACAGAAGCCTGGATCGCCGGGACGTCCGGCACCGTCATGCACACGAGCGACGGCGGCGCCACATGGACGCAGCAGTCCGTCGGAACGACCGAGCCCATCTACAAGGTCGCGTTCAAGGATGCGCAGCACGGGTGGGCCACCAGCAACAACGCCGTCTACTTCACCACCAACGGCGGAGCGACGTGGACGAAGGGGACCGGCCAGACCCTCGGCTCGATCATCGGCGTGGGGTTCGCCGACCTCTCCACCGGTTTCGCCACCACCGGCTTCAAGGGCATGTTCAAATCGACGAACGGAGGGGCCAGCTGGACCTCGGTCAGCACCCCGATCGCCGTGGCCGGCGTCCAGTTCTTCGACGCGAGCAACGGCGTCATCTCCGGACCCGGCGGCGTCATGCACACCTACGACGGCGGCAGGACGTTCACCACCATCACCGGCCCGCATGGTGGCTTCTTCCTCGACCACGACCACGGTTGGTACCTGACCGAGGACATCGCCCAGTACACGGTCGATGGCGGCACGACCTGGAAGCAGGCATCCCTGCCGGCCGGCCAGTGGATCTACTCGGGCGCGGTGTTCGCGGACCTGTCCAACGGTTGGGCGGCCGGGGCCACCGAGGGCATCGTGCACAGCTCCGACGGAGGGAAGACGTGGGCGACTCAGACCATCGGTGGCGTCGACCCCCTCTGGGCGATCGACTTCTCCGACAACCAGCACGGGCTGGCCGTCGGCAACGGCGGGATCATCCTCCAGACGTCCGACGGCGGGGCGACGTGGGCGACGCCGCAGAGCGGCGCCGCCAACCAGAAGAACGACCTGGCCGTCGTGGATTCGCTCCACGCGTGGTCGGCGGACTCGTTCGGCGTGATCGAGCGGACCACCGACGGCGGCGCCTTGTGGACGCCGCAGCAGGTTGGCAGCACCACCTCCCACTTCTGGGGGATCGACTTCGTCAACAGCCAGGTCGGCTGGGCGGTCGGTGACGCCGAGCAGTCGTTCAGCCACGGGATGATCTACGGCACCAAGGACGGCGGACAGACGTGGTCCCTGCAGTTCGAGGGCGGGCCGGACATCGACCAGCTGTACGACGTGGCCGCGCTCACCACGAAGATCGCCGTGGCGGTCGGCAACGCCAACACCTTGCTGCGCACCACCGACGGCGGGGCGACGTGGACCGAGCCGGCCCACCCGGCCGTCAGCGTCCTCTCGGGCGTCGACTTCGTCGGCAAGGTCGGCTACGCCGTGGGCAACGGCTCGGCGATCCTGCAGAGCCGGGACGGCGGCAAGACCTGGACCGCTCTCAACCCGAACCTGCCGTTCGGGGCGTCGTTGATGGACGCGTCGTTCCTGACCGGCGGGAAGGTCGATTGGGTGGTCGGGTTCGACGGCATCGTGCTCAAGAC
>JBIOYQ010000088.1:0-19364 GCA_044870295.1 Actinomycetota bacterium
GGACCCTCCATGACCCGCTTGAGGTTCGCCAGGAATCGCACGTTGGACTTGCCGATCATCCGGGCGATGAGCGGCGTCATCAGGCGCATGAGCCCGGGCGGCTCGAGCTCGACCCTCCGGGTGACGCGCGTCCCCGTGCCGTCGGGCTCGCAGAGGTTCGTGACGGTGGGCGCCATCTTGCCCATCTGCCCCTTGAACTCCACGAGCCGTCCCGGCTCCAGCCGCGAGACGGTCATGGTCCCCTGCGAGACCCCCATGGACGGCTTGACCTTCACATCGAACACGGTGCCCATTCCGACGGCGTCGGTCGACGACCGCACCTCGAGGACGTCGGTATGCCATGAAGGATCGTTCCGGATGTCCGAGACGTAGCCGAAGACGTCCATCGGCGTGCGCGCGATGACGATGCTCCTCTCGACCTGCATGCTCAACCCCCCTCGGTCGGCTTCCCCACATGGTCGATCCGGTACCGGCGACGAGGATAAACGGCAGGCCTGGCCGGGAGCACGCCGAAGGCGTTAGGGTCTTGGCATGAGCCGGGACGAGCGGGTCGCCCGGAACGAGGCCGTGTCGCGGGAGATCAACGAGGCCATCGAGGCCGCCACGCCGCCAACCGCCTCGGACCAGCACCTTCGCATGGTGTGCGAGTGCGGGCTGGAGAACTGTGACCGCGTGATCGCCATCACCCTCGCCGAGTACGAGCAGGTCCGCCAGGACGCCCGCACCTTCGCCGTCGTGAACGAGCATGTGTTGGCGGACGTGGAGGTGGTCGTGGGCGGCACCGAGCGTTTCACCGTCGTGCAGAAGCGAGAGGGCGCGCCAGCCGAGGTGGCGGAGTCGACGGACCCTCGCTAGGAGTCGGACCCGGCCGGCAGCTCGAGTTCGAACCAGTAGCCGGCCTGGCCGTCGAGGTTCGTCCCCCACCGGCTGGCCATCCGGTCCACCAGGTACAACCCCCACCCCGACTGCGCTCCAGGGTTGGGACGGATGGACCCGACCACCGGTGGCGTGTCGATCGGCGCGCTGCCGCCTCGGACGAAGATGCGAACGGTGGAACGCGTCCATTCGACGTGCACGTGGATCGGCTCGCCCGGGGCCAGACGGGCATGGCGGAGGGTGTTGGTCACCATCTCGGTGGCCAGGAGCTTGGCGTCCTCGAGCAGCCCATCGGGAAGCTGGGCTCGTTCGAGGGTTCGCCGCACCGAGGCGACGGACTCCGGCCTGGCCTGGAGCTGGAAGTCCAACCGGTTCCCGTTGGCTCTCCGCGACACGCCACCCGGTCCGACCATACCTAGGTCATACCCCACGGACATGCGTCCGCGCGGCAACGGCCATTCTTTCTCGCGCTGGGCGACGATCGCAGCCACAACACTCCGGATCGAGCCCGGGTCCGAGGTCAGGTCCTCACATCATCGGTGGCGCGCAGGGGGTCGGTACCATGGCGACACACTGCCCGGAGGGCTTGCGCATGCAGGTCGATGTGAACGGAACGCGCCTGTGGTTCGACGTCGACGGTCCCGCGCTCATCCCCGACGGTTCGCGGATGCGATCTCGATCAACGGTCGTTCTGGTGCACGGAGGACCCGGTACCTACGACCATTCGTATCTCAAGCCGGACTTCGGGCGGCTGGCCGGCGCCGCTCAGGTGGTCTACGTGGACCTGCGCGGGCACGGCCGCTCCGAACGGGGCAAGCCCGAGGAATGGAGCTTCGAAGCGTGCGCCGACGACGTCCGAGCCCTGTGCGATGCCCTCGGCATCGAACGGCCGGTGGTCTATGGCCATTCCATGGGCGGGCTGGTCGTCATGCTCTACGGCGCGCGCCACCCCGGGCACGCCGCTGGGCTCGTGCTGCATGGCACGATGGCCCGGTTCGACCTCGAGCGCATCGTCGACGGCTTTCGCCGGTTCGGCGGTGACGAGGTCGCGGAACTGGCCCGCCGCGACTACGGAGGGTCACCGGTGTCCGATGAGGAGTGGGCCCGGGTGCTGGCCGTGTTCGGGCCGGGGGTTCCCGGTCCGGAGGAGCTCGCGCGAAGTGTGAACAACCTCGAGCTCGCCGCGCACGGCATGGAGCTGATGCGGCGGTTCGACGTCGTCGACCAACTGGCGAAGGTCGCGTCGCCCACGCTGGTGTGCGTCGGCGACCTCGACCCGGTGACCCCGGTGGCGGCATCACGCGAGATCCACGACGCGCTCCCCGACGGCATCGCCCGGCTGGAGGTGATCGAGGGCGGCGGCCACTTCACGTGGAAGGACGCCCCCGATCGCTTCTGGCCGATGCTCGTCGAGTTCCTCACGTGGTCGGGGGCCCGCTAGCATCGGGCACACGCAGAGCGACTACGACTGGTCAGGGGAGATCTTGCCGGCGTGACCCGATTCGTCGACCTCAGCCACGCGATCCGCCAGGGGATGGTCACGTACCCGGGGTTGCCCGGGCCGGACATCGGCGATCACCTCAGCCGGGAAGCGTCTCGCTCGCACTACGCTCCCGGCACCGAGTTCCACATCGCCCGGATCTCGATGGTGGCCAATACGGGCACGTACCTCGACACACCCTTCCACCGGTTCCCGGAGGGATGGGGCCTCGAGGACCTGCCACTGGAGCGGGTCGCGGCCGTGCCCGGTCTGGTGGTCGATGCGACCGGCCCTGAGGTGGGGTCGGAGGCGTTCGCCGGTCGGGAGCTGGCTGACAGGGCGGTCCTGGTGCGAACGGGGTGGTCGAGGCTGTGGGGCACCGAGCGATACGGGGATCCTCACCATCCACATTTGACGCCCGGCGCCGTCGAGGCCCTGGTCTCCGGAGGACCGGCGGTGGTCGGCATCGACTCCGTGAACATCGACGACACCCGATCGGGACACCGGCCCGCCCACACCGGCCTGCTGGGCGCGGGGATCCCTATCGTCGAGCACCTCACCGACCTGGACGCTCTTCCGTCCGAAGGGTTCACGTTCTTCGCGGTGCCGGTGAAAGTGGCGGGGATGGGAACGTTCCCCGTCCGCGCCTTCGCCATCCTCCCCTAGGAGGAGGCGAGGTCCGCTACGGTCATCCCGTGGCGGACCGCTATCCGGAGATCGAGCCCTTTGAGCACGGCATGCTCGACGTCGGGGATGGTCAGAGCCTGTACTGGGAGGCGTGTGGCGACCCGAACGGGAAACCAGCGGTCGTGCTGCACGGAGGACCGGGGTCAGGATGCACCCCGGGCCTGCGCCGGTACTTCGACCCGGCGGCATACCGCGTCCTGCTGTTCGACCAGCGCGGTTCCGGCCGGAGCGACCCTCACGCCAGCGACTTCGCGGCGAATCTATCGACGAACACGACGCACCACCTGATCGCGGATCTCGAGCGGCTCCGCATGCACCTCGGGGTGGAGCGATGGCTCCTGTTCGGCGGCTCGTGGGGGTCCACCCTGGCCCTGGCCTACGCCGAGCGGTATCCGGAACGAGTGACCGAGATCGTCCTGGCCTCCGTCACGATGTCGCGCCACGACGACATCCACTGGCTGTATCACGGTGTCGGCCGGTTCCTACCCGAAGCATGGGAGAGGTTCCGCCAAGGCGCGCCCGCCGACCGGCGGGACGGCGACCTAGTGGCCGCCTACTACCGCCTGATGACCCAGCCCGACGAGGCGATCCGAGAGCGGGCCGCCCGCGACTGGTGCGAGTGGGAGGATGCCGTCGTCTCCATGGAGCCCGGCTACGAACGCAACCCTCGCTACGACGACCCTCGGTTTCGGATGGCCTTCGCCCGCATCGTCACCCACTACTTCCACCACGACGCGTGGCTCGAGGACGGGATCCTCCTGCGGGAGGCAAGCCGACTGGCGGGCATTCCCGGCGTGCTGGTGCACGGCCGCCTCGACCTCGGAGCTCCGGCCATGACGGCATGGGAGCTGGCGACCGCCTGGCCGTCGGCCGAGCTGCACCTGGTCGACACCGGCCATACCGGGGGCGACGCGATGACCGAGCGCCTCATCGAGGCGACCGATCGATTCGCCGTTGGTTGATCCCGCTGGGTTCACTCCACCAGCATGACGACCGGGATCTCGCCGGTGACGGTCGTGCCGGCCCCGGCCGTCGATCGGATCCGTAGCTCGCCACCGATCGCCGAGAGACGGTCGGCCATCCCCTGGAGCCCGCTGCCGTACGTGGCCCGGTCGGCGTCGAACCCCACGCCGTCGTCGCTGACCTCGAAGCGGAGCCGGCCGGCGCCGTCCGACAGCTCGACGGCGGCGCTGGTGGCCTGGGCGTACTTCGCCACGTTCTGCAGCGCCTCCAGGCACGAGAAGTACACGGCCGACTCGACCTCTCGCGGGTAGCGCCCGATCCCGTCCGCGCCGATGGACACCGGGATCGGCGAGCGTCGCGCCTGCGACTCGAGCGCCGCCAGCAATCCCTTGTCGGCCAGGAGCGGCGGGTAGATCCCTCGGGCCAGGTCCCTCAAGTCCTCCAGGGCGGTGGTCACCTCCCCCTGGAGGTCACCCGCCATCGACGCGGCCCGGTCGGAATCGCGGCCGATGAGCTGCTGGAGCAGCCGCAGCTTCACCGCCACCGCCACCAGCTGTTGCTGGGCGCCGTCGTGGAGGTTCCGCTCGAGCTTCCGCCGCTCCTCGTCTTGGGCCGAGACCAGGCGCTGACGCGACGCGCGAAGTTGTTCGATGTGCTCCTTCAACTGCTCGGTGAGGGCGACGTTGCTCATCACCAGGCCGGCCTGCCCCGCCAGGTCACGGACCAGCCGTTCCTCGGATGGGGTGATCTGCTCGCCCGGCCGCTTCCGGACCGACAACGCTCCCAGCAACCGGCCGTCGTGGCGGACGGGTTCCAGCATCCAACCCGCCGACATGGTGCCGTCGCCGACGGATGACACATCGATCGGATCGATGGGTTCGGCGTCGCTCGGCCAGGTGCCCTCGGGCCGGAGGCGCTCGCCCACCCGGACCCAGACGTCGGACCGCACCGCACCCGTCCCATCGGCGAGTGCCCGCGCCATCTTCGGCAACAGATCGTCCACGGCGAAGGCGCTCCCGATGCGGTCCGAGAACTCGGACAGGACCTCGTAGGGGGTGGCCCGCTTCCCGAACACCAAGCGGTCCGCCAGTCGCTGGGCACGGCGACGGGCGGGTTGGAACGCCAATGCCACCGTCGCCGCCGCCGCCGCCGACAGCACGGGATCGGCCCTGCCTCCAAGCAGCGCGCCGACGCCGACCACCAACGCGACGTAGACGGCCGTGATGAAGATGGCCAGCGCGCCGAACAGCAACGCGCGGCTGATCACGAGGTCGATGTCGAGCAGGCGGTACCGCAGGACGGCGATGCCGATCGAGACCGGGATCAACGCAAAGGAAAGGATGGCCACGCTCTCGAGGATGCTGATGGGCAGGGGAGTCGTGTTCGTGTCCCAGCCGGTCACCAGGCCGATGGGAAGGGCGATCCCGTAGAGAACGGCAACGATCACCGCGGCCGTGACCAGCCATCGCAGCTGGAGCCGCTCGGTACCGACCGACCGGCGATACCTCCGGACCAGGCTGACCAAGGACGCGACGATGGCGATGGGCAGGAGCGCGATCAACCCGAGGACGAAGGGAAGCGCAGGCCTCAGCCACTCCTGGCCCAACGGGTTGTCCACGGGGATGGGCGCGTTGTCGAGCTTGCCCGGGGCCAGCATGATCGCCAGGTACACGATCACCAGGCTCGCGCCAAGGGTCCAGGCGAACCACCGCCACCGGGAGGAAGGGAGGTGGCCGTCGGGGAAGAGCAGGATCAGGAACGTTGCCGGGATCGCCACGATGGGGACCCACAACGGCCCCTCGATGCCCGCCACGACCCGTCCGGCCTGGAGCCCCCCCAGCCCACCACGCAAGGCGTACTCCGAGTACGAACCGATGCAGATGTCGATGGCGAACACCAGGCCGATGCCGGCGAGGAGCCAGCTGATGCTGTTGTCGGGCCGCCGGGACGCCAGCACGTAGCCCGTGATGGGGAAGGCGACGAAGGCCACCAGGAACGAGATGCTGGAGGCTAGGTCCTGCGCCAGGGACTGCCGGTCGAGCGCGGCGAAGGTCAGCCCGGCGCCGATCGCCACCACCGTGAGGAGGGCGATGCCCCGAGCCAGGAGCACGGCCCGGCTCCGAGGGACGCCCGTTCCTTCAGCACTCACGCTCTCCACGGCGCGATGTTGGCACGGTCCAGCCTTCCCTCCAAGGTGGCTGACCTGCGACGTCCTTCCCGGGAACCCCCCCGGCCGCCGGGGTGGCAGCACGTGTAGGGTGGCCGATTGGTGAGAACCCTCTTGATCGGCCTGGCCGTGGCCGCCTGCGTCTACGTCCTGGCGATCGCGGGCCTCTTCCTGGCCGGCCGCCGCTCGGCGGCGCGCGAAGTGGCCACCCTGCTGCCCAATCTCGCGTTGCTGTTCAAGGATCTGCTCAAGGACCCTCGGGTGCCCAGGGGCTCGAAGGCGCTCCTGGTGATGGGCGGGCTGTGGATCGCCTCCCCCATCGATCTCATTCCCGAGTTCATCCCGTTCCTGGGACCGCTGGACGACGCCGTGGTGGCTGCGCTCATCCTTCGGCACCTCCTCCGGAAGGCCGGCGCCGACGTCGTGGCAGAGCACTGGCGAGGAGATCCCGCCACGCTGAGGAAGCTGGTCGGGTCCCGCTCCACGTAGACACGATCCGTGATAGGGATGCCGGAATGACCACGCAGGGGGAGAAGGCGGCAACATTCCAGGCGCTCCACCATGGCGACCCGTTCGTGATTCCGAACCCATGGGACGCCGGTTCGGCGCGGGTCCTGGAAGCGCTCGGCTTCAAGGCGCTGGCCACGACCAGCTCCGGGTTCGCCTTCACGCTGGGCCGCCTCGATGCCTCGACCACGCTGGAAGAGGTGGCCGCGCACGTCGCGATGCTGAATGGAGCCACCGATCTGCCCGTGTCGGTCGACCTGGAGAACGGGTATGGCCCGGACCCCGAGCGTACTGCGGGGGCCATCCGGCGCATCGCCGAGGCGGGGGCCGTGGGCGGCTCGATCGAGGACTACGACCCGGGCGGGCATCTGTACGAACGGGCGCACGCCGCCGAGCGGGTCGCCGCCGCGGCAGAGGCCGCCCACGCTCTGGCGTTCCCCTTCACCCTCACGGCGCGGGCCGAGAACCACATCCGCGGCAACCCGGACCTGGGCGACACCATCGCGCGGCTCCAGGCGTTCGACGCGGCCGGGGCCGACGTCCTGTACGCGCCGGGGCTCCAGACCATGGAGGAGATCCGCGCTGTGTGCACGTCGGTTTCCAAGCCGGTCAACGTGCTGGCTCGCTCCGGGATGTCCATGTCCGACCTCGTGGAGGCCGGGGCGCAGCGGGTGAGCGTCGGGGGAGGGCTCACCTGGGTCGCCGTGAACGCATTGGCGTCCGCGGCCCGCGCGATCGGCGAGGACGGCGACTTCTCGGTCCTCGGAGCCAGCCCACCCCTTCGTGACTGGTTCAGCTGAGGGCAATCGGTCGAGACCGAATCCCCTCAGTCCTCGGCAAGGATGCGATAGAGCTGCTTTCGAGCCTCGGCCAGGACCTCCGCGGCCTTCTTCTGTTGGGCTTCGGAGCCAGTCCGGCCGACCTGCATGGCCGCCGCCCCCAAACCGAACATGGACTCGCGGAGCTGGCTCACGGCCTGGTCGAACGACGCCGCCTCCCATGGCGCGGCCCCGCCGTCGCGCTCGCGGCGCTGTTCGAGCTCGGCCTTTCCCGCTCCGGTCAACGAGAACACGCGCTTGGCGTCTTGATCCTCCCCACTGATCAGTCCCTCTTCCTCGAGCATCTGCAACGTGGGATAGATCGAGCCTGGGCTCGGTCGCCAGGCTCCGCCAGAACGCTGCTCGAGCTCCTGGATCAGGTCGTAGCCGTGCATGGGCCGCTCGTCGAGCATGGCCAGGAGAGCGGTCCTGACGTCACCGCGCCGAGCGCGCCGCCCGCCGCCCCATCCCGGACCGAACCAACGCTCACGGCCGTGCCTGCCCCACGGCGGCCGCCCACCTTCGTGATGGTGCCGCTCGTGAGCCTTCCGATGTGCTTCACGCATCCCGAACCTCCTTACGTCTTGCGATAGCTCTTCTATGGCTCACGATATATCGCAACACATCGCACCTGTCAAGCGGAGCCAGGTCTGATAAACGTGCAGTCGAATGAAGATCAGCTTCGTCGCCGGGTTCGGACCGATCGTCCGTGACGTCGAGGCCGGCCGAGCCTTCTGGGGCCAGGGACTCGGCATCGAGCTCGAGGAGGCAGCTCCGAGCTACTGGACCAACGACGACCTGGCCGGCGTGAAGGCCTTCGCGCTGTGGCCGCTCAACCAGGCGGCGGCCACCTGCTTCGGAACGGAGACGTGGCCCGAGGACATCCCCGTCCCTCAGGCCTGGATCGAGCTGGACGTCGAATCGGCCGAAGCCGTCGGAGAGGCGGTGTCGGAGCTTGAGGCCGCGGGCTATCGGTTCCTCAGCGGCGCCAAGATGGAGCCCTGGGGCCAGACCACGTCGCACCTGCTCAGTCCGGAAGGTCTGTTGGCCGGGGTGACGTTCACCCCGTGGATGCATCAGGACGGCTGAGTCGGCCTAGGCCCTGCCTCCGGCCGCCTGTAGGTGCTCTCCATCCGATGCGCGACTCGCGTCCCGGACGGCCGACAGCACGTCCCTGACCCCCTCCAGCGCATCGCGGTCCAGGCTCAGGAGCACCGGAGGTGGTTCGTACAGCCGCTCGGTCAGCCGTGCCTTCATCTCGACCCCACGGGAGGTCAGCGCCACGGCCTTCACCCGGCGATCGGACGGGAGCATCCTGCGCTCCACCAGGCCACGTTCCTCCAACCGGTCCACCAGCCACGTCATGGTGGAGGCATCGCACCCCAGCGACTGGGCCAGCGACCCCATGGCCCGTCCGTCCCCCTCCTCCAGGTGCATGAGCAGCTTCATATGTCCGGGCGTCAGCCCGAGCCGCTGCAGGATGCCGGAGGCTTTGCCGAACTGGGACATCGAGCACTCCAGCACCAGCCGCCACACGTCGGAGGCGATGGCCTTCTTCGCACGAGATCGAACCATTCCCATCGTCTCCGATGATACGCCGAAGCCACGGACATTTCCAGTCTTCCAACATTTGACATGTTCCAAGTACTTGTGCGAGGATGCCTCGCATGACTGACACGGCGATCCTCGTGGAGGGCCTGGCCAAGCGGTTCCGCGAGGTCACGGCCCTCAGCGGCATCGACTTCAAGGTGCCAACCGGCACGGTCCTCGGCCTCCTGGGCCCAAACGGCGCGGGCAAGACCACCGCGGTCCGGATCCTTGCCACCGTCATCCGCCCGGACGCCGGCCGAGCCGAGGTGCTCGGGTACGACGTCGTGCGCGAGGCCGAGACCGTTCGGTACGTGATCGGGCTGGCGGGCCAGAACGCCGCGGTCGACCCGAACCTGACCGGCCGGGAAAACCTCCGCATGATCGGGTGGCTCACGCAACTCCCCCACCGGCTCGTCGAGACTCGCGCCTCCGAGATCCTGGAGCGGTTCGGCCTGGCCGACGCCGCCGAGCGCCCCGTGCGAACCTATTCGGGCGGGATGCGTCGGCGACTGGACGTAGGCGCCGCGCTGGTGCACCGACCTCCCGTCCTGTTCCTGGACGAACCGACCACGGGCCTCGACCCCGAAGGCCGCAACGAACTGTGGAACGTGATCCGCGAGCTGGTCGCCGATCAGACCACCGTCTTGCTCACCACGCAATACCTCGAGGAGGCCGACCGGCTGGCCGACCGCATCGTGGTCATCGACAAGGGGCAGGTGATCGCCGACGACACCCCCAGGGCGCTGAAGTCCCGGCTTGGAAGCACCGTCGCGGAGCTGGGTATGAGCTCCGAGCAGGATGTCGAGCGGGGCGTGGCGCTCCTCTCCACCATGCGCGGCGGCCACGCGGAGTCCGACGGCACCATCCTGCGCGTCACGCTCCAGGAGGGAGCGAGCGTCCTGATCGAGGTCCTGCGCACCCTCGACTCGAACGGGTTGACCCCGGTGACGCTCACCGTGCGCGACCCCAGCCTGGACGACGTCTTCCTGGCGCTGACCGGCAAGCACGTCGAGGCAGAGCCGGAACCCAACCGGCGTGAGATGGCGAAGGCAGGAGCCCGATGAGCGCGGCAACCGTCACCATCCCGACCATACGGCCCCGCCGCGGCGTCGCCAGGGTGGTCGGTGCGGCCCACGACACGTATGCCGTGGCCGTTCGCAACCTGATCGCCTACAAGCGGGTGCCGCAGCTCCTGGTGTTCTCCACCATCCAGCCCGTGCTGTTCGTGCTGCTGTGGCGATACGTATTCGGCGGCGCGGTTCGCGTGCCGGGGCCCTTCCCCTACGTCGACTTCCTGATGCCGGGCATCTTCGTGCAGACGGTGGTGTTCGGTTCACTGGCCGCCGCCATCGGGCTGGCCGCCGACCTCAAGAGCGGGTTGATGGAACGATTCCGCTCCCTCCCCATGGCGGGGTCGGCCGTGCTGGCGGGGCGGACCATCGCCGATCTCGTCCGGAATGTCTTCGTCGTGGCCTTGATGGTGGTCGTGGGCTTCCTGGTGGGCTTCCGCATCCACAACGGGGTGGTGCCGTTCCTCGGAGGCGTGCTGCTGGTCCTGCTGTTCGGCTACTCGATGGCGTGGATCTTCGCCGCCGTGGGGCTGATCGTGGCCGACCCCGAATCCGCGCAGGCTGCGGCCTTCCCCGTCCTGGCCCCGCTGGTGTTCGCCTCGTCGGCGTTCGTCCCCCTGAGCTCGATGCCGGGGTGGCTCCAGGCGTTCGCCCGCAACCAGCCGGTGTCACTGACGGTCGAGGCGGTCCGGGTGCTGGTGCTCGGCGGGCCGGCCGCGTCCATCGTGACCAAGGCCGTGGTGTGGATGGCCGCGATCGTGGCCGCGTTCGCGCCGCTGGCCGTGTGGCGATATCGCCGGGCCGTCTAGGGAGGAACCGGCGCCGGCGGCGGCGGCGGCTTAGCCGCCGCCCGCCTGGGCCAGGCGCTCGCGGGCCTGCTGCTGACCCTCAGGCGGAAGTTGCTCGATCTGCGTGCCCTTCGCCTGACAGCATTCCCCGTCTACGTCGGCGTGCTCCTTCCAGGTTCGACCATCGCAGCACCAGCCCTCGCTGGCGTCCAACTCTGCCTGGGCCATGTCGCCCTCCTTTCGATCCCCTGCTACGTACCCACGCAGGTCGCATTCATGCTGCGGACGAATTGGGTACATAGGGGTGGATGAACGGCCCACGATCCCCCTGGCCCGTCCCCGCCTTGACCGAACCGCTGGTGGACGCGCTGGGCGCCTCAGGGCGGTTGAACGCGCTCGGCCGCAGCTTGAGCAACACCTTCTACCGATTCGTGAAGCGCGGCCGGCTCAAGGACCTGCTGGCCGGAACGTGGATGGCCCACCCGACGCATCCGATGCTCACCGACGTGACCATCGGGGCCTGGACCAGCGCGGCGGTCCTGGACCTGGTCGGTGGCGAGCGATCGCGGGCCGGGGCGGACACGCTGGTCGGGGTGGGGATCCTGTCCGCCATCCCGACGGCGCTCACCGGGCTCTCGGAGCTCACGGACATCGTCGACGATCAGGAGCGGAGCATCGCCACTGCCCACGCCGCAGCGAACGTGGGCGGCTTGGCCCTGTGGAGCGCCTCCTGGCTGGCGCGCAAAGCCGGCCATCGCGGTGCGGGCGTTGCGATCGGCATGGTCGCCTCAGCGGTCTCGACTGCGGCGGGCTTCCTCGGAGGCCATCTCAGCTATCGCCTCGGGGTCGGCGTCGATCAGACAGCGTTCGACCGGCCGGTCGAGGACTGGACCCCCGCCCTGGCCGACGCCGAGCTGGTGGAAGGGCGCCCCCGCCGGGTCACCGTCTCGGGGGTCGACGTGTTCGTGCTGCGAACCGACGGCAGCGTCCATGCGCTCGCCAACCGTTGCAGCCATCGCGGCGGCCCGCTCCACAAGGGTCGGGTCGATGAGGACACCGTGACGTGCCCGTGGCACCTCAGCACGTTCCGCCTCGACGACGGCTCGGTCGTTCGTGGACCCGCCACGGCGCCGCAGCCCGGCTTCGACGTCCGAGTCCGTGAGGGGATGATCGAGGTCCGGAGCCGCCGGGGCGCCGAAGCTTAGCCGTCGCGCAACGACAGGGTCACGCGGGCTCCGCCCTCGGATCGGTTGGTCGCGGACACGGTGCCGCCGTGCCCGGCGGCGATCGCCTGCACGATGGCCAGCCCCAGCCCGGCGCCGCCCGAGGCGTCCCGGTCGGCGCTCGCTCCCCTCGAGAAGGGGACGAACGCCCGGTCGAGGAGCTCCGGCGGAAACCCCGGGCCGGAGTCGTCCACCACGAACGTGACCGCGCCGTCCTGCCTCGCGGCGGCCACGCTGACCACCCCGCCGGGCGGCGTGTGGCGCAGGGCGTTGTCGAGCAGGTTGTCGAGGGCCTGGCGCACCCGCAACGGGTCGACCGTCCCGAGGCCACCGGCGGCGGTCGCCTCGATCCGAACACCCGCCGCCATCGCCCGGGCACGGTGCCGGTCGCATGCCTCCTGTACGAGGTCACCGATGGAGGCATCGGCGCGATGGATCTGGAGACGCCCGCGATGGGCCCGCGACAGGACCAACAGGTCCTCGGCCAACCGGACCACGCGATCGGTCTCCACGGCCGCGTGCTCGACGGTGGCCCGCAACTCCTCCGGGGTGCGCTCGCGCATCACCGCCAGATCGAGCTCGGCCTTGAGGACGGACAGCGGAGTCCGCAGCTCGTGGCTGGCGTCGTCCAGGAACCGGCGCTCCGCTTCGAAGGACTGATCGATCCGGTCGAGCATGGCATTGAGCGTGGCGCCGAGCCTGGAGATCTCGTCGTCCTGGTCGGGGACCGACAGGCGCCGCTCCGGCTCCAGCCGCGAGATGGCCTCGGCCTCCTGACGCATCCGTTCCACCGGCCGGAGGGCCGCCCCCGCCAGGGCCCAGGCTCCGAAGGACATCAGCGCGAGAGCGACGGGGCCGCCGATCCCGAGCAGGACCGCCAGTTGGACCAGCGCGTCCGCCCGGTCCTGCAACGACATGCCGACGACCAAGAACACCCGCCGGCCCTCATCGTCGAGGGGCTGCACCACCAGCCGGGACACGTTCTCGATCCCCGGGACGCGGGTGTCGAGGAACGTCCTGCCGGCCACGGACCGGATGACGCCGGGCGGAAGGGCGGCGACCGAGGCCACGCCCTTGGTGGACTCGATGACCCGACCCGACGCGTCGGCGATCTGGACGAACTCCTCATCGGAGCCGACGAAGATTCCGCGATCCAGCCCCACCGGCCCGTTCGCCTGCCGGACCGCGGTGGCGAAGGCGCCCGCCTGGGCGCTGAGGCTCGCATCGACCCCGACCAGCAGGTCGGCCCCCATGCGCGCGTACACGAAGGCTCCCACCCCGGCCAGGACGATCGCCGACCCCACGGCGAACAGCAGGGTGAGCCGAACCCTAATGGGAAGCATGCGCACCATGCTCGTCTCGCAGTCGGTAGCCGATCCCTCGGACCGTTTCCACGGAGACCTGGCCGAACGGGCGGTCGATCTTCTCTCGAAGGTAGCGCACGTATACGTCCAGAACGTTCGAGTCTCCCTCGTAGGCGAAGTCCCATGCGTGTTCGATCAGCTGCATCCGTGACAGCACCAACCCGGCGTTGCGCATGAAGTACTCGAGGAGCGCGAATTCCTTCGGGGTGAGACGGACTTCCGTGTCGCCCCGATGGACGCGATGGCTGCCCGGGTCCAGCACGAGGTCGCCGACCGAGAGAACGGCTTGCCGCTCGGTCGGCCCGCGCCGGATCAACGCGCGAACCCGTGCGAACAGCTCCTGGAAGGAGAACGGCTTGGTCAGATAGTCGTCGGCGCCGGCGTCCAGACCGGCCACCCGGTCCTTCACGGCATCCCTGGCCGTCAGCATGAGGACGGGGATGCGGCTGCCCTCTGCCCGGATCCTCCGGCAGACGTCGAAGCCGTCGATGTCGGGCAGCATCACATCGAGCACCACGGTGTCGTAGGCGACCCGCCTCGACAGACCGACCGCTTCGCTTCCCGACGCCGCCACGTCGACGGCGTACCCCTCCTCCTCCAGGCCGCGACGGAGCAGCGTGGCCATCCTGGTTGCATCCTCGACCACCAAGATCCGCACGGAGACCTCCATGTGGAAAGGTAGTGGCACCAGTCTGAGAATCCGATGAGTGGCGCTCGGCTTCTCATCGGTTCCTCACATCACGGTCAGAGGCTCCTCCCCACGTAAGCGGAAGGAGGATCCCATGCTACGGAAGGTCGGTCTCGCGGTGGTCCTGGCAGTCCTGGCGGCGTGCACGAAGAGCGCGACGTCCAGCCAGGCCTCACCGGCTTCCCCCATCACCTCGGCCGGCTCGGCCGCGCGGAGCGTGACCCCCTCGCCCGCTTCGACCAACCCTGCCGACCTCCCCATCGTGCAGGCGAACTTCGTCGACCGGATCGACAATCCCTGGCTCCCGTTCATCCCCGGAACGACCCTGACCTATCACGGGATCCGAGACGGCAAGGCTGCCGTTGACGTGGTCGAGGTCACCAGTGATACCAAGGTCATCAACGGCATCCGCTGCGTGACGGTCAAGGACACGCTGACCCTCGACGGCAAGCTCGCGGAGCGGACGGAGGACTGGTACGTACAGGACGTCAACGGCAACGTCTGGTATTTCGGCGAGGGGACTGCCGAGCTCAACGCCAAGGGCGAGGTCACCAGCACCACTGGCTCCTGGCAAGCTGGAGTCGATGGGGCGGTCCCCGGGATCTTCATGCCGGCCGACCCCCAGCAGGGCATGTCCTTCCAGCAGGAGTACCTGGCGGGCCAGGCCGAGGATCGCTTCGTGGTGCTCCACCAGTTGGGGAAGGTGCAGGTCCCGTATGGGTCCTTCCAGAACACGCTGGTCACCGCGGAATGGACCCCGCTCGAGCCGGACGTCCTGACCACCAAGTTCTACGTGAAGGGCGTCGGCGAGGTGTTGGAGATGGACGTGACCGGCGGCGACGAGCGGATCGAGCTCGCCAGCGTCAAGACGAGCTGACAGCTAGGCCTGCTCGATCGTCGAGTCCCCCGAGACCTCTTTCTTGGTGAAGCTCGGCGTCCCTTGGTAGACCAGCACGGACGCGCCCGAGAGCTGCGCCGAGATCACCTTCGTCTCACCCACGACCCCCTGCGACGTGCCGGAAAGTTCGACGGTCAGGTCGCCGATCGCGAGCTGCCCCGCGTTGACCTGGCTGGCGCCGCTCGCGGTGACCTGCAGACCCTGGACGGACCCGGCCAGGATCAGCAGCGAGGCACCCGAGAGGTCCGCCGTCACCGATCCGCCCGACAGCGTTCCATCGAACCCGCTCGCACCGGAGATGGCCAGTTCGAGGTCCTGGCCGGTCAGGGTGCCGAGGAAGTGAACGTGCGCGGCGCCGGCGGCCTCGACCCTCGTCAGCTCGGGTGCGGTCACCTCGGCCTGGAACATGGCGCCCTGAACACTCGTGCCGGGCTTGAGGCCGAGTCGAAGGGTCCCGTCCCTCACCGAGACGTCCACCCGGTTGCGGAGGTTCTCGTTCACGCGCAGGACCACCTGAGGGGACGGGCCGATCGTCACGTTCACCTCGAAGGACGCGCTGGCCTGGATGGCCGAGAACGAGGTGAGCGGAACCGTCGTGGTGACGGTGTTCGGCGAGCCGGTGATCGGCTCGCTCCCACCGCACGCGACCAGGATCGTGATCACCACGCTCCAAGCCGCCAACCGCCCACGCATGGACCGGACCCCCCTTTCGGACCCGATGAGCCTACCGCTCGTCACTCCACATGTTAGGAGAGGAGGATGGGCGGGCCCGATCGGCCTCCCGTCGGCGGAGCCACACCACCGCCAGGCACAGGACGACCAAGGCCACGAGCGACAGCAGGAGCCCGTACCCGACCGAGGGATCGTCGTACCGGAGACTCACCACGTGCTGTCCGGCCGGGACCGCCACACCCTGGTCGATCGAGTCGACCGCGAGCAGCGTCACGGGGCGGCCGTCCACGGTCGCCTTCCAGTTCGGGTCGTACACGTTCCGGACCAGCACGATCGCCGGCGCCGCTGCGTCGACGTCCACGCGCGCGGCCTGTGCCCCGAGACCGACGTAGGTGGCGGTGCCGGCGGTCGACGATGGCGTCGAGGGCACGATGCCGGGGTCCTCCTCGAGCACGGCCTGGCCGGGGTCGAAGGACGCCGCCGCCACGGCTTGGAGGGCTCGGTCCGCATCGGGGACGACCCGCCAGTCGTACACCAGCGATGCCCGTGGGACCGGTTCGGGGCGACGGAACAGCAGCCACTGCCCGTCCCTGGCGACCAGGGTGGACCCGGGGTCGACCGCATCCGCCCGGGCGGTCCGCACCACGAACCAGTCCACCTGCAGGACGTCGAGCACGACGGGTGGAGGATGCCGGAAGAAGGCGTATTGCCGGCTCTGCCGCGTGTCCGACAGCGCTCGGACGAACAGCCAATATCGACGGAGCTGCACCGACAGGTATCCGCCGGTGGATTCGATCCCGAACAACATGCCCTGGTTCATCTGGAGGCTGGGGTACGCGACGCTCTTCCCCAACGTCATGTATCTCCCTCCACCGCCTGCCTGCAGTGCTCGGACGATGGGACTGGGAGTGAGGTACGCGTCGGCGTCAACCCCCGGGTAGGTCAGACGCCGGATGAGCCGGGAGACCGGCTCGAAGGTCATGGTGGGCCGTGTGAAGGCCGTGCTGGCCACCAGCTCCAGGGCGACGAAGGCGGCCAGGGCAGCCACCAGAGCCGGGGCCAGAGCGGGGACCTTGCGAGCGCCGGCCAGGCACGCGACCGCGACCACGGCGCCCAAGGTCACGAAGAGCAACCGTCGCGGGGGCGCGTCGAGACCGAGCGGCAGGAGCAACCAGACGGCCAGCCCCGGCGCGAGCATCAGGATCCTCGTTCGAAGCGACGCCGCCTCGCGCCACGCTTCGATGCCGGCGGCGGCCAGGACCGCGATCGGGATGAAGACGCCGAACGTCAGCCGGTGCGGTCGATGCAGGTACTGGTCGACGATCCCGATCGACCACAGAGACCTTGGAACGTGCTCCACGACGACCTGCAGGCTCGCGAGATAACAGATCAGACCGACCGCGGCGAACGCCCAGACCACGCCGCGACGCTTCGACCAGAACCCCGCGAACACGAATACGAGGACGCCCCCCAGATACCGGCCGGGGACCAGCGAGAGGTTCAGGGGCCATGCGGGGCTCGCCCCGTTCCCGGGAAAGTCGGGCCGCTTCCCGAGGTAGGCCTGGGCCAGCCGGCTCAGCGTCCCGTATCCAAGGCTGACGTTGATCCGAGAGGCGTAGAGGAGCCGAGGGAGGAAATAGGCCGCGTTGACCAGCGCGAGGGCGACCACCACCACCCCGACCATGGCCGCTGCGCTCCGCAGGCTCAGCTGCCGGGACCGAAGCCGGGAGACCAGGAGCACCACGACGTACGCGGCCACGGTCCCGGTTCCGACGATCAACCCCATCCCGACGTAGGCGGCGGCGAGCTGACCGAAGGCCAGCGCCCCCACGATCACCCAACCGACCCTCGCGGACCATCGGCTCGCCCGGAACAGGCGCGCCATTGCTCCCAGCAGCAGCGTCGTGAACGCAATCGCGCCGGCGAACCGATAGGTCACGGCCATCCCCGAGGCACCGATGCCGAGCGCCAACACCGTTCCCCCGATCGTCGCCGCCGGCCGTGAGCATTCCTCGCCCCGCAGGAACCAGTACATCCCCAGCCCGGTTCCGGCCACCAGCAGGACCGCCAGCCAACGGATCGCCACCCCGCACGGCAACGCGGTGAACATGGCCATGGCGGGGATGGAGAGCCAGCCGGCCTGCGGATCCGGAGCGAAGGGCATGCCGCTCATGGCGAAGGGGTCCCAGCCCGGGATGTGGCCCGCGCGCAGCGCCTTGCCCATGAAGCAGTGCAAGGGAAGCCAGTACGTGGTCATGTCGCCGCCTTCCATGCGCGGTTCGAAGGCGTAGTGGCGCATCACCACCAACGTGGCAACGATGATCAGCGCGGGACCGGCCGCGGCAGCCATCCATGGTCGTCGTGCCATGCGACTGGCGGCGAAGCGGCTGCCGATCGCCTCGAGCCGCCGAGCCATGACCGATGTCAGCGACGCCCTCCCTCGTTACGTGGACAGCTTGCTTCCCTTGTCCGCGCCGGGTCAAACCGTTGGCCATTGTGCTTGCATCGAATGAGACGGATACCAGATGGGTAGGGATGAAACCCATGGACACCGGGGCGAACCGTCCGTCGAGCGTTGCCCGCGTGCCGCTGTCGATCGTGATGCCCGCCTACAACGAGGAAGCCAACATCGGTTCCACCGTCCGGCAGGCGCTGCGCGTCGCCGAACGGTATGGAACCCGGCACGAGGTCGTCGTGGTCGACGACGGTTCGGCCGATCGAACCGCGGCGGAGGCATCCAGCGTTGGGTCCGTCCGCGTCGTGCGGCACCCCCGGAACCGCGGATACGGAGCGGCCGTGCGCACCGCCTTGCGGGCGGCTCAGATGGACGTGATCCTGTTCACCGACTCCGATCGGCAGTTCGACCTCGAGGAGATCTCCCGGCTCCTCCCTCGTCTCGAGACGTCGGACGTCGTCGTGGGGTACCGATCCAGCCGGAACGATCCTCTCATTCGCCGGGTGGTGTCCGGCCTCTGGAACCTCCTGGTGCGCGCTCTCTACGGCGTTTCCATCCGCGATGTGAACTGCGGCTTCAAGCTATTCCGCCGCGCGGCCCTTGACAGCATCGATCTGCGGTCCAATGGGGCCATGGTGAGCACGGAGCTGATCGTGAAGCTCAGCCACGCCGGGCGGGCGATCTCCGAGGTCGAGGTCTCGCACCATCCCCGCACCGCCGGCACGCCGACCGGCATGAAGCCGAAGGTCGTCGCCCTGGCCTTCGTCGAGCTGGTTCGCCGGTACCGGGAGCTGTCCCCACCGTCCCGTCAGCGCGACGTGGCCCGGGCCGCGATGGTTGTCGGCACGGTCCTGGCGGTGTGGGGGCTGTTGACCCTGCTGTCCTGATCATCCAGCGACGATGCGGGTCCCCGTGTCATCGGCCAGGGCGCGTTCGACGTTCTCCGGGTCGGTGATGATGGCCTCGCCGCCTCCCCGCTCAAGGAACTGCACGACCGCCTCGATCTTGGGCGCCATGCTGCCCTTGGCGAAGTGCGACCCCTCCTCCAGGTAGCCCCTGGCCTCTGACAGCGTCATCCGATCCACCCACTCCTGGTCGGGTGTTCCGTACCGCAGGGC